>JAJFBF010000041.1 GCA_020697295.1 Moraxellaceae bacterium | reverse complement strand
CGGCGATTTCGCGAAGATCCTCGAAGCCGCCCAGGGCTGAACTTCACGCCCGCCTGGATGCCCCGGCTTTCGCAGGGAGCGACGGCATGACCGCCATTGATGAGTCCGCCTGGCGTCGATGGCGCCACCCCCTGGTACGCGACCTCGCCTGGGTCCTCGCCAGTCCTCCCCTGCTGCAGCCCACCGATACCGCCGTGCGCTGGCTGGACGCCGCCTGGGGCCAGGCTGCCTGGGCCGCCAGCCAGGACTGGCTCGCCACCCTCGATCGCGATCCCGCGCCCCTGCAGGAGGCCCTGTCCCGCCGCCCCGGTCGCCTCGGCAGCTATTTTGAGAGCCTGCTCGATTGCTGGCTGGCCTGGCCCGGCAATCCCCTTTACCGCCGCCTCCACCATGGCCTGCCGGTCCGCCACGACAAGCGCACCCTGGGTGAATTCGATTTCCTGGTGGAAGAGCGTGCCAGCGGCGAAGTGCAGCACTGGGAGGTCGCCGTGAAGTTCTACCTGGGCATCGCCCGGGGGGGCGCCGCCTCCAGCTGGGTCGGCCCGGGTCTCAAGGACCGTCTGGATATCAAGCTCGCCCATCTGCTGCAGCACCAACTGCCCTTGGGCGAACGTCCGGAGGCACGCCGCCTGCTGACGGCGCTGGCCCTGCCCGCGCCCCGGCCGGTCTGCCTGCTGCGCGGCCGCCTGTTCTATCCGGCCGACGCACCGCCGGCAGACTGGGCGCCGGCCCAGGCGGCGCCCGGCCACCTCACCGGCTGGTGGATGCCCGCCGATACCTTCCAGCGCCACTTCGACGCGCATGAACTGCGCTGGCTACGCCTGCCCCGGGAACACTGGCTGGCGCCCGTCGACCTGACCGCCACGCCGGCGACTGTCCTCATTGGTGAACCGGTCTCCGCGCCGGTTCTGGTTGAGGCCTGGCGGGCCGCTGCCGATAATCGGGCAGCGGCCGTAGTCGGCCTGGCCAGTGGCCGGGAGGTCACGCGCGGCTTCATCACCCCTCCCCTTTGGCCCCGGATCCACGACACTCCATGACGCTTCCCGCCCACAGCCTTGCGGCCACCGCTCCCCTCATCGTCAACGGACAGCCTCGCTTCGGCTATTTCGACGGCTCCCTGCGCCACATCAACCGCAAGGACTTCCGCCTGCACTCGCCCTTTGGCAAGAAGGCGAACATTTTCTCGGACTGGGTGGGCTTCAAGGAATTCCAGTACTTCGGCGTCACCAACGGCCGCTTCGTCTGCGGCTGCGCCCTCGCCCACCTGCGCTATGCCGGCGCCGCCTTCGTCTATGTCTACGACCTCGAGACCGGCGAGCTCTTCTCGCGCTCCCTGCGCAGCCCCCTCGGCTTCGGCATGACCATGGCCGACAACCCGGTCGAGGGCGAAAGCCGCTTCCGCTTCCGGGATGCCGACATCACCATGCGCTACGAGGGCTCGCCCCGGCGCAAGTCCATGACCATCCGCATCGGCGATGACTTCTACCTCGATGCCGTCATGCCCGAGGCCGGCTTCGAGCCCATGTCGCTCTGCACCCGCATCGGCTACACCGGCTGGGTCTACACCAACAAGACCGCCTGCCTCACGGTGCAGGGCATGCTGCAATGGAAAGGCCAGCGCTTCGACCTGGGCGAGCTGCGCTCGCTGGGCCACCACGACTTCTCCACCGGCTTCATGCGCCGCGAGACGTTCTGGAACTGGGCCTGCTTCTCCGGCATGAGCGGCGAGCACCGCCTTGGCATCAACCTGTCCTGCGGCGTCAACGAGACCAGCTTTACCGAGAACTGCGTCTGGGTAGATGGCAAGCTCATCAAGGTCAACCTCACCCGCTTCGAGTTCTCCGAGGACGACATCCTCCAGCCCTGGCGCGTCTGGTCCGACGACGGCCAGGTCGAACTTCGCTTCACCGGACTCGGCCTGCATCGCGAACAATTGAACGCCGGCATTGTCGCCAGCAAGTTCCGCCAGCTCTTCGGGCGCTTCGACGGCGAACTGCGCGTGGATGGCCGTATCATCCCGGTCACGGGCCTGCCCGGCTTCGTGGAAGACCAGTACATCAAGTGGTAGGACCAAGCCTGGTCCAGCCAGTGACTCCAGCCCGGGGCAGGGCAGCGCCCCGGTACCTGCCACCCCGGGAGTACCCGTCATGCGCATCTTGCTGAAGCTGACCCTGCTGGCCTTGCTGGCCCTGTCCCCGCTCAGCCACGCCGCCGGCAAGTGGGTGGGCACGCCCGCCCCCGGGCTGCGCATGCCGGACCAGGACGGCAAATTGCGCACCCTGGCCGAGTTCCGGGGCCAGTGGGTGGCGCTCTACTTCTATCCCAGGGACGACACCCCGGGCTGCACCCGGGAAGCCATGGCCTTCCGCGACCGCTGGCCCGAACTGCGCAAGGCCCGCGTCATGGTCGTGGGCGCCAGCGTCGACGGGGTCGCCTCGCACAAGGCCTTCGCCAGCCGCCTGCAACTGCCCTATCCCCTGCTGGCCGACACCCGGCACGAGCTGGCCCGGGCCATGGGCGTCCTGCGCGGCATCGGCCCCCTGCGTTACGCCAGCCGGGAAACATTCCTTATTGATCCCGAAGGCACCATCGTCTATCACTATCCGGATGTGGATACCGCCCGCCATGCCGACGAGGTCCTGGCGGATGTCGCCCGCCTGGCAGAGGCGGCCAGTCCTGCTCGCTGAAAGCAGGCCAGGCGCCAGCGCGCTCAAGGCGGAGCCCCGGTAATGGCCGTCGCCGGGCCTTGGCTGCAGGCGGCCGCACCGACCCGAAAATCCGGCGGAACCGGCGTTTCGCATACTTTTTCAGGCCGGCCGATGGCTGGCCCCATTTGAGACGGCCGTGCTAACGTCCGTCTTGTAACATCCAACCCGATACCCCGGCCCTGCCCAGAGAGATCGACTTGAAGCTGTTTTCAACGAATACATGCCACGTTCCCGCTGACCTCGGCAGCGTCACCACCGTCGACTTCGACAGCGAAACCGCTCCCGAGGCTGCCGGCTTCCGCCATGGTCAGGTCGAAAATATCTGGGCGGCTGTCGAGGGCCTTTACAAGACCGGCATCTCCCCGGCCATCACCTTCTGCCTGCGCCGCGAAGGCAAGATCGTCATCAACCGCGCCATTGGCCATGCCAGCGGCAACGGCCCCGAGGACCGGCGCGACACCCCCAAGGTGCTGGCCACTCCCGACACTCCCGTTTGCCTGTTCTCGGCCTCCAAGGCCATCACCGCCATGCTCATCCACCTCCTGGACGAGCGTGGCGAGATCGACCTGCTGGACCCGATCAGCCACTACATCCCGGAGTACGGGGTCAACGGCAAGAAGAACGCCACCATCTATCACCTGCTCTCGCATCGTGGCGGCATTCCCAAGATCAGCGACGGCTTCGATCCCGAGATGCTCTATGACCTCGAGGCCGTCCTTGGCGAACTCTACAAGGCCCGCCCGGTTTCGCCCTCCGGCCACCGCGTGGCCTACCATGCCCTCACCGCCGGCTACATTTTTGGCGAGATCATCGAGCGCGTGACCGGAAAGAACGTACGCGAATTCCTGCGCGAGGCCGTGGGCGACCCCATGGGTATGCGCTTCTTCAACTATGGCCTGCCCGAGCAGGACCGCCCGCTGGCGGCGGTCAACTACAATACCGGCCTCAAGCCCGTCGGCCCCGCCAACATGTATATCCAGCACATCCTGGGCGGCGACCTCGAGCTGGCGGTGAACATGACCAACGACCCGCGCTTCATGGACACCATCTGCCCGGCGGGCAACATCTACGCCACCGCCGAGGAGGCGGGCCGCTTCTTCCAGATGCTCCTGGACGGCGGCCGCTACGGGGACAAGCAGATTTTCAAGCCAATGACCATCAAGCGCGCCCTGATCGAGGTCGGCAAGCCCGAGCTGGACCGCTCCCTGCTCATCCCCATGCGCTATTCCATGGGCATGATGCTGGGCAACAGCCCGGTCGGCATGTACGGCCCCATGACCCGCAAGGCCTTCGGCCACCTGGGCCTGACCAATATTTTCTGCTGGGCCGACCCCCAGCGCGACACCTCGGTGTCCCTGCTGACAACGGGCAAGCCCCTGGTCGGCACCCATGTCGCGGCGCTGGGTAAACTGTTGTTCACGCTATCCACCCAATGCCCCAAGGCTTCGCCGGAACGCGCCTCGCGCCTCGATACCGGGGTGGTCATTTAAGCCAGTCAGATTAGGCCTTTAATGAAAACCCGACAGAAAACCGGCCGATTTTAAGCCGGAGCAATCGCCCCAAGCCCTGCAACTCCGTATAATGAACAAGCGTTTACAAATGAGGACAATTCCCGATGACGACCACCGTCGCCGAACGCCCCCCCATTAACTGGCTTGCCGCCATCGTGCTGACCGCCACGCCGATCGCCGCCGCCCTCCTGATTCCGTTATATGCCTACTTCGCCGACTTCAGTGTTGCGGCCTGGGTGAGCTTTGCCGTGCTGCTGGCCTGCAACGGCCTGTCCATCACCGGCGGCTACCATCGCCTGTGGGCGCACCGCGCCTACGAGGCCCACTGGTCCGTAAAGATCTTCTTCATGCTCTTCGGCGGCATGGCCATCCAGAACAGCATCCTGATCTGGGCCTCCAGCCATCGCACCCACCATCGCCATGTCGATGAAGTCGATGGCGACCCCTACTCCATCAATCGTGGCTTCTGGTTCGCCCACATCGGCTGGATGCTGCGCAACTACGAGACCGGCAAGCCCAACTTCAGCAATGCCAACGACCTGCTGAACGACAAGATCGTGATGTTCCAGCACAACTACTACCTGCCCATCGTGCTGATCATGAACATCGGCCTGCCGCTGGCCCTGGGCTGGATGCTGGGCGACCTGTGGGGCGTGTTCCTGCTCGGCGGCCTGCTGCGCCTGGTCGCCAGCCACCACTTCACCTTCTTCATCAACTCCCTCTGCCACATGTGGGGTACCCGTCCCTACACCGACGAAAACACCGCCCGTGACAACCCGGTGCTGGCGCTGCTCACCTGGGGCGAGGGCTATCACAACTATCACCACATCTTCCAGTACGACTACCGCAACGGCGTCAAGTGGTACCAGTACGACCCCACAAAGTGGCTGGTGCTGTCCCTGTCCTGGGTGGGCCTGACCAAAAAACTGAAACGCTGCTCTGATTTCGCCATCCAGAAAGCCGAGCTCACCATGCAGTTCCGCCGCGCCGAAAGGCAGCTCGAGCGCCGCCAGTCGCGCAAGGCCGATGTCGAGGCCCTCAAGGCGCGCATGGCAAAGGAATACGAGATGTTCTCCGCCTCCTTGCAGGAATGGGCCAAGGTGAAGGAAGAAGAGTTCACCCAGAAGAAGGCCGAGTTCCAGCAGAAGTGGAACGACGCCGCCTTCCGCGACCGCTTCCGCGAGATCGAGCGCCGCCTCAAGGACCAGCGCAAGCGCCTGCGCTCGCTGGTCGCCGAGGCCGCCGCTGCCTGACCGGCAGCGCGTCCGAAAAAGGCCGGCTTTGCCGGCCTTTTTTTTGTTGCCCTCCCGCCTTTTTCGCCCTTCCCCTCCAGAGGCCCGGCCCCATCACCCTAAACCTTAAGATACCGGCGCAACTGTGGACTTGAGTTGCCACCGGCTTTTAGCCAGTCTCATGCACCGCCCGGAGGATTGCCATGGCCAGCCTCGACTCCCTGCACTTCGACAACCGCTTTGCCCGCCTGCCCGCCAGCCTTTATTCGCGCGTGCAACCGCGGGGCCTTGCCCGCCCCCGCCTCGTCGCCTTCAATCCTGACGTCGCCGCCCTGCTCGACCTGGACCCGGCGTGTGCGCAGCAACCCGAATTCATCGAGTACTTCGGCGGCCACCGGCCCCTGCCGGGCAGCGCCCCTCTCGCCATGAAGTACACCGGACACCAGTTCGGCGTGTACAACCCGGAGCTCGGCGATGGCCGCGGCCTCCTGCTCGGTGAAGTCGTCAACAGCCGAGGCGAAACCTGGGACCTTCACCTCAAGGGGGCGGGCCAGACCCCCTACTCCCGCTTCGGGGATGGCCGTGCCGTGCTGCGCTCCTGCATTCGCGAATACCTGGGCTCGGAAGCCATGCACCACCTCGGCATCGCCAGCACGCGCGCCCTTTGCATCGTCGGCTCCGAGGAACCGGTGCAGCGGGAGAAGTTCGAGCTAGGCGCCATGCTGCTGCGCGTGGCCGACACCCATATCCGCTTCGGCCATCTTGAGTGGCTGTATCACAGCCGCCAGCCCGAGCTGCTGCGCACGCTGGCCGACTTCATCATCACGTATCACTTCCCAGAATGTGCAGCTGGCCAGGACCGCTACGGCGACTTCTTCCGCGAGATCGTGCGTCGCACCGCCTGCCTGATGGCGCAATGGCAACTGGTCGGCTTTGCCCATGGCGTGATGAATACCGACAACTTTTCCATCACGGGCGCCACTTTCGACTACGGCCCCTTCGGCTTCCTCGACGCCTACGAACCCGGCTTTGTCTGCAACCACAGTGACCATCAGGGCCGCTATGCGTGGAACCAGCAGCCCTCGGTAGGCCTGTGGAATCTCAACGCCCTGGCCCACGCACTCTCCGACCTGGTCGAGCGGGACGTCCTCGTCGAGGCCCTGCAGGGCTATCAGGCTGTGTTCCTGGCCGCCTACTCGCAAGGCTTGCATGACAAGCTGGGCCTGCGCGGCGAACAGCCCGGCGATCGCGAACTCGTGGTGGATTTCCTCGACCTGCTGGCGCGCAGTGGCGCCGACTACACGCGCAGCTTCCGCGGCCTCGGCGGACTGCGCCTGGAGGACGAGAAGCCGGCCCTGCGCGATGATTTCGTCGACCGCGACGGCTTTGATGCCTGGCATGCGCGCTATCGCCAACGCCTGGTGGCGGAAAACAGCGATGACAGGGAGCGCGCGGCGCGCATGCAGGCGGTCAATCCCAAGTACATCCTGCGCAATTACCTTGCGCAAACCGCCATCGACAAGGCCGAGGCCGGCGACTACAGCGAGATCGAGACCCTGCGCCGGATTTTGCGCGAGCCTTTCGCCGAGCAGCCGGAGTTCGGGCACTATGCCGCGCTGCCCCCGGAGTGGGGCCGCCACCTCGAGATCAGCTGCTCCTCCTGAGAGCCTGTGGCCCGATCATGTCGATAGCCGCGAGGCGTTCAGCGCGTCCTTTCCTGCGCCCCACTTCCTGTGGCTTGGCCCTCGCCGCCCGATCAGGTCGCCGGGAGAAGCCACGATCGCCAAATACTTCCAAGCCATGATGAAGAATGGCCCCCCTGCCCGGACTCACTCATGCGCTGCGCACAGGCAATAAAAAAGGCGAAGTTTTCACTCCGCCTTTCATAAGGACGAAACGCCAGCCGGTGGCGGGATCAGACCGTGATCAACATGCCCAGGAAATACTGGGAAAAGTGCTTCATATCCTCTGCGTGCATATGCTGGATCGACCGACGTGAGGCCGAATGGGAGCCCTTGCGGATGGCCGCCCCCCCCAGGTCGGCCACCTTGCGGCCGATAAAGCCCAGCTTGACCTGCTGCAGGGCCTCATCATAGAAGGCGGTCAGGGACAGCTCATGGAACACGTCCATGCAGGCCAGCAGCTCAACCTGGTCCAGCTCGCCCTGCAGCCCCTTCTCCAGCACGGCGCGAAAACGCGCATGAAAGTCCGCCGGCGTCTCGAACACGATGTGGTCATGGGTTTCTCCATTCACCACAAGATCCATGCGGCGCTTGCGGATATAACCCGACAGCGGCCGCAGGTCCTCGTTGCTCATCTTGCCCAGCACCTGCTTGATCAGCGTGTTGACGGTGCTCTTGATGATGCCCGCGAAATTTTCCAGGGTATGGGCATTGGCTTGGTTGGAGGAGTTGCGCACAAGATTGAGCAGCAGGGCATCGACGATCTCGTCGGCAAACAGCTGAGCCACCTTCACGAACAGGGTGCTTTGCGACTCGTGCACCCCTTTCTCGAAATTTTCCATCAGCCGGTGGCTGGACTCGCTCAGCTCGGGGGAAGCGCGAAAGGCGAAATAGGTCGTCATGGGCACCTCGGGGCGGGGACGCGCAATGATCAAGGCGGCGCGAGGCCAAGTAAACGGCCGCGGGGACAAGCCGCGCGGCCACTTCGGTCAATTGCCGCGCAGGTCAGGCACTGACCAGCAAGCTGTCGAAGTAGTCGGCGAAGATCTCCAGGTCCTTCTGGTCAAGGTGCGGGAAGAGCTTGTTCACCGCCACATGGCAACCCTTGAGGATGGTGGCGCGCCCCAGGTCGGAACCCTTGCGCTTGAGGAAGCCCAGATCCATGGGAGCCACGAAATCATCGTAGAAGCGCTCCACGGCCATGTCGGCGAAAGTCAGCATGATCCGGGTCAGCTCGGCCCGGTGCTGCTCACCCTGGCCGGCACGGATGGCGGCAAAGGTGGTGGCGAAGCGGGACGCCAGTTCGGCGGGCATGGGAAAGCCAAACAACAGCGCGCCATTGAGCACGTGGCGACGGTCGCGCAAGTACTTCGCCATGCGGTTCACGTCATCGTTGCTGCCCTTGCCCAGCATCTGCCGGATCAGCATGTGCGAGGTGCTCTTGAGGATGCTGAGCAGGGTGTGCAGGATGCCGGCGCTTTCCCCTCCCTGGAAGCGGGCCATCATCTCCTCGACGCAGATCCGCAGGGTGTCGTCAGACAAATCGATACTGACGCGGGTATGCAGGTCATGCTGGGGTGCGCTGACGCGGGTGTCGAGGTTCTTTAGCAGCTCATCGATGCCCTGCTGCACAGGCTGGGCCAGCGGCATGGCGAAATACGTAGTCATGAACGGTCCTTGCTATCAATGTCAGGCGCTGCGGATTGTGCGGAGCCCGCCCCGGCCTTGGCAAGTCGGCAAACGGCCAATGCGTTCACGAAGCTGGCCCGAAGGGGCGATTCCCCCCCGCAAGAAGGGGCGGAGTCACGCTTCCGGTGGAGGGGCGGCACGGTGGCTGACTACTGCCGCCGCTGCCGGGCCGCCGGGGGCCCGTCGGATTCGGTACTGCGGAAGGGGTTGATGTCGAGTCCGCCGCGGCGGGTATAACGGGCGTAGACCGTCAGGCTGGCGGGGCGGCAGCGCGACTGGATGTCCAGGAAGATGCGCTCCACGCACTGTTCATGGAAGTCCGACTGATTGCGATACGACACCAGGTAGGCCAGCAGGCCCTCCCGGTCCAGGGCGGGGCCGCTGTAGGCGATCATCACGCTGGCCCAGTCCGGCTGGTGCGTGACCGGGCAGCGGCTGCGCAGCAGATGGGTGTGGAGGGTCTCGGTCACCACCCTGCCGGGGTCGGCGCGCAGGAGGCCGGGCTCCACCTCGAAGGCCTCGCAGGCGATCTCCAGCTCATCCAGGCAGTCTCCCGGGAGTCCGGCAAAGCCCTCTCCCTCCGCCGACGCCGGCTGCAGCGCCATCGTCACCGGCGCGCCGGCGGCAGCGGACAGGTCCGCCTCGACCAGGCGGGTGAACGCCGCCGCCTCCCCGAAGCGCTCGAAATTGAGCGAGTTGAAATACAGCTTCAGCGACTTGGATTCGATCAGGCTGGGCGAGCTGGCCGGCACGCGGATCTCGGCCACCGCCACCCGGGGTTTGCCGCGGGCGTCCAGCCAGGACACCTCGTAGTGCGTCCAGATGTCCACGCCAGTAAACGGCAACGCGCCCTCGCCCAGGCCCAGCGCCTCGCGCCCCTGGCGGCGGGCGATGGGAAAGAGCACGCCGGGCGCGTAGCGCTGCGGGTAGTCGGTGGCCTGCCCGAGCAGGAGCTTGTCGCTGGTCATCATCGCCTCCTTATTCGCGCAGGCCGGTGCCGCGGTCGAGCAGGCGTAGCGCGTACGCGAAAAGCGCGGCCGAGAGCAGCGTGATCATGCCCAGCGAGAACCAGACATTGACGTCGCTGACGCCCAGGATGCCGTAGCGGAAGGCGTTCACCATGTAGACGATGGGATTCAGCAGCGACACGCCCTGCCAGAACGGCGACAGCAGGTCCATGGAATAAAACACGCCGCCCAGGTATGTCAGCGGCGTCAGGATGAAGGTCGGCACGATATTGATGTCGTCAAACGACTTGGCATAGACGGCATTGATGAAGCCGCCCAGCGAGAACAGCGTCGCCGTCATCACCACCGTATAGACGACCACAAAGACGTGGTTCAGCGCGAGGTCGGTAAAGAACAGCGACAGCAGCGTCACGATCAGGCCCACCGCGATGCCGCGCGCCACCCCGCCCAGGGTCACGCCCACCAGCAGGACGGCGTTGGGCACCGGCGACACCAGTACTTCCTCCACGCTGCGCTGGAATTTCGCGCTGTAGAAGCTCGACACGACGTTGGCATAGGAGTTGGTGATGACCGCCATCATGATCAGGCCGGGCACGATGTACTGCATGTAGTTGAAGCCGCCCATGTCGCCGATGCGGCTGCCCACCAGGTGGCCAAAGATCACGAAATACAGGGTCATGGTGATGGCCGGCGGCAGCAGGGTCTGCAGCCAGATGCGCATGAAGCGGCGGATTTCCTTGATGACGATGGTCTGCAGCGCGACCAGTTGTTGCTGGCGGGTCATCTCACTTTCCTCCCGTCGCGGCCGCGCCCGGGCGCAGGTTCTTGTCCACCAGCGAAACGAACAGCTCCTCGAGGCGGTTGGACTTGTTGCGCATGCTGATCACGCTGACGCCCTGGGCATTGAGCTGCATGAACACGTCGTTGAGCGACTGCGTCTTCTCCACGTCCACCTCGAGGGTGGTGGCGTTGACCAGGCGCAGCGGATAGCCCGCCAGCACCGGCGCCGCGAGCAGGGGCTCGCGCAGGTCGAGGATGAAGGTCTCGCGGTGCAGCTTGGCAAGCAGCGACTTCATGTCGGTGTTCTCGACCAGCAGGCCGTGGTCGATGATGGCGATGGACCGGCAGAGGCTCTCGGCCTCCTCCAGATAGTGCGTGGTCAGGATGATGGTCGTGCCCTCGCGATTGATCCGGGCGAGGAACTCCCACATGGAGCGGCGCAGCTCGATATCCACGCCGGCGGTGGGCTCGTCGAGGATGAGCAGGCCGGGGCGGTGCACGAGGGCGCGGGCGATCATGAGCCGTCGCTTCATGCCGCCGGAGAGGTTGCGCGCCATCTGGTTGCGCTTCTCCCACAGGCCGAGCTGCTCCAGGTACTGCTCGGCGCGCTCGTAGGCAAGCTTGCGCGGAATACCGTAATAGCCGGCCTGGGTGGCGACGATGTCGATGACCTTCTCGAACATCCCGAAATTGAATTCCTGCGGGACTACGCCGAGTTCCTGCTTGGCCAGGGACAATTCGGTGTCGATGTCATGTCCAAACACCTGCACGGAACCGGCGCTCTTGCGGACCAGCGAACTCACGATGCCGATGGTGGTGGACTTGCCGGCGCCATTGGGGCCCAGCAGGGCGAAGAAGTCGCCGCGCTGCACGTCGAGGCTGATGCCACGCAGGGCCTCCACGCCATTGCCGTAGGTCTTGGTGAGGTTGCGGATACTGAGTGCGGCAGTCATGGAAGTTCCGGAAAAAAGATCAGGCCAGGCCCGGGAGCGCGTCGAGGTGGGCGCGCCAGGGCGCGATATTGCGCCGGCCAAGCGCGCCGCGCCATATCCAGCACACGGTATCGGGATCATCGAACCAGAGCCAGGCGCCCTCCAGCATCCACGGCCAGTCATCTTCCTGCAGGGAGCTCCGCCCCATCAGGTGATAGATAAAGGCGGCAAGGATGGTGTCGTGGGTCACGTGCACGGTGAGCGAGCCGGGTGGACCCAGTTCCTCCTGCAGGTGACGCAGCAACTTGGCGCCCCCCTGCTCGGGCGTGAGGATGCCCTGCAGATCCTCGCGGAAGTGGCGGTTGGCGAAGGCCAGCGGCCCCAGTTGCAGGAACAGCGGGCCGACATGGCCGAGCGCATGCACATAGCAGCCCGGCTCGACCAGATTGAAGGTGGTGCGGATGTCCAGGCCGGAGCGTCCGGCGCCACGGGCGATGGCCGAGGCCGTGTCGACGCAGCGGCCCACCGGACTGGAATGCAGCCCGTGCAGTGTCCAGGGCAGTTGTGCCCCCCATTCCTCCGCCAGGCGCACCCCTTCCTCGGTCAGCGGCAGGTCATAGCTGGCGATGCCGTTGGGGGCCATCTCCCGCACGGAGTGCCGCGTGAGTAGGACAAGCGGCCGGTTGGACGGCAGCAGCGCCATTGCGGGCGCCAGGTCCGGGTGCAGCATCGCCATGCCAATTCCTCCATAATTTTCATTTAAAACAAATACATAAGTTGAAAAATCCAGCCCCCAGCAGCGCTGTTACCGGCTATTTCCGTAGCAGTGGAATGCCTCCTTTCATAGGACAAAATACCTGTTTGTGTAGTACGTAGTGGGACAGTATGCCCCTACTGTTCAATACAGATCAGGCGTCTTGTACAGGACATTCAGTCCGCACAAGAGCCCCTGTACTGGACATTCGTGCACGACCCCTGCGTTTTACCCGAATCAAATCCGCCGGGTGCATCCAGGCGAAGCGTCTGTCCGTACTAGCTGCAAGAGGAGTTAAACATGCGCATTGCCGTTGTCGGGTCCGGGATCGCCGGACTGGGGGCCGCCTGGCTGCTGGCCCCCCACCATGAAGTCGTCCTGTACGAAGCCGCCGGCTATGCCGGTGGCCACAGCAATACGGTGGATGTCACCCTGGACGGAATCACCCATCCGGTGGACACCGGCTTCCTGGTCCACAACGACCGCACCTACCCCAACCTCATCCAGCTCTTTGCGCTGCTGGGCATTGACACGCCCGCCAGCGAGATGACGTTCTCGGTGAGCTTGCCGGGCGAGGACCTGGAGTGGGCCGGCAGCGACCTCGGCACCCTCTTCGCCCAGCCCCGCAACCTGGTGCGCCCCGGTTTCTGGCGCATGGTACGCGACATCCTGCGCTTCAACCGTAGTGCCGATGCACTGCTTGCCGACTCCCGCCGCCATGCCCGGACCCTGGGTCAGTTGCTGGACGAGCAAGGCTACAGCCAGGAATTCCGCCAGTGGTATCTCTATCCCATGGGGGCCGCCATCTGGTCCACGCCCCTGCAGGGCATGGAGGCCTTTCCGGCGGAAACCTTCCTGCAATTCTGCCAGAACCACGGGCTGCTGCAGATTTTCGACCGACCGCAATGGAAGTCCATTCGCAACGGCTCGCGTGAATACGTGGCGGCCATGCTGCGCCTGCTCGGCGACGTGCGCCTGTCCTGCCCCGTGACGGCCGTGACGCGCACGGACGAGGGCGTCGTGGTTACCAGCGCCCGGGGCGAGGAGCGCTTCGATCGCGTGGTGCTGGCGACTCATACCGACCAGTCCCTGGCCATGCTCCAGGATGCCCGCCCCGAGGAACGCGAGGTGCTGGCCGGCATCCGCTTCCTGCCCAACACTGCCTGGCTGCATACCGACGCCACGATGATGCCGCAGCGGCGCAAGGCCTGGTCCGCCTGGAACTACTACAGCCGGGGCGACAGCGGCGCCCACCGCCCGGTGGCCGTGACCTACTGGCTGAACCGCCTGCAACCGCTGCCATTCCGCTCGGACGTGTTCGTGACGCTGAATCCTCCGGCCCCGCCCTCGCCGGAGCACGTCATCGCCCGCATCGAATATGCCCATCCGCAACTCGACCAGTCCGCCTATGCCGCGCAGGCCAGGCTGGCCTCCATCCAGGGCCTGGACCGCGTCTATTTCTGCGGCGCCTGGGCCACCTATGGCTTCCACGAGGACGGCCTCAAGGCCGGCATGAAGGTGGCGCAGCTGCTGGGCGCCAACGTGCCGTGGGTGCCCCATGTCTGAATCCTGGCTGTACCGGGGCACGGTGGTGCATACGCGGCTCCTGCCGCACCGCCACCATTTCCGCTATCCGGCCTTCTTCATCTGCTTCCCCCTGAGCCGGAAAGCGGAACTGAAGCAGCGCCTGTTCAGCCTCAACCGCTTCAACCTGTTCAGCTTCCACGATGCCGACCATGGCGACGGCCGCGCGGGCGACGCCTGGGTGCGCGACATCCTGGCGCGTTTTGGCGTCGTCGCCGACGGCGAAATCTGGCTGCAGGCGCAACCGCGCATGCTGGGCTTTGTCTTCAATCCCGTGAGCTTCTGGTTTTGCGAGGATCGCGACGCGCAGCTGCGTGCCGTCCTCTGCGAGGTGCGCAACACCTTTGGCGAGCGCCACTGCTACCTGCTGACTGCGCCCGGGAATGGCGTCATCGCCGCTGACACTGACCTGCGCGCGCAAAAGGTATTCCATGTCTCGCCGTTCTTCGACGTCGAGGGCGAGTACCGCTTCCGCTTCCGGCTGGAAGCGCAACGGCGCACGGTCCGCATCGATTACTGGATCAAGGACCAGCCCACCCTCATGACCGCCATCACCGGCGAGGCACGGCCGCTCGCCAGTGGCCCGCTTCTGCGCACCGCCGCCGGGCTGGGCTGGGCAACCGTGCTGGTGGTGGTGCGCATCCACTGGCAGGCCCTGAAGCTCTGGCTGAAAGGCACCCGATTCCACACGAAACCGCTTCCGCCCCATCAGGAGATCTCGCGATGACCATCGTTGTCAGCCCCCCTACCGAACTCCGTGGCATGCCCGCGCTGGCGCGCAGCTTCCTGCGCCTGCTGGAAGGCCTTCGCGCCGGCAAGCTCCACGTGTCCATCCCGGGTGGCGAAACCCTGGTATTCCGCGGCGACCTGCCGGGGCCCGAGGCCACGCTGCAGATCAACGACTGGTCGGCCTGCGCCGCCATCCTCAAAAGCGGCGACATCGGTGTGGCCGAGAGCTATCGCGACCACAAGCTGGACACTCCCGACCTGCTGGCCCTGCTGATGCTGGCCCTCGCCAACCAGGACATCCTGGAGCAGGCGCTGCACGGCAGCTTCTGGGGCACCCTGCTCTATCGCCTGCGCCACCTGATGAACCGCAACACCCGTGCCGGCAGCAAGAAGAACATCCACGCCCACTACGATATCGGCAACGATTTCTACAAGCTGTGGCTGGATCGGTCCATGACCTATTCCTCGGCGCTGTTCCGCGACGAGCAGGAAACGCTGGAGCAGGCGCAGCATGCCAAATACGACCGCCTGCTCGACCGGCTCGAGGTCGGCCGCGGCGACCATCTGCTCGAGATCGGCTGCGGCTGGGGCGGCCTGGCCGAACGCGCCGCGGCGCGTGGCTGCTACGTGACCGGCATCTCGCTCTCGCAGGAGCAGCTGACCTGGGCACGCGAGCGCGTGCGGGGAACGCCGGCCGAAGGGCGCACGCATTTCAGCTTCCTCGACTACCGTGATCTCGAGGGCCGCTTCGATGCCATCGTCTCGATCGAGATGCTCGAGGCCGTCGGCAAGGATTACTGGCCGACCTATTTCAATACCCTGCGCAAGTCCCTCAAGCCGGGCGGCAAGGCCGCGGTGCAGACCATCACCATCGCCGACGAGCGCTTCGAGGACTACCAGCGCGGCACCGACTTCATCCAGCAGTACATATTCCCGGGCGGCATGCTGCCCTCGCCGGAAATATTGAAGCAGGAAATCCGGAACGGCGGCCTGGACCTGCTCGACTACCACGATTTCGGGCTCGACTACGCGCGTACCCTGCGCCTGTGGCGCGAGAGCTTCGAGGCGCAGATCCCGGCGATCCGCGCGCAGGGCTTCGATGACGCCTTCATCCGCATCTGGCGCTTCTATCTTTGTTATTGCGAGGCCGGCTTCCTGTCCCGGCGCACCGATGTCTGCCAGGTATTGATGACCTACTGAGGACACCCCCATGCGCAAGTTACTGCTGGTACTGACGCTGGCCCTGATTGCCGGCTGCAGCGCGCGGATCGAGGATTACCGGGACACTCAGCCGGCCCTCGACCTGCGCCAGTATTTCAATGGCAAGGTCCAGGCCTGGGGCCAGTTCCAGGACCGCTCCGGCAAGGTCGTCAAGCGCTTCACCGTCGACCTGCGCGGCAGCTGGAAAGGCAATGAAGGCGTCCTGGAGGAATACTTCGTCTATGACGACGGCAGCAAGCAAACGCGCATCTGGCGCCTGACCGCCCATCCCGATGGCCGCTACACCGGCCGCGCCGATGATGTCGTGGGCGAAGCCGAGGGCCGCGCCAACGGGTCCGCGCTGCAGTGGCGCTACACGCTGGCGCTGCCGGTGGACGGCAAGGTCTATCACGTGAAGATGAACGACTGGATGTACCTGCACGACCGCGACACCCTGGTGAACCGAACCGAAATGTCCAAGTTCGGCCTGCACCTGGGCGATGTCACCCTCTTCTTCCGACGCGTGGAGGCGAGCCAATGAGCCTGAATCCCCGTATCGGGAACTGGCAGGACCGCCGCGTCTGGATCGTCGGCGCCAGCTCCGGCATTGGCGCCGCGCTCGCCGAGGCGCTGATCGACCAGGGTGCGCGCGTCGCCGTCAGCGCGCGCAGCACCGGCAAGCTCGATGCCCTCGCCGCCCGGGCGCCGGCGCGCGTGCGGGTGCTGCCCTTCGACGTCAACGACAACCAGGCCTGGACCACGGCCGCCGCGCAGCTCGCGCAGGACTGGCAGGGCATCGACCACTTCATCTTCTGTGCCGCCGCCTACCGGCCGGTGCGTGCCTGGACCCTGACGCCCGAACTGATCGCGGAAATGGTCGGCACCAATGTCACCGCCGCCATGACCGGCGTCGCCACGGTGCTGCCCGCGCTGCTGGCCCGGGGCGAAGGAGCGGTCAGCCTGATCGGCAGCGTCGCCGGCTATACCGGTCTGCCCAAGTCGCTGGTCTATGGCCCCACCAAGGCCGCCCTCATCAATTTCTGCGAAGCGCTGTACCTGGATGTGCATCCGCGCGGCCTCGCCGTGCACCTCATCAACCCTGGCTTTGTCGACACCCCGCTCACGCAGCAGAACGACTTCCACATGCCGGCCTTGCTGACGCCGGCGCAGGCGGCGCAGGAGATCGTGCGCGGGATGGAAGCGGGCGACTTCGAGATCCACTTCCCCAAGCGTTTCACCGGCTGGTTGCGCTTCCTGCGCCGCCTGCCCTACCGGCTGCGCTTCGCGCTGCTGGCCAAGGTCGCGGAGCAGCCATGAACAGCGAATCCCTGCAGGCCCTCGTGGCCTGGTACCAGACCCTGAGCCCGGCCAGTCTTTCACGGCTGCCCGAATTCTATGTCGAGGATGCCTACTTCAAGGATCCCTTCCAGGAACTCCATTCCCGCGCCCGGCTGCGCGCGGTCTACGAGCACATGTTCGAGACCCTCGAGCAGCCGCGCTTCGATATCACCGGGACGGTTTGCGAGGGCCGGCAGGCCTTCCTGATCTGGAACATGCATTTCCGGAGCGGCCGCCGAAGTCTTTGCCTGCACGGCAGCACGCACCTGGTCTTCGCCGACGACGGGCGCATCAGCCGCCACCGCGACTACTGGGACGCCGCCGAAGAGCTTTACGAGAAGCTGCCCGTGCTGGGCTGGTTCATGAAGCAACTGAAAAAGAAACTCCAGGTTCCCTCCGGGCCTGGACACGCAGAGGGTTGAGATCATGCCGGACATCAATACCGAACTGAGGCTGCCGATCCAGGCAGTGGAGCGCGAGACGGGCGTGTCAAAGGAACTGCTGCGCATGTGGGAGAGGCGCTATGCCTTCCCGCACCCGGAACGGGATGAACAGGGCGACCGCATCTATCCCCAGGACCAGATCAGCAAGCTGCGCCTGCTGCGCCGCCTGATCGACAACGGCTTCCGTCCCGGCAAGATCATCGGCCTCGACATTCCCGATCTTGAGAACCTGCTGCGCTCGCGCTACTCGACGACGCTGGAATCGGCGCCGGAAATCGAGAAGGAGCTGATCGCCACGCTGAAGAGCGGCGACATGCACCAGATCCGCGACTACCTCTCCCATCAGCTCATCAAGATGGGCCTGCAGTCCTTCATCCTGGACTTCCTGCAGTACGCCAGCCCCATTGTCGGCGATGCCTGGATGCGCGGGATCATCGAGATCCACGAGGAACATGTCTACACCGAACAGGTGCAGAACCTGATCCGCAACGCCATTGCCGGCCTGCGCCCCGCCGTCAATCCGCCGCGCGTGCTGATCACCACCCCTCCCGAGGAGAACCACTCCCTGGGCATGCTCATGGTGGAAGCCCTGCTCCGCCTGGACAGCGTCGATGCCGTCTGCTTCGGAACGCTCATGCCGGTGCGCGAGATTGTCCAGGGCGTGCAGAAAAACCGCATCGATATCGTGGCGCTGTCCTTCAGCGCCTCCTATCCGGCGAGCAAGGCCATCGAATTCCTCGAGGAGGTCCGCTTCCGCCTGCCCATGACGGTGGAGATCTGGGGGGGCGGCAGTTCGCTGCGCGGCAGCCGGCGCTCCGTTGAAGGCGTGGAGATCTTCCAGGACCTGGAAAGCATCCGCCGCGGCGTGCAGGCCTGGCGCCGTCGCCACGAACGCCGCATGGAGCGGCGCCCGTGACACGCCATCTGGTCTGGTTGCGCGCCGACCTGCGCTGCACCGACAACACCGCCCTGCTCGCCGCCTGCGCCGACAGCAAGGCCGAAGTGGCCTGCGTCTATGCGGTCACGCCCGGGCAATGGGCCGCGCACGATGTCGCCGGCGTGCGCGTGGACTTCGAGCTGCGCTGCCTGCACACCCTGCAGGCAGACCTCACCAAGCTCAATATTCCGCTACTGCTGCTGCAGGTGCCGGACTTTGCGCGATTGCCGACGGCACTGGCCGCGCTGGCGCAAGCGCATGGCATCGCGGAAGTCCATGCCAATCGCCAGTACGAGTTCAACGAAGCCCGGCGGGATGCGGCGGTCACCACCGCACTCGATGCGCAGGGCATCACCTTCCACCTGCACGAGGACCAATGCCTGGTTCCACCCGGCACGCTCCTCAAGGGGGATGGCACCTTCTACTCCGTATTCACCCCCTTCAAGCGCATCTGGCTGCAACGCCTCGACATCGCCGGCGCCGCCCCGCGGCCTGCCCCCCGCCGGCGCAAGGGCCTGTTCACGACCAGCGACCCGCTGCCGGCCACCGTGGCCGGCCATGCGTCGCCGGTCGATCCCGGCATCGCTCGCCAATGGTGGCCGGCGGGCGAAAGCGCCGCCCTTGCCCGCCTCGCCCGATTTGCCGACACCACCATGGCGCGCTATGACAGCGGTCGCGACTTTCCGGGCGAGGACGGCACCAGCCGGCTCTCGCCCTACCTGGCCGCCGGCGTCGTATCGCCACGCCAGTGCCTGCACGCCGCCCTCCTCCAGCGCGCGCGCCGCGGCGACAGCAAGGGTATCGATACGTGGATTTCCGAGCTTGGCTGGCGCGATTTCTACAAGCACGTCCTCGTGGGCTGGCCACGCGTCAGCCAGCATCGGCCGTTCCGGCTCGAAACCGGCCCCCTGCAATGGCGTCATGACGAAGCCGAGTTCCAGCTCTGGTGCGAGGGCCGCACCGGCTTTCCCATAGTCGACGCGGCCATGCGCCAGCTCCGGCAGACGGGCTGGATGCACAACCGCCTGCGCATGATCGTCGCCATGTTCCTGACCAAAGACCTGTTCATCGACTGGCGCTGGGGCGAGAAATTCTTCATGCAGCAGCTAATCGATGGTGACCTCGCCGCCAACAACGGCGGCTGGCAGTGGTCGGCCTCCACCGGCAATGACGCGGCGCCCTACTTCCGGATTTTCAATCCCGTGACCCAGGGTCGGAAGTTCGACCCGGACGGCCGCTTCATCCGCGAGTACGTGGCGGAGCTGCGCGACTTCGACGGCGACGTCCACGAGCCCCACGGCCGCGGCCAGGCCTCGCTCTTCAGCGCCTACCCTCCGCCCATGGTCGATCATGGCGCCGCGCGCCTGCGCACCCTCGCCGAGTTCAAGCGCGTCCGCCAGGGCGAATAGCTACTCGCCCTGCATGAAAAAGCCGCCCGAAGGCGGCTTTTTCATGGGCAACAGGCTGACGCTCAGGCCGGGTTCAGCTCATGGAACAACGCCACATACTCCTCGGTCAGCTTGTGCCGGGGTGCGAGGTGCAGCAGGGGCAACGCCCGCTCGTGCGATTCCTTCATGATGACCGACGAGGACAGCGCGGCATTGAGGATGGGCAGGCCCTCGGCACGCAGCTCTGCGACCAGCTTGACCGGAAGGCTCGCGCGCGACTGGAACTGGTTGACGATGATGCCCTCCACTTCCAGCTCATCGTTATGGTCGCCACGGGCTTCCCGCACATTCTCGAGCAGGGTGTAGAGCGCCCGGCGCGAAAACGCGTCGCAGTCGAAGGGAATCAGGCAGCGCTGGGCCGCGATCAGGGCCGATAACGTATAGAAGTTGAAGGCCGGCGGCGTATCGATATAGATCGCGTCAAAGGTGCTGCTCAGCGACTTGAGCGCTGCGGCCAGCTTGAAGATCTTGTGCTTGCTCTCCAGCAGGTGCTCGATCTCGCCGAGTTCCGGATTGGACGGGATCACGAACAGGTTTTCATGCGGGGTGGCGTGGATGTACTCCGCGATCGGCTTTTCCTTCAGGCTGAAGGACAGGGTCTGCGCAAAGAACTGGCCGATATTGGGCGAAAGCTCGGGCTTGTCACGCGAGAACTCCGCCGCCTCACCCAGCAGGTACTGGGAGGCATTGCACTGCGGGTCCAGGTCGACGACCAGGGTGCGCTTGCCGTTCGCGGCGCTGATGGCGGCCAGGTTGACGGTGATGCTGGACTTACCCACCCCACCTTTCTGATTGAAGATCACGCGACGCATTCTTTGACTCCGCAGGCGCTCGTTCCGGGAAGCCGCGATTGTAGCGACAGTGCACCGCCGCTGAAATGACTCTGTACAGGATTTCGCCAGTCCGGCGGATTGACCGAAAGCATGCCGCTGGCCTCTTCGCACAGCTCAGACCAGGCCTGGCGCCCTCCCCCGGGACGAGCCGCTCAGTGGAAAAACCAGTAGGCCACCAGGATGGCCACCACCACGGCGACAAAGTCCGCGAAGAGGCCACAGGCCAGGGCATGCCGCTCACGGCGGATGCCGACCGAGCCAAAGTACACCGCCAGCACATAGAAGGTGGTTTCCGAGGAGCCCTGCACGATAGCCGCCACCAGGCCCGGAAAGGAGTCCACGCCATAATGCTGGAAGGTCTCCAACATCATGGCGCGGGCGCCGGAGCCGGACAGCGATTTCATGAAGGCCGTCGGCAACGCCGGCACAAAGTCAGTGTTCATGCCCAGCCAGGAGAATACGGCCGCCAGGCTCTGCAGCAGCGAGTCCAGCGCGCCGCTGGCGCGGAACACGGCAATGGCCACCAGCATGGCGACCAGGTAGGGAATCAGGGAAATCGCCACCTCGAAGCCCTGCTTGGCGCCGGTGACGAAGGTTTCATAGACGTCGATGCCGCGGCGCCAGCCCGCCACCAGGAAGAGCACGATGGTGCCCAGCAGCAGCAGGTTGCCCACCATGGCCGAGCGTACGCCGAGCAACTCGGGCGGCGCGCTGACCACGAAGGCCATGAGCAGGCCCATGAAGAGCGACAGCCCGGCCAGATAGGCCAGCACCACCCGATCCCAGAGCCGGAGCTTTTGTATCCAGGCTGTCAGCAGCAGCCCGGCCAGGGTCCCCGCCATGCCGGTAATGAGAATGGGGAGGAAAACACTGGCGGGATTGGCGGCGCCGAACTGGGCGCGGTACAGGAAGACCGTCACCGGGATCAGGGTAACCGAAGCGGTGTTCAGCACCAGGAAGAGGATCTGGGCATCGGTCGCGGTATCCGGCTCCGGATTCAGCGTCTGCAATTCACGCATGGCCTTGAGGCCAAGGGGGGTGGCGGCGTTGTCGAGGCCCAGCATGTTGGCGGCCAGGTTCATGGTGACGGCGCCGATGGCGGGATGTCCCGCCGGCACCGCCGGCATCAGGCGGCGGAACAGCGGCGTCAGCAGCCAGGCCAGCTTGCCGATCAGGCCGGCGCGCTCGGCCACCTGAAACAGCCCCAGCCACAGGCAGAGCAATCCCACGAGGCCGATCGCCACTTCTACGGAGAGCCGGGCGGCCTTGAAGCTTGCCTCCACCACGGCGGCAAAAATCTCCGGCTGCCCCCCCAGCGTGGCTTGCACCAGGCACGTCAGGAAGGCGATCAGGAAAAAGCCCAGCCAGATCCGGTTCAGCATGTCCCTGCCCAAGAAACGCCGGCCCCTGCGGGCGGCAAAGCGCGAATCATGGCATGAAACCCGCCATCCCGGCGCCTGCCTTGCGGCGGCGATTCAGGTGCGGTCATCGCGCACTCGTGGCATTCGCACCCGGCAGGGCTAGGCTGGAGAAAGATGGTCTCTATAAGGATGCAAGATGAGCTTCCGGATTGGCATCAACGGCTTCGGCCGTATCGGCAGGCTGGTGACCCGCCTTATCGCCGACAGCAACGGCCCCCTGGTCATCGCCCATATCAACGATCCGGCCCTCGATGCGGCGGAAGCGGCCCATCTCCTGGCCTTCGACAGCGTGCACGGGCGCTGGCGCGAAGAGGCCGCCGCCCGGGATGGCGGCCTGCGACTCGGCCGCCACCAGGCGGGCTTCAGCGCCGAGCGTGATCCGGCCAGGGTGGGCTGGCGCGACCATGTCGACCTGGTCATCGACTGCACCGGCCGCCTCAAGGACGCCGCCGATACGGAAGCCTTCCTGGCTGCCGGACCTGCCCGCGTCCTGGTCTCGCAACCGGTGGACGGCATCCCCAATATCGTCATGGGCGTAAACGACCGCCTGCACGACCTGCGCCAGGCGCGCGCCGCTTCCGCCGCCTCCTGCACCACCAACTGCCTGGCGCCGGTGGCCAGCGTGGTGGACGCCGCCTTCGGCATCCGTCGTGGCTTCATCACCACCGTGCACGCCCTGACCAACGACCAGGCCCTCCTCGACCAGGCTCACCCGGACTGGCGCCGTGGCCGCGCCGCCGGCCTCTCGCTCATCCCGACCACCTCCGGCTTTGCCAAGGCGATCGGGCGGGTATTGCCCGAGCTCGAGGGAAAGCTGGAGGGGTTTGCCATCCGTGCCCCGGTCAGCAACGCCTCCCTCCTGGATTGCACCTTCTGGCTGGAGCGGCATGCCACGGCCAGCGCCGCGAACACCGCCCTTGAGATCGCCGCGGCCTCCACCCTGCAGGGCATCCTCGCGATCGAGGCCCGTCCCCTGGTCTCGGCCGACTTTTGTGGAGACTCCCACTCGGCCACGGTGGACAAGGTGCTGACCCATGCCCAGGAGGGGCAACTGCTCAAGCTGGTAGCCTGGTACGACAACGAGACCGGCTATTGTCACCGCCTTGCCGAAGTCGCCGCCCGGATGGCAGGACTGTGATGTGCTTACAAGTGGAACTGTGAACTTCTTACAGATTACATGAAGTAACTCTGTCCACATTTTCTGTGGATAAATCTGTGTACAGAGTGCGGCTTAGGTCGCCAAAGCCGCGTCGTACGGGCGTTGGCAACAGTTTGCCGCTTTTTTCAGCAGTGAAAATATCTTCAATAAAATCAGAAGTTTATTTTTTATACAGCGCCAGGCGGAAGGTTTGCGACCACTAACACGACGCCGCCAGGAAGGGGAAAACGACCTTGTCCTACAGGGTGCATAACTTACGCGTGGAACACAGCAGACGGCAGTCACCCCCCTACAACTTAAAGTAACTTCTTAAGTTCGGCGCTGCGATGTGCATACCTTTGCAAAGGAGGGGGCGAATCCTGCGCTAGGTCGTTGTCTCACAGGCTAATTTCCATTCTTCCTACAACGAAAGTGCGTGTGTTCCACGCTTTCCCGACCTTCCGTGACGCAGAAAATGAGGCATCGCCAAGGCGGCGAGCACGGATCTGTCTCCCTTCCCGGAGAGATTTGGGCAAGCCCCGAACACCCCCGACTGGTCAATTATCGTCCAAGTCGCCCGCCCCCCCACCCTGACTTCCACCTTCCGTGGCTCGCGCTTCAGCCCGACACAAAGCTCCGCCAGTTCGGGCAGAGCCCGACGTGGCTTTGCCCGGGACTGATCGAGGAGAAGGTGATTCAGTTGAACTGAAGTCCGACCTGCAGGCCGGATTTCCAGTCTGTGCCTCCCGCTCAAACCTCTTCCCCGACCGAGGCCGCCAGCCCCGGAGAAGCGTCTTCCGGCAGCGCCTGCAGGCCGATCTCGCACTCGACCCCGAGACGCATCAACACCCGGTGGTATTTTTCGGCCTGATCATGGCTGAGGTTGCCGCGGACGACCAGCGGCAGGCTCGCCAGCCTGGACTCCGCCTCGGGTATGGTCAGGCAGAAAATCCGGGCAAAGGAGGCAATGATTTGCTGGGGCGGAAATTGCGTAGTGGCGAGGCCGGTGACCCGTACCAGGTAAAGAATGTCATCCATGACTTTCTCCGCGGGGGACAGAGCCATTCTAGGAGCCGGGAGCTGCCGGGAACATGCGAAATTGGCCTCGTCCCGGGCTTGGCCCCTGCTCCCTGCTCCCTGCTCCCTGCTCCCTGCTCCCTGGCTTCAGGCCCCGCCTGAACATTTACAAAATGGCCAGATACCAAGAAGCGAGCTGAAAGCATTCCCCCCCTGCGCATGCCCGGGATACGGCCCTCCAGCCTTCGCTGACAGAAGCACCGGCTCAAGCGAACGAGACCTGTCGACCCCTACTGTCCGCCCCCCTACCATGAAGGCCCATGCCGGCTGAATAATGGACAAGGACTATCACTGTCGGATTTTTGATATTGTTTCTCAGGAACTACCGCCAAGGGATTGTTTTAACTTGGTTTACCGCTATGCTTGAAGTTGAGGAAAAGATGGTCTCACCGCCCCTCATCCCCAAAACGGCCCGAATCCAGAATAATGACCGTACTCGCCCGTAGCTCCGTTTACCTGCTCGTGCTGGCCTGCAGCCTGCCGCTGCCCGCGCTCGCCGGTAACGTCTACAAGTTTCGCGACGAAAAGGGCAATGTCCTGTTCACCAATGTGGTGACAGAGCGCAAGAAGCCGCGCGGAGAAGGCTTCAAGCAATACTCGATGCTCGAGAAAGTGAGCTGGTTCCCCGACACCAACGTGCACAAGTACGGCAACTGGGGGAAAGACGAGTTCGCGGTACGTCCGAGCTTCAGCAAGAACCGCAATGCCTTCGACCACCTCATCAAGGAAGCTGCCCTCGCCCACAATGTGGACCAGGGCCTCGTCAAGGCCATCATCCATACCGAATCCGGCTTCAATCCCAAGGCTCGCTCCAAGCCCGGCGCCCAGGGGCTGATGCAGCTCATGCCGGCCACTGCCGGCATGTATGCCGTGGTGGATGCCTACGATCCCTCGCAAAATATTGTCGCCGGCACCCGGCACATCAAATACCTGCTCAACCGCTACAACTCCCTGGAGCTTGCTCTTGCCGCCTACAATGCCGGCGAAGGCAACGTGAAGAAATACGGTGGCATTCCCCCTTTTACGGAAACGCGCGATTACGTGAAGCGTGTCATGAGCCGCTACAAGAACCTTTACGGGGGCTCCTCCACCTCCCTCGCCGCCCTGAACACATCCCGCTGACGTTACTTCAGTACGTCAACACGCGCGCCCTCCTTGTTGTTCCGCCTTTCCCGGCATGATCAGAGCGCGCTCTGCGCCTTACCCTCCTGATGTCTCCGGCAAGTCCACGCCAATATCGCTGCCGTCATAAGCCAGTTCGAACATCTCCGCGCAACGTTGCCGCGGAAACTGCACGCAGCGACCGCCCCGGGCCAGGTCGAACTCCAGCGCATGATAGGCGCAACGCAGGCGCGTGCCCTGGAGGGTGCCGGTATGCAGCGGAAAGTCCTTGTGCGGACAGCGATTGCGCAGCAGCCAGCGCTGTCCGTCCTGCTGAATGAGCAACAGCGACTGGCCATCGACCTGGAATACCCGACGGTAACCGTCGAAGAGGTTGATGAGCTTTTCCAGCCGGTGGAAGGCCATGGGGTGCTCCCGGGAAAAATGATCCGCAGGGTATCCGGAGAAGTTCCGGTCACCACGCGCAGCAAGCGCCAGTCCTCATCATACGGAGTAATCGCCCCCGCCAGAACCACCGCGCCGGCAGGGCTGCCGGTGGATGCAGCACAGGGGCAGGATGCCCGCCCTGATGGCGCCAGGGAGCAAGTACAAGTCGGCGCGAGAGGGCGCGGGTTTACAGCGGCCTTGGCCGCCGGGGCAAATGGCAGGCAATAAAAAAGGCGGGGAATCCCGCCTTTTTTACCGGAGCGACCGAAGTCTTACTCGCCGTGCTGCTCGGCCAGGAAGAACCAGGTGTCGAGCACGGAGTCCGGGTTCAGCGACACCGAGTCGATGCCCTGGTCCATCAGCCACTTCGCCAGGTCCGGGTGGTCCGAAGGACCCTGGCCGCAGATGCCGATGTACTTGCCGGCCTTCTTGCAGGCCTGGATGGCACGGGCCAGCAGGAACTTCACGGCCGGGTCACGCTCGTCGAACAGGTGCGAGACGATGCCCGAATCACGGTCCAGGCCCAGGGTCAGCTGGGTCAGGTCGTTGGAGCCGATGGAGAAGCCGTCGAAGTGCTCCAGGAACTCATCGGCCAGCAGCGCATTGGTCGGCAGCTCGCACATCATGATGACCTTGAGGCCGTTGTCGCCGCGCTTCAGCCCCTTCTCGGCCAGCAGCTCCAGCACGCGCTTGGCTTCGCCGGTGGTACGCACGAAAGGAATCATGACCTCGACATTGGTCAGTCCCATCTCGTTGCGCACCTTCTTCAGCGCGCGCACTTCAAGGTCGAAGCAGTCGCGGAAGTTGTCGGAGATATAGCGCGACGCGCCACGGAAGCCCAGCATCGGGTTCTCTTCTTCCGGCTCGTAGAGCTTGCCGCCGATCAGGTTGGCGTACTCGTTGGACTTGAAGTCCGACATGCGCACGATCACCCGCTTCGGATAGAAGGCGGCGGCCAGCGTGGCGATGCCTTCCACCAGCTTCTCGACGTAGAAGTCCACCGGCGAGGCATAGCCGGCGCAGCGCAGATCCACGGAGGCCTTGATGTCGCGCGGCAGCTTGTCGTAGTTGAGCAGCGCCTTGGGGTGCACGCCGATCATGCGGTTGATGATGAATTCCAGGCGCGCGAGGCCGATGCCCTCGTTGGGCAGCTGGGCGAAGTCGAAGGCGCGGTCCGGGTTGCCC
>JAJFBF010000040.1 GCA_020697295.1 Moraxellaceae bacterium | reverse complement strand
GAAAAGTCTTGGGTGATGGATGGGATGTGTTCTTGCCGGAGGCGAGGACACGTCCCGTCCAGCGCCCGAAAATGCGCAGGAGGAAAGGGAAGGAGCAAAACAGCGCGTCGGGTTGAAACCCGACCTACAAAATCCAGCCGGTTCAATCTCCCCTATCCAAAACCAAAAGAAACCACAAAGAAAAATTCCACCCGAAGGGTGGCCTTTTCCAGAACAACACCAACCAATCAGGCCGGCTCAGCCTCCCGCTCCTCGACATGCAGCGCCAGATGATCATTCTCGACGCTCACATGCACATGACCACCATGCTCGGCCAGCTCGCCAAACAGGATCTTCTCGGCCAGCGGCTTCTTCAGCTCCTCCTGAATCAGGCGGGCCATCGGACGCGCGCCCATCAGCTTGTCATAGCCATGCTGCGCCAGCCAGGTGCGGGCTTCGTCGTCCACCTCCAGCACCACGTGCTTGTCATCCAGCTGGGCCTGCAGCTCCACCAGGAACTTGTCGACCACGTTGGCGATCACCACCGTATCCAGCGGGTGGAACTGGATGATGGCGTCCAGGCGGTTGCGGAACTCCGGCGTGAACATCTTCTTCATGATCTCCATGCCGTCCGTGCTGTGGTCCTGCTGGGTGAAGCCCATGCTGGAGCGGCTGACCAGCTCGGCGCCGGCATTGGTCGTCATCACCAGGATCACGTTGCGGAAGTCCGCCTTGCGGCCGTTGTTGTCGGTCAGGGTGCCATGGTCCATCACCTGCAGCAGCAGGTTGAAGACTTCCGGATGCGCCTTCTCGATCTCGTCCATCAGCAGCACGCAGTGCGGGTGCTTGGTGATGGCCTCGGTGAGCAGGCCGCCCTGGTCATAGCCGACATAGCCCGGAGGCGCGCCGATCAGGCGCGACACCGTATGCCGCTCCATGTACTCGGACATGTCGAAGCGTATCAGCTCGATACCCAAGGTCTTCGCGAGCTGTTTGGTGACCTCGGTCTTGCCCACACCTGTCGGTCCCGCAAACATGAAGCAGCCGATGGGCTTTTCCGGCGCCTTCAGGCCGGCGCGCGACAGCTTGATCGCAGCGGAGAGCGCCGTGATGGCCTCGTCCTGCCCGAACACCGTCATGCGCAGGTCGCGCTCCAGGTTCTTGAGCGATTCCTTGTCATTGGCGGTGACCGACTTCGGCGGAATGCGCGCGATCTTGGCCACGATCTCCTCGATCTCGGACACGCCGATGGTCTTCTTTCGCTTGGACGGCACCTGCAGGCGCTGGTAGGCGCCCGCCTCGTCGATCACGTCGATCGCCTTGTCCGGCAGGAAGCGCTCATTGATGTAGCGGTCGGCCAGTTCCGCGGCGATCTGCAGCGCCTTGTCGGCGTACTTCACGCCATGGTGCTCCTCGAAGCGCGACTTCAGGCCCTTGAGGATCTGGTAGGTCTCTTCCACCGTCGGTTCCTTGACATCGATCTTCTGGAAGCGGCGCGACAGCGCGCGATCCTTCTCGAAGATGCCACGGTATTCCTGGTAGGTAGTGGAGCCCATGCACTTGAGCGTGCCGTTGGCGAGCACCGGCTTGATCAGGTTGGAGGCATCCATGACGCCACCGCTGGCGGCGCCGGCGCCAATGATGGTGTGGATCTCGTCGATGAAGAGGATGGCCCCTTCCTGCTTGTTGAGCTCGGTGAGCAGCGCCTTGAAGCGCTTCTCGAAGTCGCCGCGGTACTTGGTGCCGGCGAGCAGCGAGCCGAGGTCGAGCGAGTACACGACGCTGTTGGCGATGGCGTCGGGCACCTTGCCCTCGATGATCAGCCAGGCCAGGCCCTCGGCAATGGCGGTCTTGCCGACGCCGGGCTCGCCCACGAGCAACGGGTTGTTCTTGCGGCGGCGGCAGAGGATCTGCACGGCGCGCTCGATTTCCTCGTCGCGGCCCACCAGCGGATCGATCTTGCCGGCGCGGGCCATGTCGTTGAGATTGCTGGCATAGGCTTCCAGCGCGCTCTTGGGCGCGGCGTCGCCGCCGGCCTCGTCGTCCTGCACCGGCTCCTGCGGCGCCTCCTGGGGCGCGCTGTCGTCGTGCACCTTGGAGATGCCGTGCGAGATGAAGTTCACCACGTCGATACGGGCGACCGACTGCTTCTTGAGGAAATACACCGCCTGCGACTCCTGCTCGGAGAAGATCGCGACCAGCACATTGGCGCCGGTGACTTCCTTCTTGCCGGAGGACTGCACGTGGAACACCGCGCGCTGCAACACGCGCTGGAAGCCCAGCGTGGGCTGCGTCTCGCGCTCGGTCTCGTGGGCGGGAATGAGTGGCGTGGTTTCATCCACGAAATGGCCGAGGTCCCGACGCAGCGAGGAAATGTCGGCACCACAGGACTTCAGCACCTTGGCGGCGGACTCATTGTCCAGCAGCGCCAGCAGCAAGTGCTCGACGGTCATGAATTCGTGGCGCTTGGCGCGCGCATCACGAAAAGCGAGATTGAGGGTTACTTCAAGATCACGACTCAGCATGTCGACTCCCCTTGCTTACGACCGTAGCAGCACAGGCGGACATCGCCTGCGCCTTACCCTCTCCGCCCCTGGCGCCGCCTGCCGATAGTGATCAGCGGGCGGGGTCAGGCCGGTTCCACGCGGCAGAGCAGCGGATGCTGGTTCTGCTGAGCGTAGTCCACAACCTGGGCGGCCTTGGTCTCGGCAACGTCGCGGGAATAGATACCCACTGGTGCCTGCCCCTCGGTATGAATGGTGAGCATCACCCGGGTGGCCTTCTCGCGATCCATGCTGAAGAAGCTTTCCAGAATCTCTACCACAAAATCCATTGGTGTGTAGTCATCGTTCATGATGACTACCTTGTAACGGGGGGGCGGCGCCAGTTCGGGCCGCGTCTCCTGTACTGCCAGGTCACCTTCCGGGGCGCTGGGCGAGGGTTCTCCCGCGGCGCGGACTTCATACGAAAATACTAGGCGACTCACTGGGCTTTTTCTCATGGCGCATCTGCAACAATGGTATGGGACTGGAGGGAGGGAAATACAAGGGACAAACCTGCCACTAAGACCATCATACCGCCGTACGTCCGGTCGTGGCATACCTGCCACGCCAGCCCTTGACAGTAATCCGTGTACTGGGGGAAATTTTGACCAATTACGGGACGTAAACAAAAAGAATACACAGGCGCCTTTAACAACAAAGCAGCCGTTCGCGCCACGGCAGCGAGGGAAAGAAGATGGCCACGGGAAGCGTGAAGTGGTTCAACAATGCCAAGGGCTATGGCTTCGTTCGCCCCGATACCGGCGGTGACGACCTGTTTGTGCACTATTCCTACATCCAGATGGAGGGGTACCGGAGCCTCAAGGCCGGCCAGTTCGTCGATTTCGACATCCAGGCCTCGGGCAACGGTTTCCATGCCGTCAACCTGCGCCCCCTGCACTCCCCCGACGAGGGCGAGGCCCCGCTCGGCGTGGCCGGCGACGCCCCGGACCACGCTGCCGCCCGGCTGCCCTGAGGGCGTCGCCACCCATGAAAAAGCCCGCTTGCGCGGGCTTTTTGCGTTGGCCGGAGGCCGGCGTCATCAATCCATGTGCTGGATGATGGCGTCGCCGAACTCGGAGCAGCGCAGCAGGGTGGCGTCGGGCATCAGGCGCTCGAAGTCATAGGTCACGGTCTTGGCGTTGATCGCCCCTTCCACACCCGTGATGATGCGGTCGGCAGCCTCGGTCCAGCCCATGTGGCGCAGCATCATCTCGGCGGAGAGGATGATGGAGCCCGGGTTGACCTTGTCCTGGCCGGCATACTTGGGCGCGGTGCCGTGAGTAGCCTCGAACATGGCCACGGAACCGCCGATATTGGCGCCCGGGGCGATGCCGATGCCGCCCACTTCCGCCGCCAGGGCGTCGGAAATGTAGTCACCGTTCAGGTTAAGGGTGGCGATGACGGAGTATTCCGCCGGACGCATCAGGATCTGCTGCAGGAAGGCGTCGGCAATGACGTCCTTGATGATGATGTCATTACCCGTCTTGGGGTTTCTCATCTTCATCCAGGGGCCGCCATCGACCAGCTCGGCGCCGAAGCGCTCGGCGGCCAGCTCGTAGCCCCAGTCCTTGAAGGCGCCTTCGGTGAACTTCATGATGTTGCCCTTGTGCACCAGGGTGACCGAGGGCTTGTCGTTGTCGATGGCGAACTGGATGGCCTTGCGCACCAGGCGCTGGGTGCCTTCCTTCGAGACCGGCTTGATGCCGATGCCGCAGTTGTCCGTGAAGCGGATCTTGGTGACGCCCATCTCTTCGCGCAGGAACTTGATGATCTTGATGGCCTGCTCGCTGCCGGCCTTCCACTCGATGCCGGCGTAGATGTCCTCGGAGTTCTCGCGGAAGATCACCATGTCGGTGAGTTCCGGATGATGGACCGGGCTGGGCACGCCCTTGAACCAGCGCACCGGACGCTGGCAGACGTAGAGGTCGAGCTCCTGGCGCAGGGCCACGTTCAGCGAGCGGATGCCGCCGCCGACCGGCGTGGTCAGGGGGCCCTTGATGCTGACGACATATTCGCGGAGGGCGTCGAAGGTCTCGGGCGGCAGCCAGACATCGGGGCCGTAGACCTTGGTGGCCTTCTCGCCGCAATAGACTTCCATCCACGAGATGGCGCGCTTGGTGCCGTAGGCTCTCGCCACAGCGGCGTTGACCACCTTGATCATGACCGGCGAGATGTCGATGCCGATGCCGTCACCCTGGATGAAGGGAATGATGGGGTAGTTGGGGACGTTCAGGGACAGGTCGGCGTTGACGGTGATTTTGTCGCCATCAGCCGGGACCGTGATCTTCTGGTAACCCATTATGCAGGTACTCCCGGAGTGCAGTTTTTGACTGGAGCCTGCCGAATTTCGTTGTGATAGCAATGACTGTCGGCAAACTGATAGAACCTATCCCCAAGAACCTTCGTGTCGGGAAGGGGGTCAGCAGCGGTCAGGCTTGTCACAGAGGCGCGGGAGCCGGATGAGAGCCGCCTGTGATCGAAGCGTTGACCCGAAGCTGGCGGGTAGCTGCGCTGCGTCGGCGTCGTTGCACGACTTCCCATGGGGTGAGGACGGTCCATGGGGATAGGCTCTTCCGATCCGAAGTATATCCCGAACGCATTGGCCTTAATAAGCCTTAGAATCGGAAAATATGCGATTCCGCCGTCAGTGCGCCCCTTTTTTGCGCTTTGCGCCTCTACTTGACCTGGATCATTTCCATGGCCCGCCTCATCGTTTTCAACAAGCCCTTCGGGGTGCTCTGCCAGTTCAGCGACCAGGACGGCCGCCCCGTGCTGGCCGACTTCCTGTCCCTGCCCGGGGTCTATCCGGCCGGACGCCTGGACCACGACTCGGAGGGGCTGCTGCTGCTCACCGACGACGGCCAGTTGCAGACCCGTATCGCCGACCCGCGCTGGAAGCTGCCCAAGACCTACTGGGCGCAGGTGGAGGGGGAGATCACGGATGAGGCGATGGCGCAGCTGCGGCAGGGGGTGGCGCTGAACGACGGCCCCACCCTGCCCGCCCAGGTCGAGCGGCTGGCGCCGCCGGCCTTGTGGGAACGCCATCCGCCCATCCGCCACCGCGCCAGCATCCCCACGAGCTGGATCGCCCTCACCCTGCGCGAAGGCCGCAATCGCCAGGTGCGACGGATGACGGCGGCGGTGGGTTTTCCCACGCTTCGCCTGGTGCGGGCCGCGATCGGCCCCTGGTCGGTGGACGGGCTGGCGCCCGGGGAGTGGAGGGAGGTGGCGATCGAGCTGTCCGACCTGCCCAAAACGGTGCCGGCGCCGCGCAAGCCGGGACCGGCGGGCGCTGGCGCCGGGCGGACCTCGTCCGGCAGCCTGCGGACCCCGGACCCGCGGCCGGACAACCGCCCCCGCCGTATGCCCTTGGCCGGCAAGGACGACAACCGTCCGGCACGTCCGGTCCGCGCCGGCACGGAGGACAGCCGGCCACCCCGCGCCCGCGGGCAGGACGGTGACCAGCGTCCTTCACGCCGCCCCGATCCGGTGTCGCCTGAAGAGTCCGGCGGCTCGCCACGGCCGGCACCCGGCACTCGCCCCAGCCGACCGGTCAGGCCCTGACCCTGGCGCCAGGCTTGCGGACTTGAGTCCGGGCAAGCCTTTCCGGCACGCACACCGCCTGCCCCGGCTTCCGGCTTCCGGCTTCCGGCTTAGGGTTCAGGGCGTGACATTCGTCGTCCAGCGCGCCGCGGCGGTCGCATCGCTGTCCTTGGCGTCCACCCAGTGCGCGACGCCATCCACCCATTCCTTTTTCCAGAACGGCGCCTGCGTCTTGAGGTAGTCCATCAGGAAGCTCGCCGCCTGGAAAGCCGCCTCACGGTGGGCGGAGGCCACGGCTACAAGCACGATGGGCGCCCCCGCAGGCAGATGCCCCACCCGGTGGATAAGAGTGACGCCGAGCAGTGGCCAGCGCGCCTGCGCCTGTTCCGTGATGGCGGCCAGCGAACGCTCCGTCATGCCCGGGTAGTGCTCGAGATCGATGGCGCTGACCGCGCCGAGCGCGGAATGATTGCGCACGAGCCCGCTGAAGGTAACCACCGCCCCCACGCCCTCGCCCTCCAGCGCCGCGGCCTCGCGACCGGTATCGAAGGGCTCCGCCTGGATACGGATGACGACGGCCATGTCAGCCTCCGGTCACGGGCGGAAAAATCGCGACCTCGTCGCCCGCGGCCAGGGCGGACGCAGGCGTCGCCATTTGTTCGTTGATGGCGACCAGCACCGGGCGCTCGCCGCCCAGCTGTTCCTGCCAGACGCCACCGCGAGCGGCGAGAGCCTGCAGCAGGGACTCCACCGTAGCCGGCGCGGGCAGCGCAACGATCTCGCGATCCTGGCCGAGCTTTTCCCGGAAGCGGGCGAAATAAAGGAGCGTGATCATGGCGCGTGGAAATCTCCGGATTTGCCGCCGGTCTTCTCCAGCAGGCGTACTTGCTCGATCACCATGCCCTTGTCCACCGCCTTGCACATGTCATAGAGGGTGAGCGCGGCCACGCTGGCGGCGGTGAGGGCTTCCATCTCGACGCCCGTCTGGCCGGCCAGGCGGCAGGTTGCGGAAATGCGGACGGCATCCGGCGCCTCGGCGACCAGCTCGACCGAAACCGAGGACAGCATGAGGGGATGGCAGAGGGGAATCAGGTCGGAGGTCTTCTTGGCGGCCTGGATGCCGGCGATGCGCGCCACGGCGAAGACATCGCCCTTGGGCATCTGCCCGGCCACGATCAGGCCAAGCGTGGCCGGCAGCATGCGCACACGGGCCTCGGCCGTGGCGCTGCGCAGGGTCACGGCCTTGTCGCCGACCTCGACCATGCGCGCGGCGCCGTGTTCATCGAGGTGGGTCAGGGTCGGGGGGGTATCGGTACTCATGAAGCGCCTGCTGCGTTAGGATGGCGGCCTTTTCCAGCTGGGAGCCGCCGGATGGCCTGGGAACCGCATGTCACCGTCGCCGTCGTGGTCGAGCGCGACGGCCGCTTTCTTGTCGTCGAAGAATCCGCCGAACAAGGCCGTGTAGTCTATAACCAGCCCGCCGGCCATGTCGAAAAGGGCGAGACCCTGGAGCAGGCGGCGGTGCGCGAGGCGCTGGAGGAAACCGGCTGGGACGTGCGCCTCACCGGATTTCTCGGCCTGTACGTGTACACCCCGGCCTTTGACCGCAACCTCACCTACTATCGCGCCTGCTACCGCGCCGAGGCCGTCACCCATCATGCGGATCGCGTCCTGGACGAAGGCATCCTGCGCGCGGCATGGCTGACCCGCGACGAGCTGGCCGATTGCGGCCGACTGCGCAGTCCGCTGGTGCTCAAGTGCGTCGAGGACGCCGCCGCCGGCATCGACTATCCGATGGACATCGTGCACGAGCACCATGCCTGAGCGCTTCTCCCTCTGGAGATAGCCCGGCCCGCCCTCGCGGCGCCCAACCTGGACCCGGCCCCTTCGCCACCCGGCCACGAAAGCCCCCTGACCCGAGCCCCATTCGCGACCATGAGTATGAACGCCACTTCCCCCTCGCCACAGCCCTGGACGCCCCCGGAGTCGCCTTCCCGGACCCGCGTCATCGTCGGCATGTCCGGCGGCGTGGACTCGTCCGTCTCGGCCTGGCTGCTGCTGCAGCAGGGCTACCAGGTCGAAGGCCTGTTCATGAAGAACTGGGAGGAAGACGACGGCACCGAATACTGCACGGCACGGGTCGATCTCGCCGATGCGCAGGCGGTATGCGACCGCCTCGGCATCAAGCTGCACACGGCGAACTTCGCCGCCGAATACTGGGACCGCGTGTTCGAGCATTTCCTGGCCGAATACCAGGCCGGGCGCACCCCCAACCCGGACATCCTTTGCAACAAGGAAATCAAGTTCAAGGCCTTCCTGGACTATGCCGTGGTGCTGGGCGCCGACTTCATCGCCACCGGCCACTATGTGCGCCGCGGCAATGACCCGACCTGTGCCTCGCTGCTCAAGGGCCTTGATGCCAACAAGGACCAGAGCTATTTCCTGCACGCGGTGAACGGCCGCCAGATCGCGCGCACCCTGTTCCCGGTGGGCGAACTGGAAAAGCCCGAGGTGCGCCGCATCGCCACCGCACAGGGCTTCGTGAATTCAGCCAAGAAAGACTCCACGGGCATCTGCTTTATCGGCGAGCGCCGCTTCCGCGACTTCCTGCAGCAATACCTGCCCGCGCAGCCCGGCGACATCGAGACCGACGACGGCCGTGTCATCGGCCACCACCAGGGCCTCATGTACTACACGCTGGGCCAGCGCGAGGGCATCGGCATCGGTGGCCAGAAGGATGCCGCCGAGGCGCCCTGGTATGTGGTGCACAAGGATCTCGCGCGCAATGTGCTCGTCATTGGCCAGGGCCACGAGCACCCGCTCATGATGAGCCGCTGCCTGCGCACGGACGCGGTGGACTGGGTCACCGGCGAGCCCTCGCTGCCGCTGGCCTGCCACGCCAAGACCCGCTACCGCCAGCCCGACCAGGCCTGCCGCGTGCACCGTGACGGCGACGGCTACGTGGTCGAGTTCGATGCGCCGCAGCGCGCCGTGACGCCGGGACAATCAGTGGTGTTCTACCTGGGCGAGGAATGCCTGGGCGGCGGCGTGATCGCGAAGACGTGGACATGACGCCGGTCCCGGTTTCGCCGCAACGCGCCCGGACCCTGGCCCTGGCCGGCATCTTCCAGGCCGCCAGCCTGGCCGACAGCCTCGCCTGGCGTGGCCATTGCGACCCGGTGGCGCTGGACGCCTCGCTGGGCAGCATCCTGGTCATGGACACCGATGACACCCTCACCATCTTCGGCGACGGCGCCCGGCACCTGCGCACCGGCCTGGCCGCGGTGGAGAAGACCTTCTTCCAGCCCCTGCGCGACCCGCATCCGCGCCAGGCCGAGATCGTGCGCTACGCCCTCGCCCTCATCCACCTCGAGCGCAAGCTGGCACGCTCGCCGCAGCTGCTGGCCACGTTGCGCCAGCGCCTGGATACGGCCGTGCTCCAGCGCGCGCACTTCGCCAGCCCCCATGACCCCGCGCTGGTGCGCAAGCTCGCCGGCATTTACGTGGACACCCTCGGCACCCTCGATTTCCGCATCAAGGTCAAGGGCGACAAGCGCCAGCTCCAGGGCGGCCCGGTGCCGGACCAGGTCCGCGCCGTGCTGCTGGCCGGCGTGCGCGCCGCCTGGCTCTGGCACCGGCTGGGCGGGCGGCGCTGGCACCTGGTCTTCAGCCGCGCCCGGGTACTGTCCGAGATCCGCGGGATCATCCGTGAGTCGCGCTAGACAAAACCCGAGGGCCCAGCCTCCGTGAGTCTGCGTACCTGCCTGCTGTGCCCACCCTCGCCCAGGCCTGCCGTAAAGGCCGACGGCGCCGGAGCCCGGCCCCCCGCCAAAGCAGCCTCTCTCCATCCGCGCCACGGTTTCCCTGCTGTTCGCGAAGGTTTCGCGGTAAACTTGCGCCCTTCTTTTCAGGCAATCTCCCGGACCGCTACCCCATGGCCCTTTCTCCCCTGACCGCCCTTTCCCCCGTCGATGGCCGCTACGGCAGCAAGGTCGACGCCCTCCGCCCCGTCTTCAGCGAGTTCGGCCTGATCCGCGCCCGCGTCGAGGTCGAGGTGCGCTGGCTGCAGCGCCTGGCCGCCCACCCCGGCGTCGCCGAGGTGCCGCCTTTCTCCGCCGCCGCCAACGCCTTCCTGGACAAGCTTGTCGCGGAGTTCTCGGAGGCGGACGCCGAGTGGATCAAGACCACCGAGCGCACCACCAACCACGACGTCAAGGCGGTCGAATACTTCCTGAAGGACCGCGTCAACGCGCTGCCCGAGCTGGCCAAGGTGACCGAGTTCATCCACTTCGCCTGCACCTCGGAAGACATCAACAATACTTCGCACGGCCTCATGCTGAAGGAAGGCCGCAAGGTGCTGATCGCGCAGATGCAGCAGCTGGTGGACGCCATCAAGGCGCTGGCCCGCACCCACGCCGAACTGCCCATGCTCTCGCGCACGCACGGCCAGACCGCCTCGCCCACTACGCTGGGCAAGGAAATGGCCAACGTCGCCTACCGTCTCGAGCGCCAGGTGAAGCACTTCGGCCAGGTGGAAATCCTCGCCAAGATCAACGGCGCCGTCGGCAACTACAACGCCCACCTCTCCGCCTATCCGGACGTGGACTGGGAAGCCAACGCGAAAGCTTTCGTGGAATCGCTGGGCCTCGGCTTCAATCCCTACACCACGCAGATCGAGCCGCATGACTACATCGCGGAATACTTCGACGCGGTGAGGCGCTTCAACACCATCCTCATCGACTTCGACCGCGACGTCTGGGGCTATATCTCGCTGGGCTACTTCAAGCAGCGCCTCAAGGAAGGTGAAGTCGGCAGCTCCACCATGCCGCACAAGGTCAATCCCATCGACTTCGAAAACTCCGAAGGCAACCTCGGCCTGGCCAACGCCATCCTCGCCCACCTCGGCGAGAAGCTGCCGATCTCGCGCTGGCAGCGCGACCTCACCGACTCCACCGTGCTGCGCAACCTCGGCGTCGGCCTGGCGCACAGCATGATCGCCTACGACGCCGCGCTGAAGGGCATCGGCAAGCTGGAAGTGAATGCCGCGCGCATCGCCGAGGACCTGGACAACGCCTGGGAAGTGCTGGCCGAGCCCATCCAGACCGTGATGCGTCGCTACGGCATCGAGAAGCCCTATGAAAAGCTCAAGGCCTTGACCCGCGGCAAGGGCATCGACAAGGAAGCCCTGCAGACTTTCATCGAGACGCTGGAGATTCCGGCTGCCGCCAAGGCCGAGCTGCGCGCAATGACGCCCGGCAGCTATACCGGCAATGCCGCGGCGCAGGCACGCAATATCTAGGACACATATGTCAGGCCCCCGCCCATGCAGGCGCGGGCGGCCAGTGGTGGCGCAAGGCTCTGGCGGCTGGCGCCAGCGCGGCCACGACAAACCGATGCCTGATGCCCGGCATGCGGATATGAGTTTTTTCCATTTTTCATGGCGCGCGGATCATTATCCGCCGCGTGCCCGCGCCCCCGACCACAGGACTTGACCATGGATGCCAATACTCCCCTGCCCCACCTGGGCGGTCTCACCGCTACGGAATTCCTGCGCGACTATTGGCAGAAAAAACCCCTGCTCGTGCGCAACGCCTTTCCCGAACTGGCCTTCCGCCTGAACGAGGAAGACCTCATGGAACTCGCGCAGGAGGAAGGCGTCGAGGCCCGGATCGTGCTCGAGAAAGGCAAGACCCCCTGGGAATTGCGCCGCGGTCCGTTCGACGCCAAGGCCTTCAAGCAATTGCCGGCCACGCACTGGACGCTGCTGGTGCAGGCGGTGGATCACTACCTGCCGGCGCTGGCCGACTACCTCGAGCATTTTTCCTTCCTGCCGGCCTGGCGCATCGACGACATCATGATCTCGTATGCGGTGGAAGGCGGCTCGGTGGGCCCGCACTTCGACCAGTACGACGTGTTCCTGGTGCAGGGCTTCGGCCAGCGCCGCTGGCAGCTCGGCCAGCACTGCGATGATGAATCCCCGCGCGTGGCCGGTACGCCGCTGCGCATCCTGCAGGACATGGACACTCACTTCGATGAAACCGTGAACCCGGGCGACCTCCTCTACGTCCCGCCCGGCATGGCGCACAACGGCGTCGCACTGAATCCCTGCACCACTTATTCCATCGGCCTGCGCGCACCCGCGCTGGCGCACATGCTCGAACGCGTCGTCGATGCCGCGCTGGAAGCCGCCGGCAGCAACCAGCTGTTTGCCGACACCGGCCGCACCGCCACCACGCAGCCCGGGGCCCTTACCGATGCCGACCTCGAGGCCTTGCGCGCCCAGGTCCTGACCCTGCTCGATGACCGCGAAACCCTGCGGCATGCGCTCGCGCCCTTCCTCTCGGAGCCCAAGTACGACGATTACGAGCCCCAGGGCGAAGAGCTGTCACTGGAGGAAATCCGCGAGGCGCTTGCCAACGGGGCGAAACTTCGCCGCGACCCGGCCTCGCGCTGCCTGTACACGTTGCAGGACGGCCAGGTTCATGAGCTCTTCATCAATGGCCAGAAGGAGTGGTATCCGCCAGAGCTGACCGCCTTCGTGGCCCTGCTCGCCGATCACCGCCTGCTCGACGCCGGCCAGCTGGCGCCGTGGCTGGAAGGCGACGAGGCCCTGCAGTGGCTGGCGGACCAGATGGCCAGCGGCTTCTGGTTCCTGGATGCGGACGAATAAGAGCCTGTTCCGGTAGGTCGGGATTTATCCCGACTTGCCAGAGGCAGACTGTCCTACTGAAATAGGATCCAAGAAAGGAGAGCCGCGATGAGCGCGCCTGACAGCACGCCCTTCGACCTTGCGCTCGAGGGTTTCCAGCTCGGCGACTCCGACACCGTCCTGCGCCTCGACGGTCCTGACGAGTTCGCCCGCGCCACGCTTGCCCTGGTCGCGCAGACCCGGCGCGAGCTCTGCATCGTCTCGCCCGACTTCGAGCCGGAGCGCTTCAACAACGCCGACTTCGCCTCTGCCCTGACCCGCCTGGCACGGCGCAGCCGTCATGCCGAAATCCGCATCCTGGTCGGCGACCCCACCATTGCCGTGCGCTGGGGACACAAGGTGGTGGCGCTGTCGCACCGCATCTCCTCCACGCTGCGCATCCGCCAGCTCGACGAGGAGGACTTCGACCCGCAGCAGGCTTGGATGGTGGCCGACGATATCGGCCTGCTGCGCCGCGACAACGCCGAGGTGCTGAAGGGCAGCCTGGTGGCGCGCGCCATCCCGCACGGCCAGCGCGCCAGCGAAAAGTTCACGCAGTGGTGGGACCGCTCGCGCGAAATCGCCGACTTCCGCCAGTTGCATATCTGAGCGGTCGAAAGCAGAGCCGCCTCGATCCGGGCCGCCGCCGTGTCAACCGCTCCCGCCGCGGCGCGTTGAAGCGGAATATTCCCCGCGCAAGGACGCCCGCATGCCCCGCTCCGCCCCCCTCCTCCTCGTCTGCCTGCTGGCGGCACTGCCCCTCGCCGAGGCCGGTGCCGGCCCCTGGCGTGACCGCGCCGGCAACGACGCCGCCCTCGAAGCCGACGATGATCGCCGCAGCGCCCCCGCCCTGCCCGCCGGCAGCCGCGTGCTGCGCGACCTCGCCTACGGGCCCTCGCCGCGGCAGGTGATCGACATCTACCTGCCCCCCGGCGCCACTGCCGCACCGCTGCTGGTGATGGTGCACGGCGGCGCCTGGCGCTTCGGCGACAAGGCCGAGTCCCGGGTGGTGGACAACAAGGTGGCGCGCTGGTTGCCGCGCGGCATCGGCGTGGTGTCGGTGAACTACCGGCTGCTGCCGCAAGCGGACGTGGCGCAGCAGGCGGAGGACGTGGCGGCGGCACTGGCCTTCGTGCAGCGGCAGGCGCCGGAATGGGGAGCGGATCCGCGGGAAATCATCCTGATGGGACATTCCGCCGGAGCCCACCTGGTGGCGCTGCTGGGCGCCCGTCCGGCGCGCGTCATCGCGGCCGGCGGCAGCCCCTGGCGGGGAACCGTGGCGCTCGACAGCGCGGCGCTGGATGTCGAGGCCCTGATGGGGCGCCGCCACCAGCGCTTCCATGACCGTGCCTTTGGAAAGGACCCGGCGCAATGGGCGGCGCTGTCGCCGCGGGCGCAAGCCGGCAAGGGCGCCACGCCCATGCTTCTGGTCTGCTCCACGGAACGCAGGGACCACCCCTGCGACGATGCCCGCGCCATGGCCGCCACGCTCGCGGCGCAGGGCGTGCCGGCCCGGTTGCAACCGGAGGCACGCTCGCATCGCGACATCAACGGTACGCTCGGCCTGGACAACGACTACACCCGCGCCGTCGAGGCCTTCATGGCCGGCCTGTCACCGGTCTGGCGCGAACGCCTGGAGGGCAGCGCACCACGCTAGACGATGCCCTGCGCCAGCATGGCGTCGGCCACCTTGACGAAGCCGGCGATATTGGCGCCCTTCACATAATTCACAAAGCCGCCCGCCTCCTCGCCATGTGTCACGCAGGCATGATGAATGCCCTGCATCAGCGTGTGCAGGCGGGCATCCACTTCCGGCGCCGTCCAGTGCTGGCCCATGCGATTCTGGCCGATCTCGAAGCCGCTCACCGCAACGCCACCGGCATTCGCCGCCTTTCCGGGCGCGAAGAGGATGCGCGCGGCCAGCAGCATATTGACGGCCTCCAGGGTGGTCGGCATGTTGGCGCCTTCCACCACCACCTGACAGCCGCTGGCCAGCAGTGCTTTCGCATCGTCCGGACCGAGCTCGTTCTGGGTAGCGCAGGGCATGGCCACGTCGCAAGGCAAGTGCCAGGGCCGACGTCCGGGCAGGTAGCTGATGTCGCGATCGAAGATATGCGCCATCTCCTCGATGCGGCCACGACGGACATTCTTGAGCTCGACCAGCGCATGCCACTGGTCCAGCGTCAGGCCGTTGCCACAATGGATGGCTCCGCAGGAGTCCGACAGCGAGATCACCTTCGCTCCCATTTCCATCGCCTTGCGCGCCGCGAACTGGGCCACGTTCCCCGCCCCCGAAATGGCGACGCGACGGCCTTCGATGCGCTCTCCGCGGTGCTCCAGCATGGCCTCCAGAAAATACACGGCGCCATAGCCGGTAGCCTCCGGCCGGACGAGGCTGCCGCCATAAGCGACGCCCTTGCCGGTCAGTACCGGCACGAACTCGTTGGCAATCCGCTTGTACTGGCCGAACAGAAAGCCGATCTCGCGCGCGCCGACGCCAATATCGCCGGCGGGAATATCCGTATCGCCTCCCACATGACGAAAGAGCTCGGTCATGAATGACTGACAGAAGCGCATCACCTCACCATCACTCTTGCCGTGCGGATCAAAGTCAGCGCCGCCCTTGCCGCCCCCCATGGGCAACGTCGTCAGGGAATTCTTCAGGGTCTGCTCGAAGGCCAGGAACTTGAGTACGCCGACGTTGACGGAAGGATGGAAGCGCAGCCCGCCCTTGTACAAACCGATGGCGCTGTTCATCTGCACCCGGAAGCCCCGATTGACCCGCACCTTCCCTGCATCGTCCACCCAGGGCACACGGAAGACGATCACCCGCTCAGGCTCGACGAGACGTTCGAGCAGGCCCTGCTCCAGGTAACGCGGATTGGCCTGCAGAAACGGCCAGATCGAGCGCAGCACTTCTTCCACCGCCTGGTGGAATTCGGGTTGGCCAGGGTCGCGCTGGTAAAGATACTGGAGAAAGGACTCGACAGATTCGGACATCAACAACCCCGTGCTTGTTTCAGAAGAAGGAGGCAACACAACCTTAGCAGGCTGCCGACGGGACACACTTCCCCGTGTGTATCTCCCGCAGGCCAGGCACAACGGAAATTCCTGCCGAAGCGGACCCACGGCGCAGATGCCGTCATCTTTGCTTTACTTCAGGAGAGCCACCCGCAAAGCAGGCGCTCAGGGAGTCATCATGCGCATTCCACTGCCGGGAATATTGATGTGCATCAGCTTGCTGGCCCTTGCCCCGCCAGTGCCCGCCGCCACGCCGGCCCGCGCTGCGCTGATCGACATCGAGGGCGCCATCGGTCCCGCCACCAGCCTCTATTACCGCTACGCCAGCCAGCAGGCCGAAGCGCGGGGCGCCGGTCTCATCATCCTGCGGGTGGATACACCGGGCGGACTTGACCAGCCCATGCGCGACATCATCAAGCTCATGCTGTCCTCGCGTATTCCGGTGGCCGTTTATGTGGCTCCCTCCGGCGCCCGGGCCGCGAGCGCCGGCACTTACCTGCTCTACGCCAGCCATGTCGCCGCGATGGCTCCCGCGACCAATCTTGGCGCCGCCACGCCCATCCCGGTCATGGGCGGCGCTCCGGAGGATGCGCGAGACAGTCGGGAGACCAGGGAGCAGGAGCGTAGCCGTAATCAGCAGCCCGCGCATGAAGGTGACGCGCAGGAAAAAGGCAGGGATGGCGACAAGGGCCCGTCCCCCGGCAAGCAGGACACCGCCCCCGGTGCGCGCGAGCCCTCGCCGGCCGGGTCCGCCGCCTCGCGCAAGGCCGTAAATGACGCCACCGCCTACCTGCGCAGCTTGGCCGAGCGGCGCGGGCGCAACGCCGATTGGGCCGAACTTGCCGTCCGCGAGGGCGCCAGCCTGAGTGCCGATGCCGCCCTCAAGCTCAAGGTGATCGACCTGATCGCCACCGACACCAACGACCTCCTGCGCCAGCTCAATGGCCGGCGCATCGCCTGGCACGAGGGCACCCTCACGCTGCATACCCAAGGCATGGTGGTAGACGCCATTCCACCCACCTGGCGCCAGGCCTTCCTGGGCGTGCTCACCAGTCCCACGGTGGCCTATCTACTGATGCTTATCGGCATCTACGGGCTGCTGCTGGAGGGCTACAGCCCGGGGGCGATCCTGCCCGGCGTCGTCGGTGGCATTTCCCTCTTGCTCGCGCTGTACGCCTTCCAGTTGCTGCCCATCAATTATGCGGGCCTGGCGCTGCTGGCGCTGGGGATCGCGCTGATTGTCGCCGAGACGCTGGTGCCCAGTGTCGGCATCCTCGGCATCGGCGGCGTCATTGCCTTCGTCACCGGCTCCATCCTCCTGCTCGACAGCGAGGTGCCCGGCTACCGGATCCCGCTCGGCCTGGTCGCCGGCACTGCCACCGCCGCAGCCCTCCTCATGCTGCTCAGCCTGCGCCTGCTGCTGCGCACCTCGCGCCGGCCGCCGGTGCAGGCGCAGGCCGGCCTGGCCCATGCCGAGGCGGTGGCGCTGGAGGACTTCGATGGCGAAGGCTGGGTCGAGGTGCGGGGCGAGCGCTGGCGGGCGCGCAGCCCGGTGACGATCCATCGCGGCCAGCACGTTTCCATTGTCAGCCTGCAGGGTCTGGTGCTGGCGGTGAAGCCCGCCGATACGGCGCCACCGGAGCAGTCCGGAAAGTCACCGCAAGCATGACCCCCGGCACACCGTCCCGCCCTTCGCCAACAAGGAGACCAACCATGTGGAGCTTCAGCCTGATCGCCCTCATCCTGATCATTGCCTTCGTCCTGGCCTGCATCAACATCCTGCCGGAATATGTGCGTGGCGTGGTATTCACCTTCGGGCGCTTTACCGGCGTCAAGGGACCCGGCCTCGTACTGCTGGTGCCCATGATCCAGCGCATGCAGCGCGTCGACCTGCGTGTGGTGGTGATGGACGTGCCCACGCAGGAGGTCATCTCGCGCGACAATGTCTCGGTGCGCGTCAACGCCATCGTCTTCTTCCGCGTGGTGGATCCGGAAAAAGCCGTCATCCAGGTCGAGCGCTACTACGAGGCCACCAGCCAGCTCGCCCAGACCACGCTGCGCTCGGTGCTGGGCCAGCACGAGCTCGACGAGATGCTGGCCGAGCGCGAGCGGCTCAACCTGGACATCCAGTCCATCCTCGACAAGCAGACGGACTCCTGGGGCATCAAGGTCAGCAACGTCGAGATCAAGGCGGTGGACCTCAACGAGAACATGGTGCGCGCCATCGCCGCGCAGGCCGAAGCGGAACGCAACCGGCGCTCCAAGATCATCAATGCGGAAGGCGAGGCCCAGGCCGCACAGCGCCTGAGCGAGGCCGCGGCCATCCTGGCCGGCCAGCCAATCTCCGTGCAGCTGCGCTACCTGCAGACCTTGCTGGACGTATCCAGCAAGAACAGCGCCACGATCGTGTTGCCGATCCCGGTCGAGCTGTTGCGGGGCAAACCGGAATAAAAATGAAAAAGCCTGCTAAAGCGGGCTTCGATTGCGAAGGTCAGCGCGCCGGCAGAAACCGTTGCCGCTCAAGCCTGGAGCCTATCTCGGCAGGGTATTGGGCATCATGCAAGTCGGGATAAATCCCGACCTACCGGGACAGGCTCCTGATCGCGATGGCCGCTGTCATCCGCCGTCGCAAGGAGCATGCCCCGAAGTCTCCGGCACGGAAAGCAGGGTCAGGCCACCACGCCACGCTGGCGCAGTTCGACGATGCGTTCCTCTGCATAGCCAAGCTGCTTCAGCACCTCGTCCGTATGCGCCCCGATATCGCTGCCGATATGGCGGAAGGTGGCGGGGGTCTTCGAGAACTTGATCGCGGAGCCGAGCTGCTTCTGCAGCGAGCCATCCGGGCGCGGCACTTCCACGATTAGGTCGCGGGCCTGGATATGAGGGTGCGTGCAGGCTTCGACAAAGCTGAGGACCGGCTCGGTGCAGGAATCGACCGTGGCGAATACCGACTGCCACTCGGCAAAGGTCTTCTTCTTCATTTCGCTGCGGATTTCGGCCTTGAGCGCGGTCACCACCTCCGGCACGCCCATGACCATGCCCTGCGGCGCCAGCTCGGGGCGGCCGATGGCGCCGCAAAAGGCCATGAAGAACTGCGGCTCGAGCCCGCCCACGGAGAAATAACGGCCGTCCTGCGTCTCGTAGCAGTCATAGAAGGAGCCGCCATTGAGCTGGGTGCCTTCCATTTCCGGCTGCATGCCGGCCACCAGCGCCGGGGGCGCGGTCAGCGCATTCAGGGTAAAGGCGGCATCGGTCATGGAAATATCCACGAACTGGCCTTCGCCGCTCTGCTGGCGATGGATGACAGCGGCCAGGATGCCCATGACGGCATGGCAGGAGCCTCCCGCCACGTCGGCAATCTGCACCGAGACCGGGGCCGGACCGGTGGCCTTGCGGCCGTTGTAGCCCAGCACGCCGGCAATCGCCAAGTAGTTCATGTCATGCCCGGCGCGGTCCTTGTAGGGCCCGGTCTGGCCGTAGCCCGTGATGGCGCAGTAGATCAGCTTCGGATTGATGGCCTTGAGGGCCTCGTAGCCCACGCCCAGGCGGTCCATGACCCCGGGACGGAACTGCTCGACCACGATGTCGTAATCAGCCACGAGCTGCTTGATGAGCTCGACGCCCTCCGGCTTCTTGAGGTCGACGGCAATGCCGCGCTTGCTCCGGTTAAGGAAGGCATGGGCGGCTGAGACCCCGGCCTCGTGCGGCGGCATCAGGCGGCACAGGTCCGGACGGCTGGGAGACTCCACGCGCAGCACCTCGGCGCCCATGTCGGCAAGCAGCATGGTGCCAAAGGGACCGGGCAGCAGACCGGAGAAATCGAGCACCCTGAGCGAGGACAACGGACCGGACATGTAGAGCTCCTTGATAAAGAGGGGGGATGAACACGAATGAAGCTTCAGGTTTCACCACGAGGCCGTGAGGATACCCTGCCCACCCGCCCAACCAATGACGGCGGCGGCCAAAACGATTGACCAAAGCGCTCAGGCCCCGCATTGCGCGCCTCTCCGGGCTGGGGCTAGTATTGAGCCTGCCAGCGGCAAGTCATTGGCAGCGCAAGGGTTTTCCTCCTCATCGGAGCCCGGCTGCCAGGCCGCGGGCGAGCTACGGCCGACAGGCCGGGACAGGCGCGCAAGACCATTGCAGTGCCTGCCGCCCCTTGCCCGGTTCGCCGGTGTGATCCTTTTCCGCCCCGAGGTCGACATGCTTGGCTTTCTGCCCCCGCCGCTGATTGCACTCATTTTCACATCGCTGCTGGTGACCACCACCATCCTGTTTTCCTCGCTCATCATTGTCGTCATGCCGCTGCGCTTCCTGATGCCGACGCAGCGCTTGCGCACCGCCATCACCACGCTGCTCATCGCCTTTGCCAACGGCTGGTGCCGGCTCAATAACAAGGTGCTGTTCCGTCTGCTGCCCAGGATCGAGTGGGACATCTCGCTGCCTCCGGGCCTCAACAACAACAGCTGGTATTTCGTGATCGCCAACCACCAGAGCTGGGTGGATATTTTCGGCCTGTTTTATGTCTTCACCGACCGCATCCCCTTCCTGAAGTATTTCCTCAAGCAGGAACTGCTCTACGTGCCATTCTGGGGCCAGGCGATGTACGCCCTCGACTATCCTTTCATGAAGCGCTACTCAAAAGAGACGCTGGCCCGGCACCCGGAACTCAAGGGCAAGGACGTCGAAACCACGCGCCGCTCCTGCGAGAAATTCCGGCACACACCCACCTCTGTCATGAACTTTCTCGAAGGCACCCGCTTCACCAAGTCCAAGCATGACCAGCAGCAATCGCCCTATCGCCACCTGCTGAAGCCGAAGGCCGGGGGCATGGCCTTCACGTTGTCGGCGCTCGGCGACCAGATGAGCTGCCTGCTCGACGTCACCATTGCCTACCCGGACGGCAATCCCACCTTCATGGATTTTTGCAGCGGCCGCCTGCGCCGCGTCATCGTGCGCGTGCACAAGCGAGAAATTCCACACGAGGCCTTTACCAGCGACTATGAAAACGACGCGGCTTTCCGCGAACGCTTCCAGGCCTGGACCGCCGGCCTGTGGACGGAAAAAGATGCCGAGATTGCCCGCGAACTCGACAAGGGAGCCCGCTGATGCTGAGCCGCCTGTTTTCCAGCACTCCCAAGTGGCAGAGCCCCAAGTCCAACAAGCGTATCGAGGCCCTCGCCGAGCTCGACCTGGCAACCGAAAAGGATCTGCAAATCCTGCTCAAGCTGGCCCGCGAGGACAGCGAGCCGGCAGTGCGCCGCGAAGCGGTAAAACGGCTTCCGGATCCCGAGATCATCGCGCAGATCCAGAAGCGTGACCTTGACGCCGGCGTACGCGAGGCCGCCACGCAGCGCCTGCAGGACCTGATCACCGGCCAGGGCCGCAGCCCCCTGACGCTGGAACAGCGCCTGGCCGGGATTCGCCGTATCGGCACGCCCTCCATGCTCGTGCACATCGTGCGCGAGGCCGACCATATCGACCTCAAGCTGGCCGCCATCGCCCAGCTCAACGACGAAATATTCCTCGACGACATCGCGCGTCACTCCAGCATTGCCCGCTTGCGCCTGGCGGCGGCGGAACGCGTCACGACACCCGCCCTGCTGGAAGCACTGGCCGAGGCCAGCAAGCAAAAGGACAAGAACGTCTACAAGGCCATCCGCGCGCGCCTCGACGAGAGCCACCAGCAGCAAAAGGACAGCCGCGCCTTGCAGGAGCGTCGCGAGGCGCTGTGCGAGGCGATGGAGCACCATGCCCGTTCCGCCATGAATCCCCTCTATACCGCCAAGGCGGAAAGCCTGCGCCAGCAATGGCAGGAAGTGCAGGGACCGGAAGATGCCTTGCTGGGCGAGCGTTTCGAGACCGCCTTCGCGCTGGCCTGGAAGGAGATCAACGAAATCGCATCGGCCGCGCAACGCGAGGCCGATGCGACACAGGCGCGGGAGGAGATGCAGCAGGCCGTCACCACCCTCGAGGCCACGCTCGAGGCCTGGCGGGGCCAGGATGACTTCGACCTGCCCGCGCTGGCCGCGACCCGCAAAACCCAGCGCCTGCGCTGGGAACTGGCTACGCAATTGCAATCGCCACCGCCCGCGCTCGCCAGCCGCTATGCCGGCACCGACGATGCCCTGGAACGGCTTGAGCAAATGCTGGCGCAGTGGCAGCAGGACAACCTGGTCATCGAGGCAAGCCTCGCCCGCCTGACACAGGCCGAGGGCGACGAATACAAACAGAATCATCAAGCCCTGCAGCAAACGCTCGCGGCCTACCGCGACTACCATCTGCCCCTGCCGGAGCTCCTGGCCCGGTTCACCCCCTCCAGGGCCGAGCGCCACCGCGACAGTGGGTCGGCGGAAAAGCGTGCCACGGGTGGCGAGGCCGCGCAGCAGAAGCTCCGGACGCTGCTGGATGCGCTTGATGCCGGCATTACGGCCGGCAGCAGTCGCGATGCCTCCAGGTTGCTGCGCAAGGCCCAGGAATTTGCGCGCGAACACCACCTGCAGGACGCGCGGCTTGCCGAGCTCTCGGCCCGGCTTCAGGAACTGAAAAGCTGGGCCGGCTTTGCCGTGCAACCCAAGAAGGAAGAGCTGATCGGGCGCATGCAGGCGCTGCTGGCGCATGAGATGGACCCGGACGACAAGGCTGATGCCATCCATGCCCTGCAGGACGAGTGGAAGGCGCTCGGGGTTGCCGATGCCGCCATCGAGCAGCCGCTGTGGGAGCGCTTCAAGGCCGTCGGTGACGCCGCCTTCGAGCCCTGCCGCGAACATTTCGCCCGGCAGCGTGAGGTGCGCGCGCAAAACCTGGAGAAGCGCGAAGCCCTCTGCCACCAGCTCGAGGATTACCTGGCCGCCCTGCCCGTTGAGGCCGCCGCTCCTGTCGACTGGAAGCAGCACGATGCCATCCTGCGCGCCGCACGGGCCGAATGGCAGCACTGCCACCCCAGCGACCGCCACAAGACCAAGCCGCTGCAGGAACGATTCCAGCGTACCCTCGACGCCCTGGAGCAACGGCTCCACGTCGTGCAGCAGCAGCGCGAAACGCAAAAGCGCGAATTGATACAGCGGACGCGTGCATTGCGCGAATCCCCGGACTTGCGCAGCGCCTGCGACCAGGCCAAGGTCTTCCAGCAGGACTGGAAAGCCATCGGTCCCGCCAGCGAGCGTGTTGACCGCAAGCTCTGGCAGGAATTCCGCGCCGCATGCGACGCCCTCTTCGGTCAGCGCGAGGCCGAATTCAAGGCCCGCGAGGCCGGCCGCGACGCTTCCTTGCAGCGCGCCAGCGAATTGCTGTCGGCTTATGAGCAGCTGGCCGGCGAAGACAACGGCAGCAGTGGCAGCGCCGCCATAGAAATCGAGGAGGCCTTCCTCGCCCTGGACCTGCCACGCGACAAGGCCCAGGCGCTCAGGCAGCGTTTCCAGGCCGCGCGCCAGCGCCGCGAGCAGACACGCCAGGAAAAGGCTGCGGGAAACCGTCGCCAGCAGCTGGAGAACGTCATTCGCAGCTGGGAGGATGCAGCCCGGCCCGCGACGCAGGAAGCCGACAAGGCCGGCCAGTTGCTGCTGGACTTGGAAATCCTGCTGGAGTTGCCTTCCCCCGCAGTACTCCAGGCAGCCCGGCGCGAGCGCCAGATGCAGCGATTGCAGACGAAGGGGCTGCGCAAGGGCAGCGACGAAACCGGCAGCCTGCTGGCGGAACTGTTGAAGACACCGCCCATCCGGGACGAACACTTGCCGGAAATGGCTGCGCGCCTGCGCCAGGTGCTGCAGCGAACAGAAAAGTGAGGTGCGGGCGTCAGCGCAGCTGGCGTAGCGTTTTCGAGATCAGGGGCCAGGCGTTATCGAGCAGCACCGGCTGCGCGGCGGCGGTGGGATGGATGCCGTCGGCCTGTAATGCCACCAGGTCGCCCCTGGCGCTGGCCAGGAAGAAAGGCAGCAACGGCACCTTTTCTTCCTGGCTTACGGTAACGAAGACCTTTTCAAATGCCTGCGTGTACAACCGCCCATAGTTGGGCGGAATCTTGATGGCGAACAGCAGCACCTGCGCCTTGGCTGCGCGCGCATCCGAGATCATCTTTTTCAGGTTGGCGGCGATCGCCTGCGGTGGTTGGCCACGCAGACCGTCGTTGCCGCCAAGCTCGATGATCACGATGTCGGGCTTGTGCCTTGCAAGCAAGGGCGGCAGTCGCGCCTTGCCGCCCGCGGTGGTCTCGCCGCTCAGGCTGCCGTTGACGACGCGATGCTTTCCCGGTTCGGTTTTGTCCAGCCTTTGTTGCAGTCGCGGCACCCAGCCCTGCTTGGCTTCCAGACCATAGGCGGCGCTGATACTATCCCCGAACACCAGGATCGTGGCGGCCTGGGCCGCGCCGGCAACCAGCGGCGCCAGCAGCAGCACTCCCCATCGCGCCGCCTTCAGCCAGCCGCGTCTGAATTGAAGTGACATTCATGCCCCCAGAAATCCTGATTGCCGCCGAGGCCGTTACCAAGACCGTAACGACCGGCAGCGCGACCCTGACGATTCTCCACGACGTCAACCTCGCAATCAAACGCGGCGAGAGTGTCGCCATCGTGGGCGCCAGCGGCTCCGGCAAGACTACCCTGCTGGGTCTGCTCGCCGGCCTCGACACGCCCGACAGCGGCAGCATACGCCTCTGCGGAGGCGCCCTCGAGCATCTGGGCGAGGACGGTCGCGCCGCCCTGCGCAAGCAGCATGTGGGTTTTGTCTTCCAGTCCTTTCTGCTCATGCCCACGCTGACCGCGCTCGAAAACGTCATGCTGGCGTTATCGGTTAACAAACGCGGGAACGCCGACACGGCCCGCGAGTGGCTGACCCGGGTCGGCCTCGGCGAGCGTCTGCAGCATACGCCACGCCAGCTCTCCGGCGGTGAGCAGCAGCGCGTGGCGCTGGCGCGCGCCTTTGCCGGCAATCCGGACATCCTCTTTGCCGACGAGCCCACCGGCAATCTCGACAGCGGGACCGGCCAGCAGATCATCGACCTGCTGTTTTCCCTCAATGCCACCGCGGGCACCACCCTGGTCCTGGTGACCCACGACGAGCAGCTGGCCGCGCGCTGCCAGCGCCAGCTCCGGCTCGACAACGGCTGGCTGCAGGAAGTGCGCTGATGGCCTTTCCCTGGCGCGACTCCTGGGCCGGGTTCCGGCGCGACCTGCGCCAGGGCGAACTCACCCTGCTCCTGCTGGCGCTCGTGCTCGCAGTCGCCGCGACCACCAGCCTGCGCTTCTTCAGCAGCGGCGTGGAAGCGCGCCTGCAGCAAGAGGCGGCGCGCCTGCTCGCCGCCGATCTTGTCGTGCGCGGCAGCCGCCCGATTCCTGATGCCTTCGTGACTGAAGCCCGCCAGGACGGACTGACGGTCGCGCACACCCTGGAGTTCTCCAGCGTGCTCGTGCATGGCGACGAGTTCCAGCTGGCTTCGGTAAAGGCGGTCAGCTCAGGCTATCCCTTGCGCGGCGAGCTGCGCCTGCGCGAAGGCACCGCCGAGCGCCGCGTGCGCCGCATTCCCGGGCGCGGCGAGATCTGGCTCGACAATCGCCTGCTGGCCCTGCTCAAGCTTGACGTGGGCGACACCCTGCAACTGGGGGAAAGCCAGCTGAGGGTCAGCGCCGTACTGGCCTATGAACCCGGCCAGGGCGGCTTCAGCGGCTTCTCGCCGCGGGCGCTCGTCAATCTCGGGGATGTGGCCGCCACCGGTGTCGTGCAACCGGGCTCGCGCCTGCGTTACCAGCTCATGCTGAGCGGCGGGGAAAACCGCATTGCCGCCTACAAGCTGCGTCTCACTCCGCAACTCGACGTCGGCATGCGCCTGCTCGATGTCCGCGAAGGCCGCCCCGAGATCGGTACGCCGCTGGCGCGCAGCCAGAGCTATTTCAGTCTCGCCACCATCGTCGCCGTGGTGCTGGCCGGCCTCGCCATCGTCACCAGCAGCCGCCGCTACGCCGAGCGCCACTACGACCAGCAGGCCCTGCTACGCTGCCTCGGCGCCTCCCGCGGCGAAGCCCTGCAGCGCCTGCTCGGTGAAATTTTCTGGCTGTGGCTTATCGCCATCATTATTGGCGGACTGCTCGGCATCCTGGCCGCACAAGTGCTGACCGCCCTGCTCGAAGGCCTGCTGCCTATCGGCGCCCCGCTCTACACGCTCGGACGCCCCCTGCTCACCGGCATCCTCACCGCCACCCTCACCTTGCTCGGCTTCGCGCTGCCCGCGCTCGTGGCCCTGGGCAGCGTCTCGCCGCAACGCGTCCTGCGCCGCGAGCTGCCCGCCCTGTCATGGTCGCGCTGGGCCGCCACCTCCTGCGCGCTGGTCGCCCTGCTGGTGCTGCTCACCTTCGAAACCGGCCAGCCCCGGCTTGCCTTCATCGTCATCGCCGGGGGTGGCGTTGCCGCACTGGCGCTCTGGTGGGGACTGGCGCAAGCCCTGCAGCGCCTGCGCCGCGCCGTCGCGCTGCCGGCCCTGGCCTCCGTGCTGCGCGACCCGCGCGAAAGCAGCCTGCAGATCCTCGGCCTTGGCCTCGGCCTTGCCGCGCTGCTGCTGGTGGCCACGCTGCGCACCGAACTGCTCTCGGCCTGGCAGGGCAAGATTCCGGCGGACGCCCCCAACCAGTTCGCCCTCAACATCGCCGCCGATGAGCGCGAGGCCTTCGACAACTTCCTGCGCGAACAGGGCGTCGTCACCACGGCCGATCCCTATGCCGTGGTGCGCGGACGCCTCACCGCCATCAACGGCAAGCCGGTGCAGGAAGCCGTCAGCAAGGAAAAGGACAGCGAGCGCGATGAATCCCTTAACCGCGAGCTCAACCTGACCTGGCGCAGCGAGCTGCCGCAGGGCAACCAGTTGCTTGAAGGCGCGTGGTGGCCTGCGACCGACAGGCCCGGGGCCTTGCCGACCGATGCCGCACAGGCAGGCGCCGCCGCCACCTGGATGCCCGCCGGGCCGGCGACCGCCAATGCGGCGCAGCCTGTCGACGCCGCCGCTCCGGTCCCGGTCTCGGTCGAACAGAAGCTCGCCGAACGCCTCGGCCTTGCCTTGGGCGACCGCCTGCGCTTTACCCTGGCCGAAGGTGAATTCGACGCCACCGTCACCAGCCTGCGCTCGGTGGAATGGGACAGCTTCCAGCCCAATTTCTATTTCATCTTCCCGCCCGGCACGCTCGACGCCTTCCCGGCCAGCTATCTCACGAGCTTCCATCTCCCGCCCGAACGCCGGGGCGTGCTGACGGCGCTGGTGCAGACTTTTCCCACCGTCATCCTGATCGATGTCGCCACGATGATGGGCGAAGTCCGGCGCCTGCTCGACCAGGTTGCCCGCGCCATTGAGGCCGTGCTGCTTTTCGTGCTCGCCGGCGGCCTGCTGGTGATCGCCGCGCAGATCCTCGCCAGCCTGGATGCACGCCGCTACGAGGCGGCGCTGCTGCGCGTCACCGGCATCAGCCGGCGCGCCCT
>JAJFBF010000039.1 GCA_020697295.1 Moraxellaceae bacterium | reverse complement strand
TGCCCTTTGCCCTTTGCCCTTTGCCCTTTGCCCTTTGCCCTTTGCCCTTTGCCCTTTGCCACAGGCTCATCTGTATGCAATGAGAGTAATGCCGAGGCAGCAGGAAGGCATGATGGCAACGCCCCTGAACGATAAAGAATGATCCGCGAGGCGAAGCCGACGCATTTGCGCCATTGTGAGGCGAAGCCGCCGGCCACCGGCCATTGGCTCAGCCGGGGCCCGCGAAAAGTCTTGGGCGATGGATGGGATGTGTTCTTGCCGGAGGCGAGGACACGTCCCGTCCAGCGCCCGAAACATCACAGAAGGCCAGTGCAAGAAAAGGTCAGCGTCCGAAAATGCGCGGAAGCAAGGGGCAGGAGCCTCACCCAACCCCAGCCGTTGTACAAAAGCCCCATGCAGGAGCTCGGCCAGGGGAGCAAGGCACGTGCCACTACCCGCAACCCAACGCACCAATAAATGTTCACAAACCTCAGGGACGATTGCGGCCCAGGCGGTCATGGCTGGACACCCACTGGTCCGAGACAATGGCCGCAGCCAAGGACAGTTCGCCGCAGAGCACGGTGGCAGCGACGATCTCGGCCAGCTTCTGCACCTTGCCCTGGCCATAGCAACCCAGCACTTCCAGGCATTCGCGCTGCGTCGGCAGGCCGGTGCCGCCGCCATAAGTAGCGACGATAAGCGCCGGAATCGTCGCGGAAAAATAATAATCCCCGTTGGGCTTGAGCTCGCCGTGCACGAAGCCGGCGGACGACTCGGCGACGTTGGCCACGTCCTGCCCGCAGGCGATGAACATCGCAGTGATGCCGTTGGCGAAGTGCGCGCCGTTGTTGACCGAGCCCGCCATGAGCGCGCCCATGTTGGAGAGCTGGCGTTGCTTGAAGAGGGCTTCGCCCGAGGTATGCATCACGTCCTGCAACAGCGCCGCCGGCAACGTGATCTCGGCCACCACGCGCTTGCCGCGGGTGTGCAGGCTGTTGACGTGCGAGTGCTTCTTGTCGGTATCGAAGTTGGCGGCCAGCGAGAAATGCTCGAGGCCGGCCGGCCGCTGCGCCAGAATCCACATGCAGGCCTCGCGCGTGGCCTTGGACACCATGTTCTGGCCGGCGGCGTCGCCCGTGGTGTAGCAGAAGCGCAGCCAGCGCATCTTGCCCATGGCGTACTGCTCGATGCGGATCAGGCGACCGGAGCGCGTGGTGGTCTGAGCGGCGGCGCGGATGTCGTCCAGGTTTGCCTCGACCCAGATGCCGAAGTCGCGCGCATGGCGCGCATTCTCGAACACGAAGATGGGCGCGCGCTGCATGCTGTCGTCGATCACCGTCGTAGTGACCCCGCCAGCTTCGCGCGTCAGGCGCATGCCGCGGCTGTAGCTCGCCACCAGGGTGCCTTCGCTCGTGGCCATGGGCACATAGAAGTCGCCCTGGGCGTGCTCGCCATTCACGCGCAAGGGCCCGGCAAAGCCGAGCGGAACCTGGGTGACGCCGGCAAAGGCCTCGATATTGCCGGGCAGGACGCCCGGATCGAAAGAATAGCGGCCAGTGTGGGAAAGATCGGCGCCGGTGGCGGCGGTGACCGCTTCGCGGCGGGCGGCCGCCATCTCGGGCGTATAGTCGTTGGCGGGATCGCGGGGCAGTTTTTTCATTTTCATGGGCTCCTGGCAGCGGCTTCCTTTGTGCCCCAGCGCACGCCCCATGGCATTGGCGCAAATGACGGAATCACTTGCGCCCGGGCCGGCGGCAGGAAAAGCGAAGGGGAAAAGCGGCAGTCGGGGGCGCCGCCTCAGGCCAGCGGCGGCATGAACTCGGCGAGCTTGTCGGAGGTCTTGCGCAGGTTGGTCGAGAGCAGCAGGGAAATGCCCTTGAGGATCTTGATGCCGATCTCGGGATGCAGCCGGAGAATGAGGTCGAAGCCCTTGCGGGTCAGCACGATGAGACTGCTGGCGCTACGCGCGCGCACGCTGGCGGAACGGGTCAGCTTGTCGATCAGGGCCATTTCGCCAATGGAGCCGCCCTTGGCCAGGGAGGTGATCACCACCGGCTGTGCGTTGTTGTTGATCTTGATGATGTCCAGCGCGCCCTGGGCCACGAAGCAGACGTAATCGCCTTTCTCGCCCTCGCGAAAAACGAACTCGTTGGGCTCGACCTTGCTGAAGAACATGTACTTCTCGATGGCAAGGAGTTCCTCGGGCGTCAGCCCGGAGAAGATCGTCACCTGGTTCAGGTGGTCGGCCAAACGTTCGCTCATGAATCCCCCGGACTGGCACACGGCAGCATGCCCTGTATTTAACGCATGCCGGCACGGCTGTCAGGCCGCACCGATACATGGAGACCATTATGGCGGAGATGCCGGTCTTGCCGCCTGCGCCGGGGGACGAAGGGGGGCTTACAGGCGCCGATGGGAGGCGACGGGCATATCCCGGCGCAGCCGGGCCTGCTCACCGGGATCACGAACGGCCGTCACCAGGGCGGGACTCACCCCGCCACAGCCCGCCACGATCCGGCCCCAGGGGTCGATGATCTGGCTATGACCCCAGGTGACACGGGTAGGGCCGTGCCGACCGCCCTGGGCACTGCCGATGACATAGCACTGGTTTTCAATGGCGCGGGCGCGCAGCAGCGGTTGCCAGTGGGCCTCGCCGGTGAGCTGGGTAAAGGCGGCGGGCACCACCAGGATCTCGGCGCCCTGCTCGAACAGGGCGCGATACAACTCGGGAAAGCGCAGGTCGTAACAGACACTGAGACCGACGCGGCCCACGGGCGTCTGCACGCACACCAGGCGATCCCCCGGCTCGAAGGTGGCGGATTCGCGGTAGCTGCCCTGGGCATCGCCAATCTCGACATCGAACAGGTGAATCTTGTCGTAGCGCGCCACCACCTCGCCGTCGGAATCGATGACATGGCAGGCGGTGCGGACGCGGCCATCAGGGACCGGGCTGCCATCGGGCCGGAAGGCCGCAGGCAGGGTGCCCGCGACGATCCAGAGGTCGAGTTCCCGCGCCATTCTCCCCACCCGCTCCAGCAGCTCGGGCAGGCGGCGGCCCATGGACACGTACTGGGCCGCATCGAAGATGGCCCAGTTCTCGGGCAGTACGGCCAACTGGGCCCCCGCGGCGGCAGCGGCCTCGAGCTGGCGGCGCGCCATGGCGAGATTGGCCTCGAGATCGGCGCCGGAGCAGAGCTGCACCGCAGCCAGGCCGGGATTATCCATGCTAGCGGTCCTCCTTGGCGGCCACATTGATGTTCGTAGCCGGCTTGCGCGGTGGCGGCGTCGGCGTGGCGCTACTCCCGGTGAGACGCACCACTTGCGGATTCTCCCAGTCGCCGCTCACCCGGTAATGCAACTGGGTCACCTTGTCGATCTGCCGGTCAAAGGCCATCTGTGCCGCCGCCACTGCCCCGCCCACCACCGGGCCGGCCATCACCACGGCCGCCAGCGGCACCGCGCTGGTCATGGGCATCGTCACCGTGTAGTGCTGGTCCACCTTGCGCCGGGCGAGATCAAGGCGGCCCTGACCCTGCGCCTGCAGGGTCGGGCCCTTCACCTGCACCGTGGCCGGCTGCATGACGCCGGCGTCGAGCGCGCCCTCCAGGCTGATGCTGTCAAAGGCCAGGCCACGCCGGGTGACATCGGCGAAGTCTCCCTTGAGGCGGCGCTGCAGATTGCCCAGGGAGAACCAGCCAAAGATACGACTGGCGCTGGTGCTGGTGCTGACATTGAGCAGGCGGCCCTGCTCCAGGGAAAGCTTGAGCTTGCCATCAAGCCCGGCGAAGGCCGCCCGGTCGGGGCCGCCCGGCCAGGAAAGATCGAGGTCGGCGCTGGCGCGGCGGCTGACCAGCGGCGGCGTCACGCCCAGCGCGGTGAGCAGGCCCGACACGTTGCCGCTGCCGGCCCGGCCCTGCAGTCGCGTCCGGGCGCCGCCGCGCCACTGCCAGTCGAGCTGCCCGCGAAAATCGAGCATCGGGCCGCGCATGACGATGTCTTCCACGCGCAAGCCGGCCGGCAGCGGCTGCACGCGCGCCTTCACGCTGACCGCGCCCAGGCCGGGCCAGGCCTGGAGGCGAAGGCCCTCCCCGGTGATGCCCAACGGCCGGTTGCCGAGGCCGGCGACCGGATTCAGGCCGGCGCCGGTACCGGGCCGGGTCGTCACTTGCGGCAGCGGCCACTGCAAACGGGAAAACCCCAGGCTGATTTCGCTGCCAGGCTCGTCCGGCAGGCGCGCGCTGCCGGCCAGCTCGTCACTGGCGAGCGCAAGCTGCCAGGCGCCGGGCTGGCGCACGAGATCCAGGCTGGCATTGCGAACGCGCCAGCCCTCGGCCTGCAGATCCTGCACCTCGAGGTCGAGACGGGTCAGGGCCGGGGTAGCGGAGTCGCCGCGCGCCGCCACGGTCTGGGCCCGCTCGCGGCGTTGCAGGCGCGCCACGACGGGCCGCCACTCGCCAACATCGAGGCGCGGCAGGCGCCCCTCGATCTCAAGGCCGGGCAATTGCGGCCAGGCGGCCGTATTGCTGTCCAGGCGCAGGAGCGCGCGGTCGAGTCGGCTGCCCACCCATACCAGCCCGCCACTCAGGCGCTGCCCATACTGGAGGCGGCCGTACTGCTCGCCACTGCCCAGGCCGACCTGGTAGCGCAGCGGCACCGCCTCGGCGGGGGCCTTGCCCAGCGGAGCCGGGAGGGCGATGCGCAGGCCGGTAAGCGAAGTATCGAGCTGCAGGCGTGGCGCCCCTGTGGCAGGCACCGTCACCCGGGCCTGGTAGGGCGTGCTGCCGCTGGCGACATCGAGCAGGCTGGAGCCCAGCCAGCGACGCAGGGCCGGTACCCCGGCACTGCCCCCGAGGTTGACGAGCACGTTGCCGCGCTCGGTGCGGATGTCGGCCAGCACCGGCGCCTCCAGGAGCTGCGCCTCCAGGCGAGGCGACTGCAGGCCTTCGCGGGTGGAATAGCGAACCTCACCTTGCAGGTGTGTCGCTGTCAGGCCTGCCGGTTTCAGGAGCAGGCGGTTATCCCGCAATTGCGCCAGCAGCGCCACCTCCGGCATTCCCCCGCGCAGCGGTACGGTCAGGGCCAGCTGGCCGCTGACGGGCCCCTCCAGCGCGAGTACGTCGGTGAGTCCGGGCAGCCGGGCGGCCAGGGGCGTGTCGCGGAACAGCCGGGTAAGGTCGGCTCCGGTGCTGGTGACCTCCCCCGCAACCTGCAGGACCGGCAGGCGCAGGTCGGGAATCACGGCCTCCAGGGCGCGTCCGACGGTGCCGTCGAGCAGGCGGGCACTGCCGCCCCGCACGGCCAGGCGACTGCCATCGAGCACCACCTCGGCATCAAGGGCGCGCAGGCCCGGCCAGCCGGGCAGGTAGTCGAGGCTGGCACGCTGCACCTGGAAGCGCATGAGCAGGCGGGCAGGATCGGCCAGGGGATCGGCGCGCACCGGGCCCTCATACAGGAAATCGCCGCGGGAGACGGTGCCGGCGGTCAGGTTGCGCCGGAGCCAGTCGAGGGTGTGGTCGCCGGCGGCGCGCCAGGGCACATAGCGCCAGGCGCTGCCGGCCCGCGCCTGGTTCAGGCTGCCCGCCAGCGACAGGCGAGGCATTGCCGGACTGGCGGGAATCCGCACGCTGGCGACAGCATCCGCGCCCAGGTCAGCGTTGGCGCCTTGCAGGCGGTCCGAATCCAGGCGCCAGCCACTGCCCTCGCGCGCCAGTCGCAGCCGGCCTTCGAGATGGAAGACCGGCACCGGCTCGCGCAGGAAGTTGGGTAGCGCCAGCTCGCCCTGGCGCAGGGCCACCCCGGCCCAGGCGCGCTCCGGCGTCCAGCGCAGCCAGCCGCCCAGGTTGCGGATGCCGGGAAAGGCGGCCACCGCGCGCACGCTCAGGCCCCGGGCTTCGACATCGAGGCGGCGGATGCGCCATCCGCCCTCGGGCCGGGCCGCGAGATCCGCGCGCAAACCCTCGACCTGTCCGGCGGGCGCCGCCTCGCGCAGCCACTCGCTGAGGGCAGGCGGCAGGGTCACGCCAGCGAGCAGGCGATAGAGGCCGGCGACATTGGTATGGCGCGCGGCCACGCTCAGGACGGAGGGGCCGGCACGCACGGCCAGCGCCGGCAGCGGCCAGGCCTGGCCATCGACACGACCCTCCAGCTTCTCGCCCGCCACTTGCCAGCCGCCGGTATTGCGGCTCCAGGCCAGCAGGCCGCGCAGGTTCTCGAAATGGCGGGGCACCCCGTCACGGCGCAGCGCCAGCTCGCGCCAGTCAACCTCCGCCCGGGCGGCGACCAGCCGGCCCCGGTCGAAGTCCAGCCAGTACTGGCCGCCGCCGCGCAGGCGGTCGAGGCCGATGCCATAGTGGCCGAGCGGTTCGGCCAGCGCGGGCAGCCAGCCGTCGAGCCGCAGGATGGGCAGGCGCACCCAGGCCTGCAGGCGGGTGCCCCGCCAGTGCAGGGGGTCGCCATTGAGCTCCGCCTGCAACTGCATCTCCTCGGCCGCGCCGGGCAGGCGCAGGCGTCCGGCCAGGCGATGGCGGTCGCCCTCGTTGCGGTTCACGAGCTCGATTCCGCTCAGGGTGAGATCGGGGAGGTCACGAAGGTCGATGCCGATCCGGCTCTCGGACAGCGCCAGCACCGGCTGGCGCAGCACGAAGCCCAGGGTCTGCGCGGCCGTGGTGGCGTCGCGCCGGGCCAGGCCGGCAAGCTCGCGCAGCTGGAAGCGGCCATCGGGCTGCTGGTCGAAATGGATGTCGAGGCCGCGCAGGCGCACGTCGACGCGCAGCTCGCGGTGCCAGAGGCTCTGCCAGACCGCCGGCCGCAGCTCGACCTCCGGAACACGCAGGAGCACCGTGGCGGGCAGGCCTGGGTCGTGCAGCTCGACTTTCACGAGGCGCAGGAAAAGCTGCAGGCCGTCGGCCTCGCCCTCCAGCCGCTGCAGGGTCACCGGCAGGCCCAGGCGCTGCGACAGCGCGGCCTCGAGACGGGGCCGGTAATCGTCGGCCAGGGGCAGCAGCTCGCGACTCACCCCCACCATCACCGCGACCACGACCAGCACCGCCAGGCCGAGCGTCAGCAGCTGGTGCCAGCACCAGAGCGCAAACAGTCGGAAGGTTTGCCAGGACATAAGCGTTCTACGATGAAAAGGGGTAGTGGCAAGGCTACGGCCTTGCGGCGGACAAGCCTGTCCAAACCCTGTTGCCTTAATGGGCGCGCGGGGTTTCCCGCGGCTCGTGCAGCCTAACCGTGCTACCTCTAAAGTCAGTAGCGAAACTGTGACCGCTGAGGCACACCCTGAGCCCGTTCGCCGGGGCGTCAGGGGTCCGCCAATCCAGCGGCGCCGCCCTCCCGGCCGCGAGGGCGGCGCCGTTACAACAAAACGATGTCGTATTGTTCCTGCAAGTACAGCGCCTCCACCGAAAACTTGATGGGCTTGCCGATAAAAGCCTCGAGATCGGCCACCGCCCCCGACTCCTCGCCCAGCAGCTTGTCGATGATCTTCTGGTTGGCCACCACCCGGTAGCCATGGGCGGCGTCATAGGCCCGCGCCTCGCGCAGCAGCTCGCGGAAGATCTCGTAGCACACGGTCTCGGGACTTTTCACCGTGCCGCGGCCGTCGCATTCAGGACAGGTCTCGCAGAGCAGGTGCTCCAGCGACTCGCGGGTGCGCTTGCGCGTCATCTCGACGAGGCCGAGTTCAGAGACCTGGGTGATCTTGGTCTTGGCATGGTCGCGCGCGAGCATTTTTTCAAAGGAGCGCAGCACCTGCTGGCGATGCTCGAGCTCCTCCATGTCGATGAAGTCGATGATGATGATGCCGCCGAGGTTGCGCAGGCGGAGCTGGCGCGCGATGGCGTGGGTGGCCTCGAGGTTGGTCTTGAACACCGTGTCCTCGAGCGTGCGCGTGCCGACAAAGGAGCCGGTATTGACGTCGACCGTGGTCATCGCCTCGGTCTGGTCGATGATGAGGTAGCCGCCGGACTTCAGCAGCACCTTGCGCTGCAGGGCCTTCTGCAGGTCGTCCTCGATATTGTAGAGCTCGAACAGCGGCCGCTCGCCCGGATAATGATCAATGCGGTCGCGCAGCTCGGGCATGAATTCCTGCATGAACTCATCGACCCTGGCATAGGTTTCACGCGAATCGATCAGCACCTTGTTCACGCTGACGCTGACCAGGTCGCGGATCGTGCGCAGGAAGAGCGGCAGCTCTTCGTACACCAGCGAAGGCACGGGCGCGTTCTGGCTGCGGTCCTGCACCCAGCGCCAGAGCCGCACCAGGAACTGCATGTCGCGGCGCAGCTCGTTCTCGCTCACGCCCTCGGCCACGGTGCGCACGATAAAGCCGCCGCAATCACGGGTGTCCGTACTTTCCTCGCGCAACTGCCGGATCAGGCCCTTGAGGCGTTCGCGCTCGGCCTCGTCCTCGATGCGCTGCGACACGCCGACATGCTCGCCCTTGGGCGTGTAGACCAGGTAGCGCGAGGGAATCGAGAGATCGGTGGTGAGACGGGCGCCCTTGCTGCCCATCATGTCCTTCATCACCTGCGCGACGATGGACTGGCCCTCGTGCAGGAGTTCGGAGATCAGCGGGGGACGCTCGCGCTCGCCTTCCACCTTCGGCCAGACCAGGTCGTTCACGTGCAGGAATGCAGTGCGTTCGTGACCGATGTCGACAAAGGCCGCCTGCATGCCCGGCAGCACGCGCACGACGCGACCCCGGTAGATATTGCCGACCATGCCCCGGCGCGCGGTGCGCTCGACATACAGCTCCTGCACGGTGCCGTTCTCCACGAGGGCGACGCGGCACTCCATGGGAGTGACATTGATGAGTAGTTCTTCGGACATGGGATCCTGCCGGGCTGCCAGTCTTGTTATTCGAGGATGCGGATGCCAAAGCCGGCGAGCATGGCGGCGGTTTCCGCCAGCGGCAAGCCCACGACATTGCTGTAGCTGCCGTTGATGCCGGTCACGAACACCGCGCCCAGGCCCTGGATGGCATAGCCACCGGCCTTGTCCTGTGGCTCGCCGGAAGCCCAGTAGGCGCGCATTTCCGCTTCAGCAATATCACGAAAGCGGACGCGCGTGGCCACCACCTGCGCCGCGACATGGCGGGCGTTGCCGACGGCCAGGCCGGTCAGCACCTCGTGCTCGCGTCCGGCGAGCCGCGTCCACATGGCGAGGGCCTCGTCGAACGAGGCCGGCTTGCCAAGCACGATGCCGTCCGCGACCACCGAGGTGTCGGCGGCGATCACCACGCCCTCGCCCGCCTGCCGGAGCCCGGCCGCGGCCTTTTCACGCGCCAGGCGCCGCACATAATCCGCCGGCGTCTCGCCGGGGCGAGTCGATTCGTCCACCGCCACTTCCAACACGGTAAACGCCAGGCCCAGCTGCGCCAGCAGTTCGCGCCGGCGCGGCGAGGTCGAGGCAAGGTAGAGCGGGGGCGTCATGCAGGGCGGCCTTTCGCAATCGGGACAGTCAGGGGCTGATGATAGCGGCAGCGCCTGCCCGGGGATATGCGCGGTTGGCGTTGGCGTTGGCGTTGGCGTTGGCGACAAGGGTGGCCGTATTGGAGCCGGGGATGGCAAGGCGGGCAGGATATTTCCGCGGGCAGCGCCAGCAGTCTACCGAACCGGGCTTACGGGCATGACACGGGGCCATGGCCGGAACTTCGCCCGGCTCAGCGCTGATTGAAGCGGCGGAGAGAAATCATCACGGTGGGCCACAGCAGGGCACTGGTGAGCGCCGGCATCCAGTACAGCAGCGAATCCGGCGCCACCCCGACGATACCGAGCAGCACGCGCTTGACCAGCAGGCTTGCAAACACCAGCGACAGCACCAGGCCGCTGGTCTGCCACACCGAGAACACCGTCACCCAGCGCCAGGACAGGCGCGTCATCCAGGCCACCAGGGCCAGGACCAGCGCATGCACGCCAAAGGGCGTGGCGAAGAGCACGTCCAGCAGCAGGCCGATGCAGAACGCCACCCAGATGCCGACCAGGTTGGGGGCGTTCAGCACCCAGAAGATCAGGATCATGGTGGCGAATTCGGGACGCCAGTAACTCAGACCCTGCGGAAGCGGCATCACCGCCAGCACGAAGGCGATAAAGAAGCTGAAGGGCAGCGCGACAACGGGATTGCGGCGACGGTTAACCATTGTCGCCTCCGGGAGCGGCGAGAGCGCCGGGCTGATCAGGGGCGGCAGCGGGTGGGACGACCGCACGGCGGGTAAAGAGCATCAGCACATGACGGCTGCGGTCGAGCTCGGCCACCGGGCGCGCCTGGATATCGGCAAACTCGCTGCCGCCGGACTTGTTGACGCGGGTGATCACGCCGACCGGATAACCGGACGGGTAGCGCAGGCCAAGGCCGGAGCTGAGCAACAGGTCGCCCACTTTCACATCAGCGGATTCCGGCACGTATTGAAGGGCGAGCTGGTCGATTTCGCCGTTGCCGGCGACGATGGCGCGGATGCCGTTGCGCGCGATGCGCACCGGCAGCGCATGCTCGCGGTCGGCGATCAGCATCACGCGCGCGGACTGCGGGCCGACCTCGACCACCTGCCCCATGATGCCGCGGGCATCGAGCACGCTCTGGCCGATGTACACGCCATCCGGCGCGCCCTTGTTGACCATGACGATATGGCGGAAAGGATCGGCGTCGACGCCGACGATCTCGGCGATGAGCACGCGCCCGTCGACCACGATGGTGGAATCGATCAGGCCGCGCAGGCGGGCATTTTCCGCCGCCAGCTCGGAGAATTTCTGCAGGCGCCCGGACAGGACCAGGAGCTGGCTGCGCAGGTAACGGTTTTCCTCGCGCACGGCCTCGTCGCTCATGCCGGCCTCGACCAGGCGCTCGCTGAGGCGACCCGGCCAGCTCATGACCTCGTACACCGGCGAGAACAGGCCGTTGAGCTGATAGCGCACGGGATCCGTCACGCTCTTGAAGCGCGCATCCACGAACATCAGTCCAATGGCAAGCAAGATGGCGAACATCAGGCGGTAGCCGCCGGATGACTTCTTGCTGAAAAGGGTGTTTTCGATGACCGTTCTCCCGAATCGGCGTTCGGAACCTGGTGCAGCTTAAAACAAAGAGCCGGCAGAAAGCCGGCTCGTGTTCTCACTTTGGTCCCCGCGAGCCGTGGGGTCCAGTCCCCGCCTGGGCGGGACAGTACATCCGGGCCGGGGCGCCCCGCCGACGCCGGTGAGGGCGCCAGGGGCCGCTGCCCGGCCAGCCGCTTCAGTCGACGAAAAGCATGTCGTAGGCGGGATTGTCCATGAATTCGAGGGCACGGCCGCCGCCACGGGCGACGCAGGTCAGCGGGTCTTCGGCCACGATCACGGGCAGGCCGGTTTCCTTGCTGAGCAGCTTGTCGAGGTCGCGCAGGAGGGCGCCGCCGCCGGTGAGGACCATGCCGCGCTCGGAAATGTCGGCAGAGAGTTCGGCGGGGGTCTGCTCGAGGGCGCTCTTCACGGCGGTGACGATGCCGGTCAGCGGGTCCTGCAGGGCGCCGAGGATTTCATCGGAGTTCAGGGTGAAGGAGCGCGGCACCCCTTCGGCGAGGTTGCGGCCGCGCACTTCAATTTCGCGCAGCTCGCCGCCGGGAAAGGCAGTGCCGATTTCCTGCTTGATGCGCTCGGCGGTGGCCTCACCGATCAGGCAGCCATGCTGGCGGCGCACATAGGAGACGATGCAGTCGTCGAGCAGGTCGCCGCCGATGCGCACGGAATCGGAATACACGGAACCCGACAGGGAAATAACGGCGATCTCGGTGGTGCCGCCGCCGATGTCGACGACCATGGAGCCGCAGGCCTGTTCGCCCGGCAGGCCGGCGCCGCTGGCCGCGGCCATCGGCTCTTCGATCAGACGCACTTCACGGGCGCCGGCGCCGAGCACGGATTCGCGGATGGCGCGGCGCTCGACGAGGGTGGACTTGCAGGGCACGCAGACGAGGACGCGCGGACGCGGGGGCAGCATGCCCTTCTCGTGCACCTTCTTGATAAAGAACTGCAGCATTTTTTCCGTCACCTCGAAGTCGGCGATGACGCCGTCTTTCAGCGGACGGATGGCGGAAATATTGCCCGGGGTACGGCCCAGCATGCGCTTGGCATCCACGCCGACGGCGGCCACGGTCTTGGTGACGCCGGTCTGGCGGATGGCGACCACGGACGGCTCGTTGAGGACGATGCCCCGGTCCGGCACGTAGATCAGCGTGTTGGCGGTGCCAAGGTCGATCGCGAGGTCCGAGGAGAACAGACCGAGGAAGCTTTTGAGGATAGGCAGCATGGGAGCGGTGAACCTGTGAGTCGCTAAGGGGCGGGCCCGGGGGCGATGGGAAACCGGGTCCCCGGGAGCCTGGAAGTGCCGTCGCCGAAAAGGACGGTATCCGGCCGGGTAACCCGTAAAAATGCGGTTAACTTTAAACAAACGGGGTTCTTTGGACAAGCCGCGAACTGTGCTAATTTGCCCAGTCTTACGCGTTCTCAACAATTCCTTCCCGAGCATTTCCATGTCCCTGACCGCCGCCGATGTGGCCAAGATCGCCCATCTCGCCCGCCTCCAGCTGAGTGCCGAAGAAGAGGGCCGGGTGACTGACCGCCTGAACGACATCCTGCACCTGGTCGACCAGCTCCAGGCCGCCGACACTACCGGGGTCGAGCCCATGGCCCACCCCATGGACGCCACCCAGCCCCTGCGCGAGGACGCGGTAACGGAAACCAACCGGCGCGACACCTACCAGGCCATCGCCCCGGCGACCGAGGCCGGCCTCTATCTCGTGCCCCAGGTCATCGAATAACCGTCTTTTTATTGAGGATGGGTCCTCCCCTCCCCCACCGGTAGCCAGGCCTCGTGCCCGGGACCGGCCGCCCGGCCCGACCGGACATCCCGCCACCGCCGCCAGGCACGGGCGCCGGATGTCGGGACGGCAGGAAGCGCGGGCCGGCCGCCGCCGGTTGCGGAGGGGAAAGACCCACCGGAGCCCCACCGATGTCCACCACGCCCCTGCACCACCAGACCCTGGCCGATCTCGCCCGGGGCCTCGAGCGCCGCGATTTCTCCAGCCGCGAGCTTACGCAGCACTTCCTCGACCGTATCCAGCGCCTGGATGGCGGGCTCAACGCCTTCATCACCGTCTGCGCCGACCAGGCCCTGGCCCAGGCCGATGCCGCCGACGCACGCCGCGGCCGCGGCGAGGCCGCGCCCCTCACCGGCGTGCCCTTCGCGCAAAAGGACATCTTCTGCACCGAGGGCGTTAAGACCACCTGCGCCTCGAAGATGCTCGACACCTTCATCTCGCCCTACAACGCCGCGGTCATCGAGCAGTTCAACGCCGCAGGCGCGGTGATGCTGGGCAAGACGAACATGGACGAGTTCGCCATGGGCTCCTCGAACGAGACCAGCTTCTACGGCCCGGTGAAAAATCCCTGGGACAAGACGAAGGTGCCGGGCGGCTCCTCCGGCGGGTCCGCCGCCGCGGTGGCCGCGCGCCTGGCGCCCGCCGCCACCGGCACCGACACCGGCGGCTCCATCCGCCAGCCCGCCGCGCTGTGCAATCTCACCGGCCTCAAGCCGACCTACGGCCGCGTGTCGCGCTGGGGCATGATCGCCTTCGCCTCCAGCCTCGACCAGGCCGGCCCCATGGCGCAGACCGCGGAAGACGCCGCGCTGATGCTGAACGTGATGTCCGGCCATGACGCCCGCGACTCCACCAGCATCGACTACCCGGTGCCCGACTACACCGCGAACCTCAACGATTCACTGGCCGGCCTGCGCATCGGCCTGCCGAAGCAGTATTTCGGCGAAGGCCTCGACGCCAGCGTGGCCGGCGTCATTGACGCCGCGATCACTGAACTGAAAAAGCTCGGCGCCACTGTCGTGGAAATCGACCTGCCGACCTCGCACCTGGCCGTGCCCGCCTACTACGTGATCGCGCCCGCCGAATGCTCGTCCAACCTGTCGCGCTTTGACGGCGTGCGCTTCGGCCACCGCTGCGAGATGCCGCGCGACCTCGAGGACCTGTACAAGCGTTCGCGCGCCGAAGGCTTCGGCGCCGAAGTAAAGCGCCGCATCATGGTCGGCACCTACGCCCTTTCCGCCGGCTACTACGATGCCTATTACCTGCAGGCGCAGAAGGTTCGCCGCCTGATCAAGGAAGACTTCGAGCGCGCATTTGAAAAGTGCGACGTGATCGCCGGCCCGACCTCACCCTCGGTGGCCTTCGGCCTCGGCGAAAAGCAGTCCAACCCGATCGCCATGTATCTATCCGACATCTACACCATCGCCACCAACCTCGCGGGCCTGCCCGGCATGAGCCTGCCGGCCGGCTTCACGGCGCAATTGCCGGTGGGCCTGCAACTGATCGGCAATTACTGGAGCGAGGCGAAGCTGCTCAACGTCGCGCACCGCTACCAGCAGGCGACGGACTGGCACCGCCAGATCCCCGCGGACTTCGCGTGAGGACGACAGCATGACCTGGGAAGTAGTTATCGGCCTGGAAATCCACGTCCAGCTCAACACCAAATCCAAGATTTTCTCCGGCTCGTCCACCGCCTTCGGCGCCGCACCCAACACGCAGGCCAGCCTGATCGACCTGGGGATGCCGGGCGTGCTGCCGGTGCTGAACAAGGAAGCCGTGCGCAATGCGGTGCGCTTCGGCCTGGGCATCAACGCCGAACTCGGCCGCAAGAGCGTGTTCGCGCGCAAGAACTACTTCTACCCCGACCTGCCCAAGGGCTACCAGATCTCGCAGATGGACCTGCCCATCGTCGGCAAGGGCTTTATCGACATCACCGTCGACGAGAAGATCAAGCGCGTCAACATTACCCGCGCCCACCTCGAGGAAGACGCGGGCAAGTCGCTGCACGAGGATTTCTCGGGCATGACCGGCATCGACCTCAATCGCGCCGGCACCCCGCTGCTGGAGATCGTTTCGGAACCCGACATGCGCTCGGCGAAGGAAGCCGTGGCCTATGCCAAGGCCATCCACGCGCTGATCCGCTACCTGGACATCTCCGACGGCAATATGGCCGAAGGCTCGATGCGCTGCGACTGCAACGTCTCCATTCGCCAGAAGGGCGAGGAAAAGTTCGGCACCCGCCGCGAGATCAAGAACGTGAACTCCTTCAAGTTCATCGAGAAGGCGATCAACAGCGAGATCGAGTGGCAGATTGACGAGCTGGAATCCGGCCGCGCCATCCACCAGGCCACCGTGCTCTACAATCCGGACACCAACAAGACGCGCGCCATGCGCAGCAAGGAAGAAGCCAACGACTACCGCTACTTCCCCGACCCCGACCTGCTGCCCGTCGTGCTCGACGAGGGCATGATCGAGGAGATCCGCGCGCAGCTGCCGGAACTGCCGGTGGCCAAGCGCGAACGCTTTATCCGCGACTACCAGCTGCCGGAATACGATGCCGGCGTACTGGTCTCGGACCGCGAGCTCGCCGATTTCTTCGAGGCCACGGTCAAGGCCGCCAATGGCGCCGCCAAGCCGGCCTCGAACTGGATCATGATGGATGTGCTGGGCGCGCTGAACCGCACGGAAACGGACATCAGCGCCAGCCCGATCAGCGCCGCACAGCTTGGCGGCCTGATCAACCGCATCAACGACAACACCATCTCCGGCAAGATCGGCAAGCAGGTCTTCCAGGCCCTGTGGGACGGCGCCGGCGCCAGCGCCGACGAGATCATCGAAACGCAGGGCCTGAAGCAGGAGTCCGATTCCGGCGCCATCGAGGCGCTGATCGACAGCGTCATCGCCGCCAATCCGCAGCAGGTCGAGCAGTACCGCGCCGCGGAAGAAGCCAAGCGCGGCAAGATGTTCGGCTTCTTTGTGGGACAGGTGATGAAGGTGTCGCAGGGCAAGGCCAACCCCGGCCAGGTCAACGAGCTGTTGAAGAAAAAGCTCGGCTGATCCGCAGGGACTGCGCGCCAGAAGCCGGCGCCGGAGCTGGCCGCAGCGCCGATCCCGCAGAAAGGGGCAGTTTTTTAAAGCAGATCCGCCCTCCTTCTGCACTGACCACTGCCCCATCAAAAAAGCCCCGCAACTGGCGGGGCTTTTTTTTCGGCTGCGTTCTTGTTCTTCTTGCAGCGCCTGTGGCGGCATTTCCGCCAGCATCCTGAAAGCGTTTTGGGCAACGTCAAAGCCGGGCTGAGGGCCTGGTCGGTGGATCAGGTCGGGATCAGGGCGCCGAACATGGTTTCCATGCGCTGGCTGAGCTGCTCCGCGGTCACGTTCTCGACTCGGCTGGCCAGTGTCCAGAGATGCCCGAAGGGATCCTGCACCTGCCCGGCGCGGTCGCCATAGAAGCGGTTTTCCAGGGGTCGCAACGCAATTGCCCCGGCGGCCAGCGCCTGCGCATAAACGGCATCGACATCCTGGACATAGATGAGCAGGCTGACCGGCGAGCCGCCAATGGCTTGCGGACAGCGCTCGCCCATGCCGGGGAACTCGTCGGCCAGCATCACCACGCTGTCGCCGATGGCGAGTTCGGCATGACCGATGCCGCCGCCGGGCGACGGCAGGCACAGGCGCGGGACCGCGCCAAAGGCCGACTGGTAGAAGGTGATGGCGCGCGCGGCGCCTCTGACGATGAGATAGGGAGTGACGCTGTGGTAGCCGCCGCGGACGGCGTTCACGGGTGCATTCATGACTACGCTCCATGCGAATGAATGGCCTGCGGCATCCTTGCCGAGGTGTTCCTTCCCCGGGAGAAACGGCGATGGCCACAAGCGCCCGCGCCGGCTCCCCGCAACTAGTGCAAAAGTGGCGGCTGCCGACCCTCGGCGAGCAATTCGATGCGCTCGTCCGAGAAGACATTGAGGTCGGGAGCAAGGATTTTCACGTAGCGGTCAAAATAGAGAATCTGCTTGAGCAGCAGTGCGAAGGCGCGCGGGAACCGGATGCCGTGGCGTTCGCCGACGGCCACGATGTCGAGCATGATGCGATTGATTTCGTTGTCGTTCACCGCGCCGTTGAACACATGCTCGGGATCGACCATGGTGAAGCTGCCATAGATCTGCTCGAGATCACGCGTCAGCGCATCGACATTGACCGAGCGCCGGGTCATGCCGATCTTGGTCATGCTCTCGGCCATCAGGCGGAAATCCCCGCTGGTGAGCGACTCCACGAATCCGTGGGTGGCCTCCCAGGTATCCGGATCGATACGCCCGACGATGCCGAAGTCGATAAAGCCGATGCGGCCATCGGTCAGCACCATGAGGTTGCCGGCATGCAGGTCGGCATGGAAGCTTTCGCAGAGCATGAGGCTGGAAAACCAGGTGTTCATGGCGGTGATCAGGGTGCCGGCCGGATCGCGGGTGTATTTGCGGATGGTCTCGAGATCAGTGAGCGGCACCCCGTAGAAGCGCTCCATGGTCAGCACGCGCAGGCCGGAGGCGTGGTCGAACACGCGCGGCGCCACCGCCGACTGGTTGCCGGTGCGCTTGAGGAACTCGCTGAAGTCGCGGATGTTGCGCGCCTCCTTGTAGAAGTCGGTCTCTTCCATCATGCAGGCCTGGATCTCGGCGACGATGGCCGAGAGCGAGGCGAACTTCAGCTTGGGGAAGGCCATCTCAACGATGCGCGCGGTGAAATACAGGAAGTTGAGGTCGGTCAGCAGGATATTGCCCACGCCCGGCTTCTGGATCTTGATGACGACCTGCTCGCCGGTGACGAGTCGGGCCGCATGCACCTGGGCGATCGACGCCGAGGCCAGGGGCTTCTCGTCGATCTCGGAGAATATCTGCTCGATCGGCTGCTTCAGCTCGCGCTCGAGCACGCCGCGCAGGATATCGAAGGGCAGCGGCGTGGTCTTGTCGAGGCAGTGCTGGAATTCGGTGACATAGGCCTCGGGAAAGAGCGAGGGCGAGCTGGCGATGAACTGGCCCAGCTTGACGTAGGTGGCCCCGAGCTTCTCGAAGGTCTGGCGCAGCAGGCGCGGCGTGGGCGGACGGTCGCCCATGAGCCAGCCGGCGCCGGCGCCGGCGAGCACGGCGCCGGTCTGGGTAATCCGCATCAAGCCCTTGAGGGCGTTCCCGAAATTCGCATAACGATTCATCTTGCTTCCTCACACCCCGCGCGAAGGACGGCGCGGGTGACTCCTGTACTGGTGAAACATCCGTATTACTGTTGAAACGAGCGCCGTTGCGACTGTTGCCGGACCGCTACCGGCCAGGCCGGCGGGCACACGCCGGACAGGCCGGGTCGCGGGGCACGCCGAGGGTGCGCATGGTCTGCGCCAGCGCCTCCCAGAGCCAGAGCCTCCCGACCAGCGGCTGGCCCACGCCGGTCAGGATTTTCAGGGCCTCGGTGGCGGCCAGGGCGCCCACCACCCCCACCACCGGCGCCAGCACCCCCGCCTCGGCGCAGGCGGCGGCGGCCTCGTCCATGTCGGGGTAGAGGCAGCGGTAGCAGGGCGACGCCGGCTGCCGGGTATCGAAAACCGCGAGCTGGGCACTCAGGCCGATGGCCGCCGCGCTGACCAGGGGCGTCCCCGTGGCCACGCAGGCGGCATTGACCACATCGCGAGTGGGGAAGTTGTCGCAGCCATCAATCACGAGGTCGATGCCGGCCACGAGTTCCGGCGCATTTCCAGCATCAAGTAGTACCGTAAATTCAGCGACCTCGACATGCGGATTCTGTAAGCGAAGTTTTTCGGCGGCCGCTGCGGCCTTGCCGCGGCCAACGTCGGCGGGCGTGTAGAGCACCTGGCGCTGCAGGTTGCTGGTGTCCACCGTATCGAAGTCGGCGAGCACGAGCCGGCCCACGCCGGCCGCCGCGAGATAGAGGGCGACGGGGCAGCCGATGCCGCCCAGGCCCACCACGAGCACGCGCGCGGCCTTGAGCTTTTCCTGCGCCGCGACATCGAACTGCGGCAACATGATCTGGCGCGAATAGCGCAGCAATTCCTCGTCGTTCAACATGGCCACCGGCCTCCGCTGATACGCTCCTGTCCGCCCAGGTCGCGGCGGGTGGCGACGTCGGCAAAGCCCTGCGCCAGCAGCAGTGCGCGCACCGCCTCGCCCTGGTCGTAACCGTGTTCCAGCAACAGCCAGCCGCCCGGCGCCAGGTGCGCGGGGGCCCCGTCAATGATGCGGCGCAGGTCGCGCAAGCCTGCTTCCGCCGCCACCAGCGCGCCGGCTGGCTCGAAGCGCAGATCGCCCGCCGCCAGATGCGGATCTCCCTCGGCGATATAGGGCGGGTTGGTGGCGACGAGCTCGAAGCGCCGGTCCGCCAGCGCCGCCCACCAGTCGCTCTCGACAAATTCCACGGCGAGCCCGAGGCGGGCGCCATTGCCGCGCGCCACCGCAAGTGCATCCTGCGAAGCATCGACGGCCGTGACGGCGCAAGCAGGCCGTTCCTTTTGCAGCGCCAGCGCGATGGCGCCACTGCCGGTGCCGAGATCCAGCACCCGCGCGCCTGCGGCAGGCGCCGGCAATCCCGGCCCCTGCCCCGCCGTCTCCGGCGTCAGCAATTCCAGCGCCCATTCCACGAGCACTTCCGTGTCGGCGCGGGGAATCAGCGTGGCCGGGCCCACCTCGAGATCCAGCGACCAGAAGCCGCGCATGCCGGTAATGTAGGCCACCGGCTCTCCATACTCGCGACGCCGGAGCATGACCTCGAAGCGCGCACAATCGTCGGCCGCCACCGCCTCCGCCTCATGCAGGCGCAACCAGCTGCGGTCTTTTTGCAGGGCCTGCAGCAGCAGGCAGTCGGCATCGATGCGCGGCGAGGGCGAGGTGGCCGCGAGCCGCTGCGTCGCGTCCTGCAGCAAGGCGCGCACGGTGACTGCCAGCGGCGCCGGAAGCGGCAGGTCCGGGGAGCTCATGCCTCGGTCCCGGCGAGCTGCGCGAGCAGGTCGGCCTGATGCTCGCGACCCAGCGTATCCAGGACTTCCTCGAGGTCGCCCTCGATGATGCGGTCCAGCGAATACAGGGTGAGGTTGATGCGATGGTCGGTGAGCCGGCCTTGCGGAAAATTGTAGGTACGGATGCGCTCGGAGCGGTCGCCGGAGCCCACGAGGTCGCGGCGCAGCGTGGCCTGCGCGGCATGCTGCTCGGCCTGGCGCGAGGCCAGCAGCTTGGCGGCCAGCAGGCTCATCGCCCGCGCCTTGTTCTTGTGCTGCGAGCGCTCGTCCTGGCATTCCACGGTAATGCCCGTGGGAAGGTGCACGATGCGGATGGCGGAGTCGGTGGTGTTGACGTGCTGGCCGCCGGCGCCGGAGGAGCGGAAGGTGTCGATGCGCAGGTCTTCCTTGCGGATGTCGATGCTCTCGACCTCTTCCACTTCCGGCAGGATGGCGACCGTGCAGGCCGAGGTATGGATGCGGCCCTGTGATTCCGTAGCCGGCACGCGCTGCACGCGGTGCACGCCGGATTCGAACTTGAGGCGCGCATAGACGCGGTCGCCCTCGACGCGGGCGATGATTTCCTTGTAGCCACCATGCTCGCCGGCGCTGGAGGACACCACTTCCACGCGCCAGCGCTGCTTCTCGGCAAAGCGCGAATACATGCGGAACAGGTCGCCGGCAAAGATCGCGGCCTCGTCGCCGCCGGTGCCGGCGCGCACTTCCAGCCAGACATTGCAGCTGTCGTTGGGATCGCGCGGCAGCATGAGGGATTCGAGCTCGCCGGTGAGGGTCACCACCGCGGCGTCGGCCTCGACGATTTCCTGCTCGGCCATCTCGCGAAAATCCGGATCGGCCAGCAGGGCATCGGCTTCCGCGCGGCGCTGCTCGGCCGCCTGCAGTGCGCTGACGGTGGCCACCACGGGCTCGAGTTCCGCATGCTCCTTGGATAATTTGCGAAAGCGGTCATTGTCGGCCAGCACGGCCGGGTCGGCGAGCAGGGCGCTGACTTCTTCCGCCCTCTCCACCAGGGTGTCCAGCTTGGCGCGCAACGACGCCTTCATGCCGTGTCCCCGTCGCGCTTCGCAGCGGCGGCCGCCACCACGCCATCGGCGCCCGCCTCGCCGCCGCCGGCGGCGCCCTGGCTCAGGCCCGTGGCCGGGGTCGCGCGCTGGCGTGCCGCTTCGCCGCGCGGCACCGCCTCGAGGCCGAGCAGATCGACAGCCCAGTCCAGCTTGCCGAACTGGCCGTCGGCGGCGGCCTTCTTGATGGCGATGCTGGGCGCATGCAACAGCTTGTTGGCGAGGGTGCGACTGAGGCGCTCGAGGGCCTCCTCCGGCGCCTGGCCCTTGCGCAGGGCGGCGAGCGCGCGCTCGACTTCCTGCGCGCGCAGCACCTCCACGCGGTGGCGATACGCCACCACCAGGCCGGCGGCGCCCTGCTCGCGCTTTTGCGTCATGAACTGGGCAGCGCGCGCGGTCACGATGTTCTCGGCGGCGACGGCGGCTTCCTGGCGCGAGCGCAGGTTGACCTCCACCACCGACTGCAGGTCGTCCACGCTGTAGAGATAAACGTCATCAAGCTCGGCCACTTCCGGCTCGATGTCGCGCGGCACGGCGATATCGACCATGAACACCGGCTTGTGGCGGCGCTTTTTCAGCGCGCGCTCGACCATGCCCTTGCCGAGGATGGGCAGGGGCGAGGCCGTCGAGGAAATCACGATGTCGGTGGTGACCAGCGCCTCGGGAATATCCTCCAGGGAAATCGCGCGGCCATTGAATTTCTGCGCCAGCTCGAAGCCGCGCGAGAGCGTGCGGTTGGCGACGGTGATCTTCGTCACGCCCTGCTCGTAAAGATGCTTGCCGACGAGCTCGATCATCTCGCCGGCGCCGATGAGCAGGGCCTCGGTGTCGCGCAGGTCGGCGAAGATCTGGCGGCCGAGCTGCACGGCGGCGAAGGCCACCGACACCGGGTTGGCGCCGATGGCGGTGTCGGTGCGCACCTGCTTGGCCGCGGAGAACGTCGCCTGGAACAGGCGCTCGAGCGCGGGCCCCAGGGTGCCGGCGGCGGCGGCCTGCATATAGGCGTCCTTCAGTTGCCCGAGGATCTGCGGCTCGCCCAGCACCATGGAATCGAGGCCGGCGGCCACGCGCATCATGTGGCGCACCGCCTCCTCGTTTTCATACTGGTAGACGCAGCCGGAAATCTCGCCCAGCGGCAACTGCCGGCTCTGCGCCAGCCAGGCCAGCAGGGACTCGCCGCACGCGCCCTCGACCTGGCCATAGAACTCGGTGCGATTGCAGGTGGAGAGGATGGCGATCTCGTTCACGCCCGCCTCACGCAGGGCGGCGCGCAGGGCATCGGCCAGGGTATCGGGCGTAAAGGCGACTTTCTCGCGCAAATCCAGCGAGGCGGTCTTGTGATTGATGCCGAGCGCGAGAAGCCCCATGCCTTACGTCTACCGTGCCTTGCCGTGAAGCGGCCCTGTCGCGGGCCGCATGAATGCGCCCCTGCGGGCGCTGCCGGGGCAAACGCCCGGCCGGTGCACACCAGGCCGCAGCTCCGAAGGGCGCGGTCCTGGCGTGGAAAGGGGCGAATTTTGCGTGATAGGGCCGGCAAAGACAAACCGCCAAGGGAGGGGGCGCTACCAAGCGGACACATTGGCTTAATGGCGGTGGCGCGGCTTTTTTGCCAAGATGGACGCCTTGAGTTTGCCCGAGCCCCCGCCCCGCCCCATGGCCCATCGCGCTGTTGCCCTCCTGGTCTTCCCGCTGCTCGCCGCCTGTGCCGCGCAACCCGCCGTGCGCCCGGCGCCCGCGCCCGTGCCCGCCCCTGCCGCCAGCGAAGCCGCGGAGGCGCCCGTACGTCCCTTCCCGGCCGCCACCCTCGAGGCCCTGCTCACGGCCGAGTTCGCCGCCCTGCGCAACCATCCCGACCTCGCCCTCGGCAATTACGCCCGGGTCGCGCGTGATTCCCGCGACCCGGGCGTCGTGGCCCGCGCCACCACCATCGCCCAGGTCCTCAACCAGCCGCAGAGCCTGGAACTGGCCCGGCTCTGGACCGAGGTCGCGCCCGATGCCCCCGAGGGCTGGTTCCTGCTCAGCCTGAACGCCCTGCGCCAGCGCCAGTTCGAGCAGGCCATGCCCGCGCTCGACCGCCTGCTCGACCTGCAGCCCGAGGCCGACATCGAGCAGCTGTTCATCGCCGCCCTGCCGGCCAGCCAGGCCGACCGCGACGAGCTCTTCGGCAAGCTCGCCGCGCTCTCCCGCGCCCATCCCGACAACGCCAACCTGCTGTTCGGCCAGGCCCTGCTGCGCGCCCAGAGCGGGCGGCCCGCCGAGGCCCTGGAGATTGCCGCCCGGGCGCACCGGCTGCGCCCGGGCAGCGTGCAGATCACCCTGCTGCAGGCCAAGATGCTGACCGAGCTCTCGCGCAGCCGTGACGCCGCCGCCCTGCTGCGCGAGGCGCTCAAGGCCCATCCGGAGAACGCCAACCTGCGCCTCAACCTGGCCCGCGCGCTGATCCGCGGTGGCGACCTCGACGCCGCCGAGACCGAGTTCCAGGCCATGCTCAAGCGCTTCCCGGACGACCTCAGCCTGCGCCTCAGCCTGGCCCTGGTCGCCTACGACAACCGTCACGACGAACTGGCCCGGCGCGAGCTCGAGGCCCTGCAGGACAACGAACTGTTCGGCGACGAGGCCAGCTACTTCCTCGGCCTGCTGGCTGTGCGCCAGAACCGTCCCGACGAAGCCCTGCGCGCCTTCGAGAACGTGCAGCCGGGCAACCAGTACCTGCCCGCCCTGGCCGAGATCGCGCGCCTGCTCAATGCGCGCGGGGACGCCGCCGAAGCGCAGCGGCGCCTGAGCCAGGCACGCAGCCAGATTCCCGAGCTCGCCACCAGCCTCTACCAGCTAGAGGCCGAGCTGCTCACCGAAACCGATAATGTCTCCGGCGCCTGGGACCTGCTCACCACCGCGCTCGCAGAACAGCCCGGCAACCCCCAACTCCTGCTGAGCCGCGCCCTGACCGCCGAAAAGCTCAACCGCCTCGACGCCTTCGAGACCGACGTTCGTGAAGTCCTCAGGCATGAGCCGGAGAATCCCAGCGCCCTCAATGCCCTGGGCTACACCCTGGCCGACCGCACCGACCGGCTCGACGAAGCCGAGGCCCTGGTCCGCCGCGCCCATGCGCTCAAGCCGGACGACCCCGCCATCATCGACAGCCTGGGCTGGATCAAGTTCCGCCGCGGCGACTCCGCCGGCGCCCTGGTCGAGCTGCGCCGCGCCTATGCCCTGTTTCCCGATGACGAGATCGCCGCCCACCTGGGCGAGGTGCTGTGGTCGCTGGGCCAGCAGGCCGAGGCCCGGCGCATCTGGACCGAAGCCCTGCGCCAGCACCCCAAGAGCCTCTATATCCCGCGCACCCGGCAGCGCCTCGACCCGGCCTCCTGACCATGCTCCGCCTGCGCGCGGCCCTGCTGGCCGCCCCCCTGTTGCTCACCGCCTGCGCCAGCCGCCCGCCGGTCACGGTCTATACCAATCCGGTGCTGCCGGTGTACTGGGAGGCCGAGGGCAAGGCCGCCGTGCGTGCGCAGGACCGCGGCACCAACCTCTATTTCACCTGGACCCAGAACGGCCCCGACTACCGCATCGTGGTGCGCGGCCCCCTTGGCCTCGGCCGGGCCGAGCTCCTGGGCCGTCCCGGGCTGGTCCGCCTGAATGCCGATGGCATGGACCAAGAAGTAAGCGCCAGCTCACCGGAAGAGCTCCTGGAGATGACGGCGCGCCGACAGGCGCCGGTCTCCCATGCCCTGCACTGGATGAAGGCGGAGCCCGCCACTGCCCGCGCCCGCATCGTCCGCGACGCCCAGGGACGGCCGCTGCAGATAAAGGAAGACGGCTGGACCATCGACTACCTGGAATGGAGCGAGGAAGCCCCGCTGCTGCCACGCCGCCTGACTGTGCAGGGGCCGGACGGCCGCGCCACCGTGGTCATAGGACTGTGGCGCCTGACCCTGGATCCGGCGACGGCGGAAGACCTCCTCGTGCCGGCTCCCGCCACGGAGAGCCTCCCGGCCGCCAGCGGCTCCGTCGCCGATCCCGCGACCTGGCTGCCGCTGCCGCCCCTCGACAGCCTGCCGGAGCCGGGCCTGTGAGGCCGCCGCGCGCCCCGGCCAGCGGCGCCGGGTGGGCCGGGTCGTCCGCACTCCTCCGGGAGGCCGCGCCGTGACCCCCCTTCGCGAACTCACCCTGCCGGCGCCGGCCAAGCTCAACCTCTTCCTGCAAATCACCGGCCGCCGGCCGGACGGCTACCACCTGCTGCAGACCGTCTTCCAGTTCCTGGACCGCGCCGACCTGCTGCACTTCCGCCGGCGCGACGACAGCCTCATTACCCTGGGCCCGGCGCTGCCGGGCGTGCCCGATGACGCCAACCTCGTCGTCCGGGCCGCGCGCCTGCTGCAGGCATCCGCCGGCTGTGCCCTGGGCGCCGACATCCGCCTGGAGAAGATCCTGCCCATGGGCGGCGGCATCGGCGGCGGCTCCTCGGACGCCGCCACCACCCTCCTCGCCCTCGACCGCCTCTGGCAACTGGGCCTCGGCGAGGACCGCCTGGCCGAGCTCGGCCTCGCGCTGGGCGCCGACGTGCCGGTCTTCGTGCGCGGCCGCGCCGCCTTCGCCGAGGGGGTCGGCGAGGCCCTGGTGCCCGTCGACCTGCCCGAGCCCTGGTTCCTCGTGCTGACGCCGGAGGCCCACATCAGCACGGCCGACGTGTTCCGGCACCCGCAATTGACACGTCATACCCCCGCCATTACATTAGCCGCCTTTCGCGCGGGAGGCCCCGGTACAGGCCTGCGCAACGACTGCGAAACCGTGGTCAGGGCGCTCTCTCCCGCCGTCGCCGCCGCGCTGGACTGGCTGTCTTTACATGGCCACGCGCGGATGACCGGCACTGGCGCCTGCTGTTTCCTGCCCTGCCCCGATCGTGCCCGCGCGGAAGCGCTGCTGGCGCAAAGCCCGATTCCCGGCTTTGTCGCCCGCGGCCTCAACCGGTCACCCGCCCACAGCGCCCTCGCGGCCCTGGGCTGACCGGCAGGAGCCCTTCCCCGCAAGGGAAGCGGAAGCAGCCGGCGCGCATCACTCCCCGCCTTCCGGAATGCATAAAGGAAGGCACGATTTACAGGGGCGTCGCCAAGCGGTAAGGCAACGGGTTTTGATCCCGTCATGCGTTGGTTCGAATCCAGCCGCCCCTGCCATTTTTTTGATGGCCAGTTCCGCCCAGCACACCAACGGTACGCATCCATGCCCAACCTGGTTCTCTTCACCGGTAACGCCACCCCCGACCTCGCGAGCAAGGTGGCGTCGCAGTTGCATATCACGCTGGGCGACGCCCATGTCGGCCGCTTCTCGGATGGCGAGATCGCCATCGAGATCAACGACAACGTGCGCGGCAAGGATGTGTTCATCCTGCAGTCCACCTGCAACCCCACCAACGACAACCTGATGGAAGTCCTGGTGATGGCCGACGCCCTGCGCCGCGCTTCCGCCGGCCGCATCACCGCCGTCATCCCCTACTTCGGCTATGCCCGCCAGGACCGCCGCCCGCGTTCGGCGCGCGTGCCCATCACCGCCAAGATCGTCGCGGACATGCTCACCACCGTCGGCGTCGACCGCGTACTCACCGTCGATTTGCATGCCGACCAGATCCAGGGCTTCTTCGACATTCCCGTCGACAATATCTACGCCTCGCCGGTGCTGCTCGCCGACCTGGTCAAGCAGGGCTATGACAACGTCATGGTGGTGTCGCCCGACGTCGGCGGCGTGGTGCGCGCGCGCGCCGTCGCCAAGCAGCTCGACGACGCCGACCTCGCCATCATCGACAAACGCCGCCCCAAAGCCAATGAATCCCAGGTGATGCACATCATCGGGGAAGTGAAAGGCCGCGACTGCGTCATCGTCGACGACATGGTCGACACCGCCGGCACCCTGTGCAAGGCCGCCGCCGCGCTCAAGGAGCACGGCGCCCGCCGCGTCATGGCCTATTGCACGCACGCCGTGCTCTCCGGCGCCGCGCTCAAGAACATCGTGGCCTCGTCCCTCGACGAACTGGTGGTGACCGACACCATTCCGCTCACCGACGAAGCCCGCGCCTGCGGCCGCATCCGCCAGGTGTCGCTGGCCCCGATGCTGGCCGAGACCGTGCGCCGCATCAACAATGAAGAATCCATCAGCGCGATGTTCGAGCTGCTCTGAGCCGCCGCGACATCCGCTGACGTTCTGCCCGCGGCGCGCCATCGCTGCCGCGCCGCAGGACACCCGGGACGGGCGCCAAGGCGCCTCGTCCCGGCACTGAATCCACCGGGCCGCGGCCGCGCATGGCGCCGCCGTCCCGGGGACTTTACGCTGAATGCCCAGAGCCGGAGCGATGCAGGGAAAGGTGCGAGCCGCCGCCTGCGTCGCCTGGAAGCCCGCCTGCCCGCCGTGATCTACGGTGGCGCCCAGGGTGCGGAGTCGATTTCCCTCGAACTGCGCGAACTGAGCAAGGCCCTCGAATCCGAGGCCTTCTACTCCCACGTGCTGACCATCAACATCGATGGCAAGCCGCAGCAGGCCGTGCTCAAGGCCCTGCAGCGCCACCCCGCCAAGAACACGCCGATGCACGCTGACTTCCTGCGTGTCGACGCCACCCACAAGCTGACCATGAAGGTCCCGGTGCATTACCTGAACCAGGATACCTGCGTGGGCGTGAAGACCGAAGGTGGCGAGCTCGCCATCCAGGCCGCCGAAGTGGAAATCGCCTGCCTGCCGTCCAACCTGCCGGAATTCCTGTCGGTGGACCTGGCCGAGATCCACGTCGGTACCACCCTGCACCTGTCGGACATCCAGCTGCCGGAAGGCGTGGAAATCCCCGCCCTGGCGCTGGGTCACTCCTACGACCAGCCGATCGCCAACGTGCACAAGCCGCGCGCGGAGTAATCCTCCCCGCGGCCCGTGCCGTCAGCGAACGCAAAAAGCGGGGCCTCGGCCCCGCTTTTCATTGCAACACCCTGTAGGTCGGGCTTCAGCCCGACGACGAAC
>JAJFBF010000038.1 GCA_020697295.1 Moraxellaceae bacterium | reverse complement strand
CACGGCGACATCGTAGCCGTGGGTTTTCAGCAGGGCATGGCGGCGCGCGTCCTCGAGATCGTGCGCCACCATTTCCTGGACCATTTCCTCGAAGGTGATTTCCGGCACCCAGCCGAGCTTTTCCTTGGCCTTGGACGGATCCCCGAGCAGGGTCTCGACTTCGGCCGGGCGGAAGTAGCGCGGATCAACGGCGACGATGACATCACCCACCTTGATTGCCGGCGCCTTGTCGCCCTGCACGGACGTGACCACGGCTTTTTCCGCGACGCCTTTGCCCTGGAAGTCGAGCCCGAGGCCAAGCTCGGCGGCGCTGCGGCGGATGAATTCGCGCACCGAATACTGCTTGCCGGTGGCGATGACAAAATCGTCGGGCTGCTCCTGCTGCAGCATCATCCACTGCATGCGCACATAGTCCTTGGCGTGGCCCCAGTCGCGCAGCGAATCCATATTGCCCATATACAGGCACTTTTCGATGCCATGGGCGATATTGGCCAGGCCACGCGTGATCTTGCGCGTCACGAAGGTCTCGCCGCGACGCGGCGATTCGTGATTGAAGAGAATGCCGTTGCAGGCATACATGCCATAGGCCTCGCGGTAGTTCACCGTGATCCAGTAGGCGTAGAGCTTGGCGACCGCATAGGGCGAGCGCGGATAGAAGGGCGTGGTCTCCTTCTGCGGGGTCTCCTGCACCAGGCCGTAAAGCTCGGAGGTCGAGGCCTGGTAAAAGCGCGTTTTTTTCTCTAGGCCCAGGAAGCGGATGCCTTCCAGCAGACGCAGGGTGCCGATGGCGTCCACGTCCGCGGTGTACTCGGCCGACTCGAAGCTCACCGCCACATGCGATTGCGCGCCGAGGTTGTAGACCTCGTCGGGCTGCACCTCGGAGAGGATGCGGATGAGGTTGGAGGTGTCGGAGAGGTCGCCATAGTGCAGGAAGAGGCGGCGATTGGTGGCGTGCGGGTCCTGGTAAAGATGGTCGATGCGGTCGGTATTGAGCAGCGAGGCGCGGCGCTTGATGCCGTGCACCTCGTAGCCTTTCTCGAGGAGGAGCTCGGCCAGATAGGATCCGTCTTGTCCGGTGATGCCGGTGATAAGCGCCTTTTTCATGGACCAGGGAACTCGTGATTGCAAGCCGGCCATTCTACTGTCATCCGTCGCCAGCGGTAAGGGCATTGGCGGGCGCGGGAGGACTGGAGGCGGTCGGCATTGCCTGGGGCGGGTGGGCAGGAGGGGCGGTACGGAGCGGCAGGGGCGCGATTGCGGGGATCACGAGCTGCGCGAGCGTTCAGGGCGGCTGGCTATTTCTCCGGTACCAGGCGAAACGGAGCTACCTGTCGGCTGACCCGCGGGGTGGCGAGGGCCGCTCAGGCCGGCGCTGCAGTGGTACCCGCCAGGCTGGCGTAGAGCGCCAGGGTCTCGTCGGTCATCGCGGAGAGCAGGAAGTGCGGACTCGGCGCCGGCCAGTCGGGAGCCGCCAGCCAGCGTCGGGTCGCGGCCAGCAGGGCGGCTCGATCGCCGGGTGCCACCCGGCCCTGCGGATAGCAGCGCGCCAGGATGTCCCCCACGCCGCCGACCTCCCAGCCCAGTACTGGCCGGCCGAGGCGCAGCGCTTCCAGCACGGTGCGGCCGAAAGTCTCGGGCTGGGTGGACAGGGAGTAGACCAGGTCGCACTGGCTGAGCACCTCGCGCATGTCGCTGCGGTGACCGGTAAAGCTGATGCGCCCGGCCAGGCCGGCCGCGGCCACTGCCGCCTTCAATTCTTCGGCATAAGCGGCTTTTTTGGCCTCGGCGCCGCCCACGATGAGCCCTTGCACCTCGGGATGGTCGGCCAGCGCGCCGATGAGTTCGATAAAGGTGGCGTGGCCCTTGAGACGTGTCAGTCGTCCCGGCAGGGCCAGTACCTTCTTGCCCTGCAGCTCCGGGAACTCCTGCCGCCAGCGTGCCAGCCAGCCGGCATCCGGCGTGTAGTCATAGGGGAACTCCGCAGGGTCGACGCCCTCCGGGATCAGCCGGATGCGCTCGGGCGGGCACTCGGGATAATTATCGAGGATGTAGCGGCGCACGGTTTCCGAGCCGGCGATGACCGCCTCGCCCCGGGCCATGATGGCGCTGTAGGGGCTGACCGAATGCAGGCCATGGACCGTGGTGACAAAGCGCGGACGCTCGCCGGCCGGCAGCTTGCGCCAGGCCAGCCAGGCCACCCACGCCGGCACCCGCGAGCGCGCATGCAGGATGTCGGGGCGCAGTTCGCGCAGCAGGCGCCGCAGCAGCCGCACCTGCTGCAGGGTGAGCAGCGACTTGCGCTCCACCGGCAGCATGATGTGCTCGCTGCCTTCGCGAACCAGCTGCTCAACCTGGAGGCCACCGCTGGAGATGACCACGGAGCGGTGACCCGCCGCCACCAGGGCGCGCGCGGTCTCGAGGGTGCAACGCTCGACGCCGCCGGCCTGCAGCGCCGGCAGGATCTGCACGACGGTCAGGCGCGTCATGGATTGCCTTCCCGGGCGCGGCGCGCGGCCTCTTGTTCCCAGCGGATTTCCTTGGCCTTGCGCTGATAGGGAAAGCGCCCGCCAGGCGGCACGGTCTTGAAGCGGCGGTGGTACCACATGTACTGGGTGGGGGCGCGGCGGATGCGTTCTTCCAGGGCGAGGTTGACGCGGGTGGCATCGGCGGTCTCGTCCCCGGACGGGTAATTTTCCAGCGGCGCGGACAGCGACATGCGGTACTCCTCGCGATCCCCTACCCGATGGAAGTGGATGACGAGCACGGCGGAGCCGGCGATGCGGGCCAGGCGGGTGGGAGTGGTGATGGTGGCGGCCGGGACACCGAAGAAGGGCGCGAACACGGCATGCCGCAGGCCAAAGTCCTGGTCCGGGGTATACCAGACGATGTGCCCCTCCTTGAGCGCCTTGATCAGGTGGCGCATGTCGTCGTGCGGAATGGCCCAGCGGTGATAGCGCAGGCGCCGCGTTGTCATCATGTAGTCGAGGACGGGGTTCTTCTGCGGGCGGTAGACTGTGTCGACCTTGAAAGTCAGCGAGGCCATGCTCGCGCCCAGGTCCATCATGCTGTAGTGGGCGCCCAGCAGCAGGATGCTGCGGCCCTGCGCCTCGGCGGCGCGCAGGTGCTCCAGGCCCTCGATGGTGAGGCGACCACGATAGTATTCGGGGGCGCGGAACCAGGCGTTGGCCGTCTCGAAGAGCGTGAGGCCCGCATTGCGGAACACATCACGGACCATGGCCTCCTGCGCGGCCGGGGATTGGTCGGGGAAGCAGAGGCGGACATTGATCCGTGTATCCTCGACGCGCCGCCCGAGCAGCTTGTAAAGCAGCCAGCCGATGCCGGCGCCGAGGCGAAGCTGCAGCGCCCAGGACAATTGCGCCAGGAACCAGACCAGGCCGACAAGCAGCCACACTGGCCAGTGTTGCGGGGCCAGCAGTTTCTTATTGAATTGCGGGGCGAGCATCAGGTGAAGAGGGTTTCCCAGATCGGCTGTCCAATTTCCGGAAAGAGCAAGGGCAGCGCATCCGTGGGCTGCTCATAAACGGGCTTGATGCCCTCTTTTTCAAGGTGGTCCAGCACCTGCCGGCCCAGGTTGGGGGCCAGCGTCAGCTTGCAGGGCCAGGTCAGGATATTGTTGCCGATGCCCTGCACGAAGGCGTTGTCCGGGCGCAACAGGCCGCGGTCGCCAGCCGGCAGGATGCGGGAAATCTTGAGGGTCTTGTAGCGTGCGCCGCGCAGGTCGAGCCAGGGCAGCAGCTCCTTGAGCTCACGCTGGGCTTTCTCGATCTGCAGGCGTTCGTCGCGGCCGGCGCCCTCGTCGGCGAGGTCGCCGCCCAGGTACCAGACGCACTCGCCATCACGGGTGGGGTGGGCGGTGATGGTGATGCGCGGATTGCGGCTGGCACCCAGGCAATGGGCATACAGCGAAGGCAGGCCGGCACGCTTGAGCATGACCATATGCACTTCACGGCGCTCCATGGCCGGCTCGCTCAGCCCAAGGTCCTCGAGCAGTGCGGCGTTGCCCTGCCCGCCGGCGAGGATGACGGAGGTGGGATGGATACGGATGGGCTCCATGCCGGCGGCGGTGATGAAGACCGCGCTCGTGTTGTGACGGTCGTCGGTCTCGATATGGCAGTTCTGCGTACTCACCTTGTAGATGCAGCGCTTGTGCTCGCTGAGCAGGCTCTGGATCAGCGAGGGCATGTCGATGACGAGGTCGGAGAGGCGATAGACCGGGCCGCCGAAAGCCTCGTTCCGGAAGGGCTGGGGACGCTCCTCGCCTTCCACGGCCTCGACATGACCCTTCATGAAGCGGGAGGCGAAGAAGGTGGTGGCGCGGGCTGCGAGGCTGGCCTCGGACCAGATGTACTGGTGCTCCGATAGCACCTTGACGCGGGACAGGTCGAGGTCGCCGGTGCCGGCGAGGCAGGCCCGCCACAATGCCGGCATGTCGTCGAGGGCCTCTATGTCGCGCAGCATGGCCGAAAGCCCGAATTTCAGGCCGCCATGGATGATGCCGTTGGCGTTCAGGGTCTCGTGTCCGCCCAGCCGCTCCTGCTCCAGGAGCAGGACGCTGTAGCCGGCCGCGCGCAGGCGGTTCAGCAGCCAGAGACCGGCGATTCCACCGCCGAAGATAAGGATGTCCGTCTTGATCGTTTGCATGGCGGGGAGTGTATGCGAGATGCCCGGAGGCGACTATTCGAAGGAGGCATGGCCCGCCCCAAATTCTGCATGAGAATTGTGACGGTCGTCCGGGGATTTTGCCGGTCCTGTCTGGTATCGCGCGTCCATTTTTTGCACAATCCCAAGAATTGTTGATAAGGACGATGAGCGGCATGGGGCTTGGCGGGTAAAGGCACGCTTTCTGCTACTTGATTTGATGCCCTGTCGGCGCTCTCCCGGGTGCCGTTGCCAGGCCGGCGTCCGCCGGTGATTCCGCCTGCCCTGCCGGGTCTGCCTGTGCCGGCCCGGGCCATTACCACTAAAGGCATACGCGTGGCGCGTCTTCTGTACACACTGCTTTTTCACCTGCTGCTGCCTTTCGTGCTGCTGCGCCTGCTGTGGCGCGCACGCCGGGCCCCTGACTACCTCAAGCGGGTAGGTGAACGTCTCGGCTTCGGCATCCCGGCCATGCAGGGCGGCCTCTGGGTGCATGCCGTGTCGGTGGGCGAAACGCTGGCCGCGGCGCCTTTGGTGGCGGCCTGGCGCGAGGCCAATCCCGGCTCACCGGTCTTTGTCAGCACCATGACCCCCACGGGCTCCGCGCGCGTTCACGCGCTCTGGGGCGACCGCGTCCTCCATGCCTACGCCCCCTGGGACTTGCCCTGGGCCTGGATGCTTTTCCTGCGCCGTGTCCGTCCGGATGCGCTCGTGATCATGGAAACCGAACTCTGGCCCAACATGATTCACGCCGCCCACCGGCGCGGCATCCCCGTCATGCTCGCCAATGCCCGGCTTTCGGCGCGCTCGGCGCGGGGCTATGCCCGCGCCGGCTGGCTGTCACGCCCCCTGCTGGCCGAGGTGACGCAAATCGCGGCGCAGGATGAAGCCACCGCCGCGCGGTTTCGCGAGCTTGGCATGCCGGCGGAGCGCGTCACGGTCACCGGCAGCGTCAAGTTCGACATCACGCCGCCGGCCAATATCGAGGCGCGTGCACATGACCTGCATGTGGCCTGGAAGCTCGCGCATCGCCTGGTCATCGTCGCGGCAAGCACGCATTCCGGCGAGGACATTCCCGTACTCATGGCGTTCGCGGCGATTCGCGCCCGCCACAAGCATGCCCTGCTGATCCTGGTGCCGCGGCATCCGGAGCGTTTTGAAAATGTCGCCAGCACCGTGCGCCAGAAGAGGCTGAACCTGGCCCGGCGCAGCCGCCAGGAGCCGGTGACCCCGGACACCGCGGTGTTGCTTGGCGATACCATGGGCGAGCTCATGCTCTGGTACGCCCTGGCCGATGTGGCCTTTGTCGGCGGCTCCCTGGTTCCCGTGGGCGGTCACAACGTACTGGAGCCCATGGCCCTCGACGTGCCCACGCTGTCCGGCCCCTATATCCATAATTTCCAGTCCATCGCCGACGAGCTCGTCGGCGCCGGCGCCTTGCAGCTCGTGGCGGCCGACGATCTCGCCAAGGCTTGCTGTGTGCTGCTGGATCATCCCGAGGTTGCGAATGCCCGTGTCGTGGCGGCGCGTGATGTGCTGCAGCGCAACCGCGGAGCCCTTGCGCGCCAGCTCGCCCTGATTGCCGCGTTGAATCCTCGTGAACCTGCTCCTGCTCGCGCCTGAGGATTGCACGGCCCCGGGCCGGGCAATCCTCACCGGTCGCCGATTGCAGCATGTGCGCGAAGTGCACGGGGCCGCCGCGGGCGACAGCCTGCGCGTTGGCCTGCTCGGCGGGCTGATGGGAGAGGGCACGATTGTCAGCCTTGAGCGCGAGGCCCTCGAGATCGAGTTCACCCTGGAGCAGGCCCCCCCGCCCAAGCTGCCCCTCACACTCCTGCTAAGCCTGCCGCGACCCAAGATGCTGAAGCGCATCCTGCAGGGCGTGGCAGCCCTGGGCGTGCCGCGTGTCGTGCTGATGAACAGCTACCGCGTCGAGAAAAGCTTCTGGGCGTCACCCTGGCTGGCGCCGGAAGCGGTGCGCGAGCAGCTTTTGCTGGGGCTTGAGCAGGCGCGTGACACGATCCTGCCCGAGGTGGTGCTGGAGTCGCGCTTCAAGCCTTTCGTGGAGGATCGCCTGCCGGCGCTGTGCCGGGGCACGCAGTGCCTGGTGGCGCATCCGGGCGTTGCCGAGGCCTGCCCGGTGGCCCTGGATGCGCCGGCCACCCTGGCCATTGGTCCCGAGGGCGGCTTCATTCCCTATGAAGTGGACATGCTTGCGGCGGCGGGGTTTCGCGCCGTGCACATGGGGCCGCGCATCCTGCGCGTGGAAACCGCGGTGACCGCGCTCGTCGCGCGACTCTTCCCCTGACGCGCATCCCAGCTGATGAGGGTCCGGCTCGGCCTCTGTCCCGCCAGCGGGCGCTTTCCGGGGTGACTGCCCCGGCAGGGCCGGCGGCGGTGATCGCTCCCGACCTCAAGCTCCCACTCAACAAAAAGGCCGCGGAAGCGGCCTTTTTGATGCGCAGGAATTCAGCGCTTTTTCCTGGTCGGCACCGGCGTCGGCTCGGAGGCGGCCGGTGTATCAAGCGGCTTGTCGGGCGCGCTGATCACGCTGGCGTTCGGGTCCAGCCAGGCGTTGAGGTCACGGATATCGACCGCGGTCAGCTGGCCGCTGGCGGCCTTGAGGCGCAGGCTGTTGAGGACATAGTCATAACGGGCGGCGGCGTAGTCGCGCTTGGCGGCGTACATGTTCCGCTGTGCCAGCAGCACGTCGACGATATTGCGTGTGCCCACTTCGTAGCCGGCCTGGGTGGCGTCGAGGGAGGATTCGCTGGAGGCGACCGCCTGCTTGCGCGCATCCACGCGGTAGGCGTCCGCCGATACATTATTGAAGGCGACGCGGGTGTTGTTGATGACCCGCTTCTCCGTGCCCGTGGCGACATCCTGGGCGGCGGCGGCGCGATAGCTGGCCTGCTTGCTGGCGTTGTAGGTACGGCCACCGGCGAAGAGCACCCAGTTGGCCTCGAGGCCGACACTGGTGGTGGTGCCGTTCTGCTGGCTCAGGACGGGTGCGGTGGTGATGTCTCGGTCAATGCTGGAGTAGCTGGCGTAGGCATCCACGGTCGGCAGGAAGCCTGACTTCACCTGGCGGCTGGCGGCACGGGCGGTTTCCTGGTTCTCGCGGGCGGCGATCAGGTCGGGGTTGCGGTCGCGCGCCAGGTTGACCCAGGCCTCCGGATCGGCAGGAACCGGCTTGACCATGGGGGCGTCGGGCTTGAGCGGCACCAGCTTGTCGGGCGCCTCGCCAATGACGACGGCCAGGTTCTCGCGGGCGGCGTTGAGATTGGCCTCGGCGCCGATGCGGTTGGCGCGGGCGCCATCAAAGGAGGCGCGGGCCTCCAGCACATCGGTGATGGCGATGAGGCCGACGTCGAAGCGCTGCTGCGCCTGGTCGAGCTGGCGGCCGTAGGCCGATTCTTCGGACTCGGCGTAGGCCAGGGTTTCCTGGGCGCTCAGCACGCTGAAATAGGCCTGCGAGACACGCAGGGCCAGTTGCTGCTCCTGGCCACGAAAGGCGGCCTCGGCCTGCGAGCTGCTGGCGCGGGCGCGCTGGTAGTCGAACCAGGCATCGGCGCGGAACAGCGGCTGCGTGGCCTTCACCACCCACTGGGTGGCATCGTAGTCATAGGCCGGGTTCGCCGGGGACGGGTTGGCCGGGTCGAACTCGTTCTGCGACACGCTGCCGTTCGCGACCACGCTGGGCAGCAGTCCGCCCAGGCCGATGGCCCCTTCGCGGCTGTCCGCCAGGTAGGTGTTGCGGGCAGCCAGCCAGTCGGGATCGTTCTGGACTGCCTTGCCATAGGCCTCGTTGAGGTCAAGGGCATGGGCCGCAGGGGCCAGCAGCAGCGCCAGGGACAGGGCGGTCAGGGCGGGTAAGGTCTTGCGCATGAAGAGGCTCGTCAGGGCACCGGAAAAGTGGCGTCAGCCTATGCAAACAAGTGCTTTAATGCAATGACGCCCCCGGGCGGCCCGGCCTGGTTTCCGCGCTTGTCCTGACCCTGGTCAAGGTTTTCCGCCACACCTGAAACCCCTTTAAAATCAGGGTATTTGCCGATTTTCGCCGCGCCGCTCGCCTTGCCCGTCCGCAGGCCCGTCGCTATAGTGACCGCCTCCTGCTGCGCCTCCGCCGACGCACAGCTCCTGCCGAGTGTCCGCCATGAATGCCCCCGAAAAAGTCCTCAGCGAATCCGCCGAGGCCGACCGTGCCGCCCTTGCCCCCTTTCCGGCCTCGCGCAAGGTGTATGTCCAGGGCTCGCGCCCCGACCTGCGCGTGCCCATGCGCGAGATCACCCTGAGCGACACTCCCACCGCCCTGGGCGGCGAGCCGAATGCGCCCGTGGTGGTCTACGATACTTCCGGCGCCTATACCGACCCGGCGGTGACGATCGACATCCGGCAGGGCTTGCCCGATGTGCGCGGCCAATGGATCGAGGAGCGGGGCGACACCGAGGTCCTGTCCGGCCTGACCTCGGCCTACGGCAACGACCGCCTGCAGGATCCGGCCCTGGCCCACCTGCGCTTCGCCCACCTGCGCACGCCGCGCCGCGCGAAGCCCGGCGCGAACGTCTCGCAGATGCACTATGCGAAGCGCGGCATCATTACCCCCGAGATGGAATACATCGCCATCCGCGAAAACCTGAAGCTGCAGGAGGCCCGCGCCGCCGGCCTGCTGGCGCAGCAGCACCCGGGCCACAGTTTCGGCGCCGCGATTCCCGACGAGATCACTGCGGAATTCGTGCGCAGCGAAGTCGCCCGCGGCCGCGCCATCATTCCCGCCAACATCAATCACGTCGAGCTGGAGCCGATGATCATCGGCCGCAACTTCCTGGTGAAGATCAACGGCAACCTCGGCAACTCCGCGCTGGCCTCCTCCATCGAGGACGAGGTGGAGAAAATGACCTGGTCCATCCGCTGGGGCGCGGACACCGTCATGGATCTCTCCACCGGCAAGAACATCCACGAGACGCGCGAGTGGATCATCCGCAACTCGCCCGTGCCCATCGGCACCGTGCCCGTCTACCAGGCGCTGGAGAAAGTCGGCGGCGTCGCGGAGGACCTGACCTGGGAAATCTTCCGCGACACCCTGATCGAGCAGGCCGAGCAGGGCGTGGACTACTTCACCATCCACGCCGGCGTGCTGCTGCGGCATGTGCCCCTGACGGCCAAGCGCGTCACCGGCATCGTCTCCCGCGGCGGCTCCATCATGGCCAAGTGGTGCCTGGCGCATCACAAGGAAAACTTCCTCTACACGCATTTCGAAGACATCTGCGAGATCATGAAGGCCTATGACGTGTCCTTCAGCCTCGGCGACGGCCTGCGTCCCGGCTCCATCGCCGATGCCAACGACGAGGCCCAGTTCGGCGAGCTCGAGGCGCTCGGTGAGCTGACCAAGATTGCCTGGAAGCACGATGTGCAGGTGATGATCGAGGGTCCCGGCCACGTGCCCATGCACCTGATCAAGGAAAACATGGACAAGCAGCTGGCCTGCTGCGACGAGGCCCCCTTCTACACGCTGGGCCCGCTGACCACCGACATCGCGCCGGGCTATGACCACATCACTTCCGGCATCGGCGCCGCCATGATCGGCTGGTTCGGCTGCGCCATGCTCTGCTACGTGACGCCGAAAGAGCACCTGGGCCTGCCCAACAAGAAGGACGTGAAGGACGGCATCATCACCTACAAGATCGCCGCCCACGCCGCCGACCTGGCCAAGGGCCACCCGGGCGCGCAGATCCGTGACAACGCGCTGTCCAAGGCGCGCTTCGAGTTCCGCTGGGACGACCAGTTCAACCTGGGGCTGGACCCGGACACGGCGCGCGAATACCACGACGCTACCTTGCCCAAGGAGGCACACAAGGTGGCGCACTTCTGCTCCATGTGCGGCCCCAAGTTCTGCTCCATGAAGATCACCCAGGAAGTGCGCGACTACGCGGCGCAGAAGGGGGTGGAGGAGAAGGCGGCGGTGGATGCGGGCATGGAGGAGCAGGCGGTACGCTTCCGCGCAGCGGGCGCGCAGCTCTACAAGGAAGTCTGAGCTTGCACGGTTATGTCCGATGATGTGCCGGTGGTGCTGGTCGGGCGGCAAGTGATCCATGGTTTCGACCCGGGCGGCGTCAGCGCCGCCCTGGCGTCCCGGTAACGGCGGTGAGATGAGTTCGAGCGAGTTTGGCAAGGACGACGTGGTCGTCGAGAAACGCGAAGTCCTGTTCCAGGGCTTTTATCGCGTCGACAAGCTGCACCTGCGCCATCGCCAGTTCGCCGGCGGCATGGGGCGCTTGCTGACCCGCGAGATGTTTATACGGCCCGCTGCCGTGGGCGTGCTGATCTACGATGCCGATGCCGACGAGGTCCTGCTCATCGAGCAGTTTCGCGTGGGGGCGCTGGCGACAGCCTATCCCTGGCAGATGGAGATCGTGGCCGGTCTGGTTGATCCGGGCGAGTCGCCCGAAGACGTGGCCCGGCGCGAAGCGCTGGAGGAGGCCGGGGTTACGATTGATCAGCTGGAGAAGGTCATGGACTTTCTGCCCAGCCCGGGCGGCTCCGACGAGCTCTTCACCCTTTTCGTGGGCCGGGCCGACCTGGGGCTGGCCGGCGGCATCCACGGCCTGCCCGAGGAGGGCGAGGACATCCGCGTCAACGTCATGAGCGTGAACCAGGCCCTGGCCACCCTGCAGCGTGGCCGCATCAACAATGCCGCCTGCCTGATCGCCTTGCAGTGGCTGGCCCTCAACAAGCCGCGTCTCCAGGGACGCTGGAAGAAAAGCCGATGAAATCGCGAGGTCTTGCCCGGGGCGAGGCGGCGGGCCGGCCCGCCAGCCTGCGCTATACGGTCGACCTGTTGCACCTGCAGACCGTCTGTGCCCTCAACTACGGCCGCCTGCGCCGGCTGCTGCCGGAGCCGGACGCCCAGGAGCGCTACCGCTTCCATTGGGACCAGCCGGGGCCGGAGCCTGCCCTGCTCGAGGTCCGGGTCGCGGAGCGCTCGGTCTATACCGATACCCTGGAGCTCAGCCTTTCCACCCTGCGCCTGCCCTGGTGTCCGCGCCTGGACATGGAGGTCCGCATCTACCATGACGTGGAGCTGGCCGAGGTCCTGCGTTTCCAGCGCGCCAGCCGGATTCCGGCCCGCAACCGCTACCCCAACCCGGCCATGCAGGGCCGGGACGAGAAAACCCAGGTCAACGAGTTTCTGGCCGAGTGCCTGCAGCACTGCCTGCGTGAGGGCTACGCTGACTGGTCGCTGCCCGTCGGACGGCCGGGCGGTGTCAGCCCTGTACTGTGATCGTATTCTGGAAACGGCGGCCGGGATTAAGTTACATTCGCCAGACGCCCCTCTTCTATGGATGGTACCTTGAGTCAGAGTGAGCAGAGACCGCTGCGCGTGGTGCAGATCTCCGACTGCCATCTTTTTGGTGGTACGGACGGTCGGCTGCTCGGGCTGAACACGGAATCCAGTCTCCTGCACGTCTTGCATGCAGTCGCCCGCGAGCAGCCCCGGATCGATGTGATCCTGGCCACGGGCGATCTCTCGCAGGACGGCTCCCCGGAGTCGTATCGCCGTTTCCAGCAGCATCTCGGGCAGTTCCAGGCGCCCAGCTACTGGCTCCAGGGCAACCATGACCTTACCCAGCCCATGGTCAATGTCCTGGGCGGCGCCAGCCACCTCAGCCCCTGCCTGGTCGCCCAGGGCGACTGGCGCATCATCATGCTCAACTCCAGCGTCGAGCATGAGGTGCCCGGCTATTTCCAGCCCACCGAGCTGGCTTTCCTCCAGCAGGCGCTCGAGCAGACCCGCGGCCACCACACCCTGGTCTGCCTGCACCACCACCCCCTGCCCATGGGCTGCGACTGGCTCGACAACCAGGTCGTCAAGAACGCCACCGAGTTCTGGCGCATCCTCGACGCCTTCGATCATGTCCGCGGCATCCTCTGGGGGCATGTGCACCAGGCCTTCGACGGCCTGCGCAACGGGGTGCGGCTGCTGTCCGTGCCCTCCACCTGCGTGCAGTTCAAGCCGCAGAGCCGGGACTTTGCGGTGGACGAGCTGCCGCCGGGCTACCGCTGGCTGGACCTGTATCCTGATGGCCGCCTTGAGACCGAAGTGTCCCGCGTCACCGGGGTCCGCTTCGACGTGGATACCTCCCTCAAGGGCTACTGAGCCCCCTTTCCGCTGCTACGCTGGAAGCTTCCCACGACTGCGTGCCGGCTCCCCCGGGGCCGGCCTGGTGCCATGAACGACATCATCTACATCCACGGTTTCCTGAGCTCGCCCCAATCCCTGAAGGCGCGGCAGGTGGTGGCCTGGGCGCGCGAGAACCATCCGGAGTTGCGCGTGCATGTCCCGGAGTTGCCGGTCGATCCGGTGCCGGCCCTGGCCATGCTCGAGGACACCCTGGAGGCCTGCATGACCACACCGGGGCTGATAGGCAGCTCGCTTGGCGGTTTTTATGCGAATATCCTTGCCGCACGCCATGGCCTGCGGGCCGCGCTGGTAAACCCGGCGGTGCATCCGCACCGGGTGATGAGCCAGTACATGGGCCTGCAGCGCAACTATTACACGCACCTTGTCTCCCTGGTGACGCCCGGCCATTTTCGCTGGCTGGAGCATATGGAGGCCTCGCCCCCGCACCCGGAGCGTCTTCTGGTGCTGCTGGAGACGGGAGATGAAACCCTGGATTACCGGCTGGCCGAGCAGTTTTACGCGGACAGCCATCTAGAGATCACGCCGGGTGGCTCCCATGCCTACGAAGGCTTCGTGGACCGGCTGCCGGCGATTTTGGAATTCCTCAGCAAGAAGAAATTATGAGTAACAACTACAACGCAGCAGCTATCGAGGTACTTTCCGGGCTGGACCCGGTCCGCAAGCGCCCCGGGATGTACACCGACACCACCCGTCCCAACCACCTGGCCCAGGAGGTCATCGACAACTCCGTCGACGAGGCGCTGGGCGGCTACGCGACCCGCATCGAAGTCGTGCTCTACAAGGATGGTTCGCTGTCGGTAAGCGACGATGGTCGCGGCATGCCGGTGGACATCCATCCCGAGCACAAGGTGTCCGGCGTCGAGCTCATCCTCACGCGCCTGCATTCCGGCGGCAAGTTCTCCAACAAGAACTACCAATTTTCCGGCGGCCTGCACGGCGTGGGCGTGTCGGTGGTGAACGCGCTGTCCACGCACCTCATCGTCACGGTGAAGCGCGAGGGCAACGTCTACCAGCAGGAATTCCGCAACGGTGACGCCGCCACCCAGCTCAAGACCATCGACACCGCCCCCAAGCGCGCCACGGGCACCATGGTGCGGTTCTGGGCCGACGAAAAGTATTTCGACAGCCCCAAGTATTCCGTCACCCGCCTCCGGCATGTGCTCAAGGCCAAGGCCGTGCTGTGCCCGCGCCTCACCGTCGTTTTCACTGACGAGGCCAGCGGCGAGACCGATACCTGGTTTTACGAGGACGGGCTCAAGGACTACCTGAGGGAAGCCACCCGCGAATACATCACCTTGCCGGAGGAGCCCTTCGTCGGCGTCTTTACCGCCAAGCTGGAGGCCGTCGACTGGGCGCTGCAGTGGTTGCCGGAAGGCGGCGAGCTGGTGCAGGAATCCTATGTGAACCTGATTCCCACCGCCCAGGGTGGCACCCATGTGAATGGCCTGCGCACCGGCTTGCTGGAGGCGCTGCGCGAGTTCTGCGAATTCCGCAACCTGCTGCCGCGCGGCATCAAGCTGTCGCCGGAAGACGTGTGGGACCGCTGCGCCTTCGTGCTCTCGCTGAAGATGCAGGATCCGCAATTCGCCGGCCAGACCAAGGAGCGCCTGTCTTCGCGCGAATCCGCCAGCTTTGTCTCCGGCGTGGTGAAGGATTCCTTCTCGCTTTACCTGAACCAGCACACGGACGTCGCCGAGCAACTGGCCGAGCTGGCGATCGCGAATGCGCAGAAGCGCCTGCGTCAGAGCAAGCAGGTGGCGCGCAAGAAGATCACCTCCGGTCCGGCGCTGCCGGGCAAGCTGGCGGATTGCTCCGGTTCCGACATCACCCGCTCCGAGCTCTTCCTGGTGGAAGGCGACTCCGCCGGCGGTTCCGCCAAGCAGGCACGCGATCGCCAGTTCCAGGCGGTGATGCCGCTGCGCGGCAAGATCCTCAATACCTGGGAAGTCGATTCCGGCGAGATCCTGGGCTCGCAGGAAGTGCATGACATCGCGGTGGCTATCGGTGTCGACCCGGCCTCGGACAACCTGGAAGGCCTGCGCTACGGCAAGATCTGCATCCTCGCCGACGCCGACTCCGACGGCCTGCACATCGCCACCCTGCTGTGCGCGCTGTTCGTGAAGCATTTCCGGCCCCTGGTGGAGCGCGGCCATGTGTTCGTGGCCATGCCGCCCCTGTATCGCATCGACCTCGGCAAGGAGGTCTTCTATGCCCTCGATGAAGACGAGAAGCGCGGCATCCTTGATCGCCTGGAGTCCGAGAAAAAGCGCGGCAAGCCCAATGTGCAGCGCTTCAAGGGCCTGGGCGAGATGAATCCCCTGCAGTTGCGCGAGACCACGATGGCGCCGGATACGCGTCGCCTGGTCAAGCTGGTGCTGGATGATCTCGCTGCCACGACCGAGATGATGGACATGCTGCTGGCCAAGAAGCGCGCGCCCGATCGCAAGAGCTGGCTGGAGTCCAAGGGCAACCTGGCCGAAGTCGAGGTCTGACGCGGCCGCGCTCGTCTGGGGCTGGCCGGAGGGCCACCACCGGCACTTGAATGAGAAGACGACAACTCCCCGGCGGCAGTGGGGAGGGCGAATGAAACGGATTTCCGCGGCTGCGGGAATGAAGCAATAGCACCGGCTTCCGCGATTGCGGATGTGACGGTGGAGAAGAGACGCAAATGACCGATTCCCTGATCCTGGATTTCGACGGAAGCGAGCGCCGGCAGATGGCCGCTTTCACCGAGCAGGCGTACCTCAATTATTCCATGTACGTGATCATGGACCGCGCGCTGCCGCATATCGGCGACGGCTTGAAGCCCGTGCAGCGCCGCATCGTCTATGCGATGAGCGAGCTCAGTCTCAAGAGCACCGCCAAGTACAAGAAATCCGCGCGCACCGTCGGTGACGTGCTCGGTAAATACCACCCGCACGGCGATTCGGCCTGCTATGAAGCCATGGTGCTGATGGCGCAGCCCTTCAGCTACCGCTACCCGCTGGTGGACGGCCAGGGTAACTGGGGCTCGCCTGACGATCCCAAGTCTTTTGCTGCGATGCGTTACACCGAATCGCGCCTGTCACCCTATGCCGATGTGCTGCTCTCTGAACTCGAGCAGGGCACGGTGGACTGGCAGCCCAATTTCGACGGCACGATGGACGAGCCCAAGGTGCTGCCGGCGCGCCTGCCCAACCTGCTGCTGAATGGCACGACCGGCATCGCCGTGGGCATGGCCACCGACGTGCCGCCGCACAACCTCAAGGAAATTGCGCGCGCCTGTATCGCCCTGCTCCAGGATCCGGGCATCTCCCTCGATGAACTTTGCGAAATCGTGCCCGGCCCCGACCTGCCGACGCGCGCCGAGATCATCACGCCGCGCCATGAGCTCATCAATATCTACGCCACCGGCCGTGGCGGCTACCGCATGCGCGCCGTGTACGAGATCGAGGATGGCGACATCGTGGTGACGGCGCTGCCCTACCAGGTGTCGGGCGCCAAGGTGCTGACCCAGATCGCCGACCAGATGCAGGCCAAGAAGCTGCCGCTGGTGGCCGACCTGCGCGACGAGTCCGACCACGAGAACCCGACTCGCCTGGTCATCGTGCCGCGCTCCAACCGCGTCGATGTCGAGCAGCTGATGAACCACCTGTTCGCCACCACCGACCTCGAGACCACCTATCGCGTCAACATGAACGTGATCGGCCTGGATGGAAAGCCGCAGGTGAAGAACCTGATGGACTTCCTCACCGAGTGGCTGGAGTTCCGCCTGCTGACGGTGCGCCGCCGCCTGCAGCACCGCCTCGACAAGGTCACCGACCGCCTGCATATCCTCGATGGCCTGCTGATCGCCTTTCTCAATATCGATGAAGTCATCCGCATCATCCGCGAGCAGGACAAGCCCAAGCCGGTGCTGATGGAGCGCTTCGGTATCTCCGACATCCAGGCCGAGGCCATCCTCGAACTCAAGCTGCGCCACCTGGCCAAGCTGGAGGAGATGAAGATCCGTGGCGAGCAGGACGAGCTTGCCCTTGAGCGCAAGGGCCTGGAAAAGATCCTGGGCTCGCACGCCGAGATGAAGAAGCTGCTGGTGAAGGAATTCACCGAAGACATGAACCTGTACGGCGACGAGCGCCGCTCGCCCATCGTGCAGCGCAAGGAAGCCCAGGCCCTGTCCGAGACCGAGTTGACGCCGAGCGAGCCTGCCACCGTGGTGCTGTCCACCATGGGCTGGGTGCGCCAGGCCAAGGGCCATGAAGTCGACGCTGCGGGCCTCAATTACAAGGCCGGCGACAGCTTCTTCGCCAAGGCCGAGGGCCGCAGCAACCAGATGGCCCACTTCGTGGATTCCACCGGACGCAGCTACTCCCTGATGGCCAGCTCGCTGCCTTCGGCGCGTGGCCAGGGCGAGCCGCTGTCCGGCAAGCTCAACCCGCCGCCGGGCGCCAGCTTCCGCGGCGTGCTGATGGGCGAGAACCACACCCTGGTGGTGATGGCCTCCAGCGCCAGCTACGGCTTCGTGGCGACGCTGGGCGACCTGGAGGCCGGCAACAAGAACGGCAAGGCCGTGCTTAATGCGCCGGAGGGCGCCACGGTGCTCACGCCGGTGCTGGTGCACAACCGCGAGGAGGACCTGCTGGCGGTGCTGTCCACCGAGGGCCGGTTGCTGGTGTTCCCGGTCAAGGACCTGCCGCAGCTGTCCAAGGGCAAGGGCAACAAGCTCATGAACATCGCTCCCGACGAGAATGAGAGCGTGCTCTCCGTCCAGGTACTGCAGCCGGGGCAGAAGCTCACCGTGGTCGCCGGCAGCCGGCATGTCACACTCAAGTGGAGCGACATGGAGATTTACCGGGGCGAGCGTGGCCGTCGCGGCGCCAAGCTGCCGCGCGGCTTCCAGAAGGTGGATGGCATGCGCATCGGTGAGTAGGGCGCCGATGCGGCAAGTCCGCATCCGTTCCATGAAAAAGCCGGCAACTGCCGGCTTTTTTATGCGCGCCTCAGTCGTCGTCGTCGTCGTCGCTGGCTGGCAGCAGGATCTGCGCACTCTGGTTGGCGATGAGCTGGCGGTATTCCGGTGCGAACTCCTCGATCACGGCGACCTGGCGTACTTCGCCCTCGCTCACGGCGAGCTGGAAGCTCGTGCCGAGGCGGCAGAAGCCGGCCGGAAGGGTTTCCGGCAGGGATGTCAGGATGCGGCCGGAAGGCGCCGTGTGGGCAATGACGGCGGCGGTGCGAGGCGCGTCGTCGCCCTGCAGCACGCCGGCCTTGGCTCCCAGGCAGAGCTGGTTGTGCTGGATGCGTTCCTCGGTGGCGTCGTGTACGAGCTGCAGGAACAGGGCGGCGGCGCTGAGGGCGTGGAACTCGCGGTCCCTGGCATCGGGCAGGGTGAATCGCACCAGCACGCCTTCGGGACTGAAAGGCGTCAGCACTTCGCCACCGTAGAGGCGTGCAGCACGGTCGATGAACTGGTCGAAGAGGCCCAGCAACTCGTCCGCGAGGGTGGCATTGATGCGGGTGAGCAGGCTGTTGGGGTCGTCGATGGCCAGATGCAGCAGAGTCACTTCCGGGGGCACAGGCGCAAGGGGGGCGGAAGTCGGGGTCTCCTCGGGCGTGCGCAAGACAGGGCGCGGGCTGGTGGTGTTGCCGCCGGTGCGCACGGCGCCGCTGGCAGGGTGCGCCGGTCGTGCGGCGAGGAAAAAGCCGGCGCCGAAGACCAGGAGGTGCAGCAGCGCGGACAGGCCGAGATTGCCGCTGTTCTGGCGGATGATGAGGCTGCGCGGCGGCACGTCCATGCGCAGCTCCACCCGGCCCAGTCCCTGCTGCTGCAGCTGCAGCGGGGTGGTGAAGACACGGCCGTCGTTGCGCGGGTTGCCGGTCTCGGCGAGCAGCTCCTGTCCGGTATTGTAGAGGCGGACGCTGGCGATGCCGGGGCGGTTCTCATAGCGGCTGGCCAGCACGCTCAGGCTGACCATGTCACGCGACAGCACCAGCGGTGCGGCCGCCTCTGCCAGCTGCTGGCTGAGCAGGGCGCCTTCGCGGCCCTGCTCGTTCCAGAGCGCGGTTTCCGTGCTGTTCACCACGAGCGCCAAATGCACCCCGAAGCTGGCCACCAGCAAGGCGGCCCAGCGTCCCGTTCCCTTGTTTCCCATCATCCGGTCCCCGTGAGATGCCGGCGATTATAGCGGGGGGCGGAGGCAGGGCCTACGGCTGGACGAGGCATTTTGCGGTCGGCTTGGGTACAATCGGCGCACCTTCCGGAAAGTGCCCAGCATGCGCGAAATCATCCTTATCACGATTGCCGGCCCGGACCGCCCGGGCATCAGCGCCCGCCTGACGCGCATCCTCGCCGGCCACTCCGTCAATATCCTGGATATCAGCCAGGCGGTGATCCACGACCACCTTTCGCTGGGCATGCTGATAGAGACGCCCTCCGAGCAGGAGTCGGCCCTGCTCATGAAGGCGGCACTGTTTGCCGCCCACGAGATCGGCCTCACCGCCCGCTTTACGCCGATTTCCGCGGAAAGCTACCAGCACTGGGTCGCCGGGCAGGGCAAGCCGCGCTATATCGTGACCCTGCTTGCGCGCAAGGTGACGGCGGAGCATATCGCCACCGTGTCGGCGCTGGTGGCCGAGAACGGCCTCAATATCGATGGCCTGCAGCGCCTCTCCGGGCGCGTGCCGCTGGAGAGCGAGCAGCCGGACGCCTCGCGCAAGGCCTGCGTGGAATTTTCGGTGCGCGGCGAGCCGCGCGACATCCAGGGCATGCGTGCCGCCTTCCTGCGCCTGGCCAACGAGCTCAACCTCGATATCGCCTTCCAGAAAGACAATGCCTTCCGGCGCAACCGGCGCATCGTCTGCTTCGATATGGATTCCACCCTGATCGAGCACGAGGTCATTGATGAGCTCGCCCGTGCCGCGGGCGTTGGTGACGAGGTCGCGGCCATCACCGAGCGCGCGATGAATGGCGAACTCGATTTCACCGAGAGCTTCAAGGCGCGCGTGGCCTTGCTCAAGGGCCTCGACGAGTCGGTGCTGTCCGGTATCGCCGAGCGGCTGCAACTGTCCGAAGGCGCAGAGCAACTGATCCACACGCTGAAGGCGCTGGGCTACAAGACCGCCATCCTGTCGGGCGGCTTCACCTATTTCGGGCATTACCTGCAGCAACGGCTCGGCATCGACTACGTGCATGCCAACGAGCTCGAGATCGAAGGCGGGAAGGTGACCGGCAATGTGGTGGGCCGCGTCGTCGATGGCCAGCGCAAGGCGGAGTTGCTGCGCGAGATCGCGAAAAAGGAAGGGGTGAACCTGGAGCAGGTGATCGCCGTCGGCGACGGCGCCAACGATCTGCCCATGCTCGGCATCGCTGGCCTCGGCATCGCCTTTCGTGCCAAGCCGCTGGTCAAGCAGAATGCCAAGCAGGCGATTTCCACCCTGGGTCTCGATGGCATCCTGTACCTGCTCGGCGTGCGCGACCGCGACCTTGATCATGCCCGCTAGAGGGTGGTCCATAAAAAAGCCGGCAATTGCCGGCTTTTTTGTTGCAGCTCCGCGGGCTCAGCCCTGGGAATCGTAATGCATGGTGTCGCCCGGCGGCTGCAGGAAATAGCCCTGCAGGTACTGCACGCCCAGTGACCACAGCTTCGAGAGGGTCTGGGCATTTTCCACATAGGAAATGATGACCTTCTTGTCGAAGCTGCGCAGCTCGCCCGTGATCTTCTTGATCGAGCCCATGTTCTCCTCGTTGCTGAGATCCTGGGTGAAGGAGCGGTCCAGCTTGATATAGGACGCGGCCACATGCTTGAGCGTGTTGAGCGGATTCAGCGAGGTGCCGAACTGGCTGATCGACACCGGGCAGCCGGCCTTGGTCAGGGCCTCGGTCTGCTCCACGGCGGCCTTGAGGTAGGCCACCATGTCGCTCTCGGTGAACTGCAGCACGATGGGCGAGCCCTGCGGGTCGATGGCCTTGGACAGCTTGCTGATCCAGGCGGGCAGGGTGTTGTCCTGCAGTGACTCGGCCGTGAGGTTGAGCAGCATGCGCGCGTTCGGGCTCTTGCGCGTGTGTTCCTTGAGCTGCTTGGCCGCGTTCAGCATCACCCAGCGGTCGACGCGCGCGCCGAGCTGGTGCTTGTGCGCGACCGGCATGAAGTCATCGGGCGTCAGCACTTTTCCGTCGTTGAGCGGCAGGCGCACGAAGACTTCGTAGAACTCGCCGTTGCCACCCTCCACGTCCACCAGCGGCTGGTAGAAAAGCTTGAACTTGCTGTTGTCGATGGCGTCGATCAGCAGCTCCAGCATGGCCGAGTCGGAACTCGAGGCCTGCTCGGCAGGATTGTAGACATGCACGCCGTTGCCCTTGGCCAGCTTCACCGACTCCGAGGCCGCAAGGGCGCGCGAGAGCATTTCCTCCGGCTCCGGCGCGGTTTCACCGACCATGGCGACGCCGATGCTGAGCGTGGTCTGCTGGGTCTTTCCGCCGGGCAGCTGGATGAGGTGGTCATGCACCTCCTGGCAAATCTGCTCGGCCAGGGACTGGGCCTTTTCAGGCTCCATGCCCGGCACGAGGGCAGTGAAGGAGGAGTCGCTGAAGCGCGCCAGCGGCGCCGTGCCGAATTTCGTGACCAGCATGCTGGCCAGGGTCTTGATGACGGCATCGGCGCCGGCCAGGCCGTGCGCCGCGCTGATCTGCGGCAAATTGTCGAGGGTCAGCGAGAACAGGGCGTAGCGGGACTTGTCCTTGCGCGCCTTGTGCACGGCGGCGGCGACGTCATCCTCGAAGCGCTGGCGGTTGGGGAGCCCGGTGAGCGAATCCATGCTGGTCGCTTCCTTGAGCTTCTCGGCCAGCAGCGCCGCATTGCCGGCGCCATCGTCGCGCCGGATGATGATCTGGGTGCAGGGTTCGCCGTCATAGCTGGCGGCCGAGAGCTGCATCATGGCGTCGATCTTGGTGCCGTCGGCGGTCATGCCATGGAAGCGGAGGTCCTCGGAGGCGTCGCTGCCCTTGCCATAGGCGCGCAGGAAGTCCTTGAAGCGCGCCAGGTCCTCCTTGGCCACGAGGTCGATGACGGGCATGCCCTCGAGGTCGTCGGCATTCTCGTGCCCGAACAGTTCGACATAGGCCATGTTGGCGTAGATATGCATGCCGTCGTGGACATAGGCGATGGCGTCGCGGGAATTGGCGAGCAGCAGCTGGCAGCGTTTTTCGGTTTCGGCGAGGGCCGCCTCGGCCTTGCGCCGGCAGCGGCGGTGCTGGAGGTTGTCGAGCTCGCGCGTGATGGCGTGGGCCAGGTGCTTGTGCGCGTCGGAAACGACGGCATCGCAAGCGCCGCCCTGCATGGCTTCATCGACCACTTCCTGATCAAACTTGTCCAGCAGGACGATCACGGGGATGTCCTTGTCCTGCTTGCGGATCTGGAGCAGGGCGTTCTCGTAGGGAACGCCGTTGGTCAGCTCCCCGGCCAGCATGATGTCCCAGGCGCCGTTCTTCAGGGCGTCAAGCAGCTCGTCATCGCTGCCGATGAGCTCGGGTCGGGTGGCGATACCCTTGTTTTTGAGCGTATTGACGATCTGTTCGGCGTTGTCCTGGGACTCGTGCAGCACGAGAAGGCGGACCGTGTCGTTTCTTGGTGGCATGCGCGAACGGTTTCCTGCAGTAAATCAGGCGGCTATTGTCCTGTCCCCGGCAGCATTTGCAAGCTCGGGGGGCGGGAGGGGACCGGCGGCGCGCACCGGTCCGGCTCCCCGGCATCGCCTCTAGAGGCTGGCCCAGATGGAGTCAAAGTCTTCTTCGTCGCCTCCCTGGCCGTGTCGATTGTCCTCGGGCGTACCCGGCTTGTGCATCTGGCTGAACTCGAACTGGCAAAAGCTCGGGGTGGCGCTGACCTGGCGCGACAGCAGGACCTTGACGTCGTCGCCGTCAATGTTCAGGCCGATCTTGTAGCCGGCGCGGAAGGTCATGGCCGGAGTGATCAGAGTGGCCGGGCGGCCGATGGACTTGAGCTCGGGCAGCATGAGGGTCCGCATGTATTCGCTGGACTCCCCGGTCTTCTTGATCACGCGGGCGCCGCAGGTCTTGGCCTTGGGCGCCAGCACCTCGATGCCGAGCTGGGCGCCCTGGCCGGGCAACTGCTTGATCCAGCGGATCACGCCGATGCTCCAGGCGGGCTGGGTCTCCTCGCGCAGGCCCAGAATTTCGCCGGCACGCACGCCGGCGGGGACCTCGCCCGACCACCCGATGCAATAACCGCCGGGGCTGACGTTGACGATCTGGCAGTTGTAGACGTCGTAGCGGGGGGCAGCGTCGACCTTTTCCTGGAACTGCAGGTTGTAGTCGCGCGGCGCCTCCGCCACGGCACCGCCGAAGGCCAGGGACCAGACATCCTTGCCGGAGCGGTCATCCGGGCGGTGTTCAACCGCCTTGGCCTTGAGGAAGGGGTTGTCACTGTCGGAGATCAGGAAGCGGCCCTGTTCACCGCGCATCATGGTTTCGAAGTCGCGGCCGCCGGACAGGAAATAATGCGTGGCCGTGATCCCGATGCACGCATGCAGCGTCCCCTCCTGGGCAACTCGGGAGAAGCTCCGTTCGCTAAGCTCGCTCCAGGCCAGGACCAGGTGCTCCAGCAGGCTGGTGCTGAGGCTGGCCTCGCCGTGCGCCTTGCCGGCGACGCCCTGTGCGCTCATGCGGATGCCATTGAGGTGTTCTACCAGCCGGCCCGGGTCGATGGCGCGCACATGCGCAGCATCGCTGGCCTGGGCCTGGCTGCGGTAGGTGGGTGGGGCATCCTTGGCGAGGTCGAATACAAACAGCTCGCCGCTGCCACCGAATTCCTTGAGGGTGACGAGCGGGGCCCAGAGCTCGGCGAGCTGGTGAATCTGGGCGATTTCGCTCTGGCGCAGCTTGTTGGGCTTGCAGGTGGCCAGCAGCAGGGCGCGGACATAGGCGCTGGTCACCGTGGAGCTTTCGGTCTGGCGCTGCAGTACAGGATCACTGATGGCCACGCTGTCCAGCTGGGCCTGGACGGCGCCCAGGTAGAGGGAGTGCAACTCCAGCCACAGGCGTGGCGGGGTATTGAGGTAAAGCTGGGTGGAGCGCAACAGGTTGCCGGTGAGCTCGCTGATAGCGCGGTGCAGGGCCAGGGCGGTCTGTTTCACCACCTCCGGGTCGCGCTTGGCTGTACCGAGCTTCTCCAGCAGGGCGAGGGCCACCAGCTTGTAGCTGATGGCCAGGTGGCTTTGCATGGCCTGGGCCAGCGTCGCCACCTTGGTGGCGCGTTCCGGCATCATGACCGATTGGCCGAGGTAGTGCTTGGACAAGGCATTGCACAGGGAGTGTGCGACCGGTCGCAGGATCTCCAGCAACTCGAGCCGGGCGGAGGCATCTACCTGCAGCCGGGTCAATTCCTGCAGGGTCTGGAAGACCTGGCGCGAGGTTTCGCCGACATTGATCATGGGCAAGCCCTCCACCCACTCCCGCAGCTTGCGCGGCTGGTGGCTGACCAGCGTCAACCGGCCCAGGTCCTGGGCGGGAAGGCGCTGGCGGAGGATGTCGGCACTATTGACCATAGTGGATTACCTGCTTGTTATTATGGGCGGCGCCGGCAAGGGGACGCTCATGCCCGGGCCGCCCGCCTCCGGCACAAGGCAGGGGCGGGGGCTCGTGGTCCGGTCGGCTCGGGCTAAAGGGCCGGCGCGGACACCAATTAGTTTCCCCATTCTTATCCCAGCAGCGCGGTCCGGGCAACCCGGAACCGGAAAAATCTTGCCTTTTTAGGTACTTCCCGAAGCTTCCTGAGAAGAAAGGCGAGGGTGGCCGCTTTATCAGGCTCCCCCCCTGGAGCGCCCGGAACGGGCCCGGGTGTTTCCTGAGGGGCCAAGCGGCTCAAGCGATGACGGTCGCCCCTTCCTGGCAGTGGCGCAGGAATAGCGTCAGGCCTTGGGTACGGAACTTCTGGCGATGGATCAGCACATAGAGTTCCCGCTTCAGGTTTAGGAAGGGAGTGGGCAGGGGCACCACGCTGCCGGTGCGAAAGGCATCCTCCAGGGTGCGGCGGGAGGCGCAGCCGATACCGATACCCGAGGCCACGGCCTGCTTGATGGCCTCCGTATGGCCAAACTCCAGCAGCAGGTTGATGCGGCGGATGCGCCCCATGACGGCATTGTCGAAGACTTCCCGGGTGCCGGAGCCCGGCTCGCGCAGGATCCAGTCGGCGCCGGCGAGGTCGTCCTCGTCAAGCTGGGGCTTCAGCGCCAGCGGATGGCCGGGTGCGGCAAAGATCACCAGCTCGTCCTGGCCCCAGGGCAACACCTCGATGTCCGGCTCATGGCAGAAGCCTTCTATGAAGCCGAGGTCGACCTGGAAGTGCCGCAGCGACTCGATGACGTGGCGGGTGTTGTTGACGTCGAGGGTGAGCTGGGCGCCGGGGTGGGTCTTCATGAAGCTGCCAATCAGGCCCGGCATCATGTAGTTGCCGATGGTGAGGCTGGCGCCGATGCGCAGGGGGCCGATCATGGCGTTGTCGCTGGCGGCCATGTGTTCGATGTCGGCGACGCGGGCGATGGCGTCGAGGGCCTTGGGCAGCAGCAGGCGGCCGGCATCATTCAGTTGCAGGCGCTTGCCGATGCGGTCGAAAAGCTTGCGGCCGAGCTGGTTCTCGAAATCGGCCAGCGCCATGCTGGTGGCGCTCTGCGTGATGCTGAGGCCTTCAGAGGCACGGGTAACGTTGCCGGATTGGGCCACGGCGATGAAGACTTCAAGCTGCTTGAGGGTAATGCGCATGGTTTATCAGGTCGACTGATGACGACCTGAGATTAGGCGCAAGTTTCCGGATAACACAAGCCCGGCATGAAGGTGACGTCGGGGTGGGACGTGGGAGCGGCCCTTCAGCCCCGCCTGGGCGCGCCGGATTGCCGGGGCCGCCGGCCGGCGCTGGCTCCTGTCGCCTCAGGCCTGGCGCTGGCCAAGCTTTTCACCCATGCGGGTGGGGCTGCCCGCGCGGAACGACGGATCCCAGTCCATGACGTCGTGGCCGAAGCAGACGATGGCGGTGGAGCCGAGGTAGAAGCGGCCGAGCTCGTCGCCCTTTTTCAGCACGATGGGCGTGGCGGCGTTGCGGTAGTCGGTGACCGTGATCTTGCGCGGCTTGGCGGGCGCGACGCGGCCGGCCCAGACGGTCTCGATGCCGGCCACGATCATGGCGCCGACCATGACCACGGCCATTGGGCCGAGTTCGGTGTCGAAGATCGCCACCAGGCGCTCGTTGCGGGCAAAGAGGCGGGGAACGTTTTCGGCGGTGCGGGTGTTTACCGAGAACAGGTCGCCCGGGACATACACGGTTTCGCGCAGGGTGCCGCTGTAGGGCATGTGTACGCGATGGTAATCACGTGGCGACAGATAGACAGTCGCAAACTTGCCGTTGAGGAAGGGATGGGCGCGGGCGACGTCGCCGCCGAGCAGCTCGTTGAGCGTGTAATGCTGGCCCTTGGCCTGGAAGATGAAGTTGCCTTCGATCTCGCCGAGCTGGGAGATGGCGCCATCGGCGGGGCAGGCGATCACGCCGCGGGTGGTGTCGACCGTGCGCGCGCCGGGCTTGAGCGGGCGCGTGAAGAAGGCGTTGAAGCTCTCATAGGCGAGCGGGTTTTCCTCGACTGCCTCGCGCATGTCCACGTTATATGTGGCGGCGAAGTTGGCGATGAAGGTGTTCTTGACCGGGCCCAGGCGGCTGGCGGCAAGCCAGCCCACCAGGCGGGACAGCAGGTGCTGGGGCAGCAGGTACTGGATCAGGGTCAGCAGGCGGTCACGGGTTTCAGGTTTCATGCATTCTCTCGTTGCTCCCGCCGCAGCGGGGGGATCGATTCGGTAGGGGCCGGGACTATTTCTCGACCGGCGTATCGGGGCGGTTGCCCCATTCGCTCCAGGATCCGGCATAGGCCTGCATCCTTGGAAATCCGAGCACCTTGCCGAGCAGCCAGGTAAAGCCGGAGCGGTGGTGGGTCTGGCAGTAGGTGATGACCGTCTTGTCGCCGGTGATGCCGAGGGCGGCCAGCTCGGCGCGCACCTCCTCGAGCGGGCGCAGGCGCAGGGCGTTGCCACGGTCGATGGCGCGGGTCCACTCATAGTTGCGGGCGCCGGGAATATGGCCGGCGCGCTGCGCGCGCACCATGCTGCCGTTGAACTCCTCGGGCGAGCGCGAATCCCAGAGCACGTGGCCGGGGTCACGGTGGTGGGCCAGCACGTAGTCGAGGTCGGCGCTGGCGCCCTCGGCGAGGGTGACCGCGTACCGGGACAGCTGAGGCTCCGCGGCCCGGCTTTCCACCGGCAGGCCGCTGGCCAGCCAGGCGTGGATGCCACCGTTGAGATACGAATAGTGGCGATGGCCGATCAGCTCCAGCGTCCAGAGGAAGCGGCCGGCCCAGGCGCCGCCCTCGTCGTCATAGGCCACCACATGCGTTTCCGGCGTCAGGCCCAGGGCGGAAAAGACGATCGCCAGGGTTTCGGGCGCGGCCGGCTTGCCGGGCGCGGGCTGGTCGCCGGCCAGCAATTGGCGTCCGTTGCAGGCCACGGCCCCGGGCACATGGGCCTGGCGATACACCGACTCCTTGCCGAGGTCGATGACGAGCAGGCCGGGCGTACCCAGCGCGGCATTGAGTTCCGCAGGCTCCAGCAGCAGGGGCAGGCTCATGTCGGGAATCCGGAGCAATCATTCAGGCAGCGGATTGTAATGCAGGCCGCCGCGCGCCAGAACCCTTTGTGCCGGACAGCCGGGCAGGGCTTGCGGCCGCAATCGTGGCGGCCGGAGCAT
>JAJFBF010000145.1 GCA_020697295.1 Moraxellaceae bacterium | reverse complement strand
GGTTCTGCGAGCGGTGGACGTCACGCTGCAGCTGTGGGTCGCGGAGGTAATCGAGCGTGTAGAGGCTGCGGACCAGCTTGTCGTACTCGAAGACCGCCTTGCGGGTCCGGTCGTGGGGGGACAGGGCGCACAGTTTCCGCACCAGGGTGGCCTGGCTCATCTCCTTGAGCCCCAGCGTGGCGACGATCCGGTCGATGCTGGCTTTCTCCTCGGCGATCAACGCGCGGTCGATCCGGCCGGCCGGCTGGACCAGACAGTCCTGGTAGTCCTCGATCGGGTTGCCGCAGTACAGGTGCTTGAGCTGTGCTTGCCGGCGGGTGAACCGCGGCGCCAGCTTCAGCCCGAACCAGTGGAGGATGGCGAAGTTGGCGCGGTTGATGCTGTGCATGTCGCCGGTGATGGTGGTCGGTGCGATGTCCGAGGTGTTGTGGTAGCAGATGTCGAAGACGTAGTGGCTCTCATGCTCGTGGGCGCCGATCAGCTCCGTTTCCAGCGGCACGTGGTTGGCCAGCAGCGTGTAGGCGACGACGCCCCTGCCGGTGCCGAAGTACTTGCGCGAATGCCGCGCCTTGGCCGTCGGCACGGGGATCGAACGAGTAGAAGGGGAAGATGCCAAGCCCGGCGATGAAGTTGCTGACCCGGTCGTTGGCCGCCTTCAGGGTCGACAGGCGCAGGTGCTGCTGAGCCTCCAGGACGTGGTACGGGATGTCGCTGGTTTCGGCCATGCCCAGGTTGCCGTGGTTCATGGCCTGACCAAGGATCACGGCCGTCAGGCTGTCGTCGTCGGTGATCCTCTTGGCGTAGCGGGGCTGTAGCGGGGTCAGCGCCGCCAGGAAGCGGCAGCGCTCGTCCACGAAGCGGAAGATATCAGCGATGCCGCGCGCCGGCAGCCGGGCATAGAAGGCGGCTTGCAGCGCTTCCTCCTTGTCGACCTTGGGAGTGCGCCACGACAGGGTCTTTCGCCCGGGGTCGTACTCGAGGTGCTTGAGCTTGCCCTGGCGCAGGTCGCGGTCGAAGATCAGCCAAAGCCGATGCAAGTCGGCGCACAGGCCGTCGAGCGTCGCGTCCACGGGTTGGCGCAACCATGGACTGTCGAGCTCCCGGAGCGCCTCCGCCGCCCGGTCCGACGCGACCAGCTCGTCACCGAAGCGGCGATGCCGGACGCTGTCGTCCAGGTGGAGTTCGCCGGTGGCGAGGCGCTTGCGGAGCTGCCGGTAGATCCAGAACTCGTAACGGTCCCCGCGCAGGCCGGCCGCCTTGCCATCCTCATCGACGTCGAGCAGATGCGGACGCAGCCGGTCGGGAATGGTATTTTCCGGGATCTCGCCGAGGGGCCTTTGGGCGAGGCGCTGCTGACGGGAAAACACGCCCTTCATCCAACGCAAGGCCGCGAGCCACGGATTGTCCGCCGTGGTGGCCGAGACCTCGAGCGCCATGGCGAGCGGGCGCAGATGCTTCTTGCAGCGCGCCGCCGTGCGGTCCACCGCCTGCCAGCGCAGTTCCAGCTGGCTGACCGGCTTTTCGCAAAGCCTCTGGCCGGCGCCGAGCATCGCCTCCCTCGGCAGGATCGTGAAGGCCCGGTGGCGGACGGCCCCGAACGGCGTGGCGTCGTCGACCGTGTCGTCGACATAGAGCAGGAGTACGCGGCCGATCCGGGGTCCCTCCTGCTGCCGGCCGGCCTGGGCCTGGGCGAAGGCGGCCTCCGACTCCTCCTTGGTCTGCGCTTCCATCTGCCCCATGTGGAACCCGAAGGCCTCGACCAGGTTGTCGGTGAGCTGGCGGAAGCGCTGCCAGGCATAGCACAGCAGGTACAGGTGGGTCTGGCCGGGCTTCAGCCGGCGCAGGTCGTAGACCGTGTAGTAATGGGCGAGGCTGGCGTAATAGGCGACGTTCTGCTGCGAGATGTCGAGCTTGGGCAGCAGAGTCTTCGCGACCCGGTGCAAGGGCGCCAGGGTGGCGCGCTTCTGGCGCTCCATCGCCATCATGCGGTAGCCGAAGTGCTTGGCGTCCTGCTTGAGCGCCGCCAGTTCCGAGAGGGTGTCCTCGCGCACGAGGAGGCCCTGCAGGGCGGCGCGCGCCTCCTCGTCCAGCCCGTCCTCGACGAGGTGTTCCAGGCGTCGGCGTTCCGCCGTGAGCACCTCGCTGATGATGCCCTGCAGCGTGGTGTAGCCCGGGCGCACGATGCGCCGGGTGGCCAGGAAGGCCAGCAGCTCCGTCAGGATGAAGGTCGCGGCCACGTCCCGCTTCGCCAGAAGGCTGGCCTTGCCGACGACCGCCGCCCGGTCCGTGTCCGCCCAGAGCCGATAGCCGAACAACCCGGCGATTTCCCGGCGTTGGGCGTAATGCTCGTTGGCGCGGATCGGCTGCGGCGTCAGCGCGCTTCCCGGAAAGTAGCGTTCCATCAGGAAGGCGATGTCGCTGGGCGGAACGTCGGGCCAGGAGAAGCCGAAGAAGGCCTGCTTGGCCTTGAAATACCCGATCTGCAGCAGGCACCAGACCTGTTCCGCCAGCCCCTTGCGCCGGT
>JAJFBF010000037.1 GCA_020697295.1 Moraxellaceae bacterium | reverse complement strand
GTGACAGCGATTTCTCGCGCGCCTTCAGGCTGAAGATGCGGATGCATTCGTCGAGCAGGTCCAGCAGGCTGAAGTCGGCCTGCTCCAGCTGGACCTTGCCGGCGCTGATCTTGGAGTAGTCGAGGATGTCGTTGATGACATGCAGCAGTGCCTGGCCGGAGTCACCCAGCGTATCGACATAATTTTTCTGGGTGCTGTCCAGGCGCGTATGGTCGAGCAGCTCGGTGATGCCGAGCAGGGCATTGAGCGGGGTGCGGATCTCATGACTCATGCGTGCCAGGAACTCCGTCTTGGCGGCGCTTTCCGCCTCGGCGCGCAGGACGGCCTGCTGCTGTTCGCCACGCTCGCGCTTGAGGCTGTTGAGGCGGTCGGCCAAGGCCAGCGCCAGCATGAGTTGCTGCAGGATGAGTGCGACCTCCAGCCCTTTCAGTGACAGCAGATAAGAGAAGCCGGGAAAGAAGCCAAGGCTTTGCAGCGCCAGCATCAGGCCGATTGCGATCAGCAGCAGCCAGCTCAGCAGGAAGATACGGGTTTCGCTGAACCGGCCGCGCAGCTGCGACAGCGTTGCCACGAGCACGGTCACGATGACCGGGAAGGTCACCATCACCTGCAGGGGATAGACAGTGCGCAAGGGCAGGGCGAACTGCAGGCAGGCGGTCAGCCCGGCCAGGGCGGCCACCGCCTTGAGTGCCAGTTCGGCCCCCCTGGGGAGGCGGCCGGGTCCCAGGAAATCGCGCGCGAACAGCGCCGAGCTCGCCAGCATGAGCAGCAGGAAGAACGGCTGCGAATGGCTGTTCCAGTCCGGGGCGTCGGGCCAGAACCGGTAGCTGATGCCGTTCATGGACAACAGGTAGAGGATGGCCGCACCCACATAGAGGACATAGAAGCGGAACACCTTCTCGCGGACCGCCAGCCACAGGAAAAGATGGTAGAGCAGGAGGCCGGCCAGGATGCCGAAGCCCAGCCCGTTCAGCCATTCCCTGACTTCGTGCTCAGCCGTGTAGTGCTCCGGGCTGCTCAGCAGCAGCGGGACGTTCATGGCGCTGCTGCTGCTGACGCGCAACAGGAATTCCTGCTGTCCGTCAGGTGCCAGCGTGAACGGGAAGGTATAAATGCGCGTATCCAGGGGCCGGCTCGCAAAGGGACGCAGGTCGCCCGTGCGCACGGGCGTGGCTGGCGGTCCAGGCAGGTGGAGCGAAACATCATCCAGGATGGGGTAGCTCAACTGCAGCAGCAGGGGGAGGGGTTTGCCTGAGCGGTTTTCCAGCTGGAAGCGGAACCAGCAGGCGCCCGGCTGGAAGCCGAACACCACGGCGCGGCCCTCCAGGGAGTAAAAGGTTTGCTTGCGGATAGCCTCGGGCCCGAGCTTGCCGGAGGCATCGCAATGCCAGGTCGTGTAGGGCTCCAGCGCTGTCGCCGGCAACGGGCCCTGGATTGGCAGGGCGAGTTCCGCCCGCAGGGGCAGGCTCAGCAGCAGAAGGCCGAGGAGGAGGAAAAGCCTGGCGGCGCCGTGGGGCCGGCGCGACGGAAGATCAGCAGGGCGCACGCCGGTTCTCTGCTCGTTGGGGGTGGAGCCGAGCATAACAGCCCGCCGCCGGCGCGAGCACCGCTGGCGGCGGCGCAGTCACTCAGCGGCGCAGCTTGCCGTCGAGGTGCGGGGCGAGGGTGGTCAGCAGGGCCTTCAGCACCTTGGGGTTGCCAGCCACGATGTTGCCGGAGTCCAGGTAGTTGTGGCCGCCGACAAAGTCGCTGACCAGCCCGCCGGCTTCGCGGATGAGCAGGTCGCCCGCGGCCATGTCCCAGGGCGAGAGGCCGAATTCGAAAAAGCCGTCGAAGCGGCCGGCCGCGACATAGGCCAGGTCCAGGGAGGCGGCGCCGGGACGGCGGAGGCCCGCGGTCTGCTGGGCGAGGTCCTTGAAGATGGCGAGGAAGTTGTCGATATGGTCCATCTGGTCCGGGCGGAAGGGAAAGCCGGTGCCGATAAGGGCGCCTTCCAGGCCCTTGCGCGCGGTGACGCGCAGGCGACGGCCGTTCATGGCGGCGCCGCGGCCGCGGCTGGCGCTGAACTCCTCGCGGCGCATGGGGTCCAGCACCACGGCATGCTCGGTCACGCCCTTGTGCTGCACGGCGATGGACACCGCGAACTGGGGCAGGCTGTGGATGAAGTTGGTGGTGCCGTCGAGCGGATCGATGATCCAGAGCCAGTCCTTCCCCTCGCCCTTGCCCTCGCGGTGGCCGGTTTCCTCGCAGAGGAAGCCATGGTCGGGATAGGTCTTCTGCAACACTTCGAGGATGGCGCGTTCGGCGGTCTGGTCGACCTTGGTGACGAAGTCGTTGTAGCCCTTGGCTTCAATGTCGACGAGGTCCACGCGTTCGGCGGACTGGGAGATGATCTCGCCGGCGGCACGGGCGGCGCGCACCGCCATGTTGAGCATGGGTTGCATGGGGAAGGACTCTGTGAAAGAACGGTAGGCGGCGCATTGTAGCGATACCCTGCCGCCGGGGGAAATCCCCGTGTCGGCCCGGAGATACGGCCGCCGGGATTTGTTACCATCCGCGGCCCCGTTCCGGCCGGTGCCCCCGCCATGCTCGCCAACGTCCGCGTCGTCCTCGTCAACACGTCGTTGCCCGCCAATATCGGCGCCACCGCCCGTGCCATGAAGACCATGGGCATCACCGACCTCTGCCTGGTCGAGCCGAAGGTCTTCCCCAGCGCCGAGGCGACCGCCCTGGCCTCGGGCGCCTCCGAGCTCCTGGCCACGGCCCGGGTCGTGGCTACCCTGGAGGAGGCGGTGGCGGGCTGCTCGCTGGTGCTGGGCGCCAGCGCCCGCAGCCGCACCATTCCCTGGCCGCTGATGGATGCCCGCCAGGCGGGCGAGGCCGTGCGCCTCGAATCGGACACCCAGCAGGTGGCCCTGGTCTTCGGGCGCGAGGATCGCGGGCTGACCAACGAGGAACTGCAGCGCTGCAACTTCCACGTCTGCATTCCCAGCGACGAGGGCTACGGCGTGCTCAACGTGGCGGCCGCCGTGCAGGTGCTGTGCTATGAAGTGCGCATGGCGCACCTGCTGGCGGCGGAACAGCCGTTGCCGGATGCGCAGAAGATGCCGGTGCAGTTCCTGCGCTGGGACGAGGAGGTCGTGCCCCATGGCGACATGGAGCGCTTCTACGGCCACTTCGAGCAGATGATGGTGGATACCGGCTTCCTGGCGCCGGACAACCCCCGCCAGCTCATGGCGCGGGCGCGCCGGCTGTTTGGCCGGGTGCGCCTGGACCGGATCGAGTACAACATGTGGCGTGGCATATTTACCCGGCTGCAGGAAATCGCCGCCGAGCTCAATGCGCTGAAGAAGCCGAAGGAATAGGAGGCCGACCATGTTCGACCGCTTGCGAGAAGACGTAGCCTCGGTGTTCGACCGCGACCCGGCGGCACGCAACAGCTTCGAGGTGCTGCTCAATTACCCGGGCATCCACGCCAATGTCCTGCACCGCCTGGCGCATCGCCTCTGGCTGGCCGGCTGGAAGGGCCTGGCGCGCTTTATCTCGTCCTTTTCCCGTTTCCTGACCGGCATCGAGATTCATCCGGGCGCCCGCATTGGCCGCCGCTTCTTCATTGACCACGGCATGGGCGTGGTCATCGGCGAGACCGCCGAGATCGGCGATGACGTGACCCTCTATCACGGTGTCACCCTGGGCGGCACCAGCTGGGACCAGGGCAAGCGTCACCCCACGCTGGGCAATGGCGTGGTGGTGGGGGCGGGCGCCAAGGTCATCGGCCCCATCCTGGTCGCCGACGGCGCCCGCATCGGCTCCAACGCCGTCGTCACCAAGCCGGTGCCGGCGGGCGCCACCGCCGTCGGCAACCCGGCCCGCATCATCCAGCGCGACGACAAGGCCGAGCAGGCCCGCCGCGACTTTGCCGAGAAAATCGGCTTCCAGGCCTATGGCGCCAATCCCGACCTGCCCGATCCCGTGGTCGAGGCCATCCGCCACCTGCTGGACCACATGCGCAAGGCCGATGCCCGCATGGACCGCATGTGCGAGGCCGTCGGCCGCATCAATCCGGGCTTTTGCGACGAGAAGCTGGAGTCGCTCAAGGTCGAGGACCTGGAAGGCCTGCAGGAAGCCCCCGCGTCCGGCGAGACCACTGCCCCCGGCAAATCGGGCTGAAGCCCGACTTGCCGGGCTGCCAACCCCCGGGGGCGGTAGGTCGGGCTTCAGCCCGACGCCCTGCTCCGGCCGCCGCCGAGGCCCTGCCAGCGTCCCCGCCGACATCCGGTGTCCGCAGGCCGGCGCCGGCCGCTGGCGCGGTGGTGCCGGCCTCACTAAAATCCCCGAGCTTTTCGCCGGGCCAAATAATTGACTAATTTAGTCGGGATTTGGGATACTAGGCTTATTCCATAGCCCGACGGGATTCGCCATGCGCCTTACCACCAAGGGTCGTTACGCCGTGACCGCCATGCTGGACCTCGCCCTGAATGCCCGGGACGAGCCAGTCAGCCTGGCGGATATCTCGGAGCGGCAGTCGATCTCCGTGTCCTATCTGGAGCAGCTGTTTTCCAAGCTGCGCCGGGGTGGCCTGGTCTCCAGTGTGCGCGGGCCCGGAGGCGGCTATCAGTTGGCGCGCGAAGGGGCGGACATCTTCATCGCCCAGATCATCGACGTGGTGGATGAATCGGTGGACGCCACCCGCTGCGGCGGCAAGGGCGACTGCCAGCAGGGCGTAACCTGCCTGACCCATGAGCTCTGGAGTGATCTCAGCGAGCAGCTCCATACCTTCCTTGCGGGCATCAGCCTGGAGGAACTGGTGAGCAGGCGGCAGGTTCAGGCCGTGGCGCTGCGCCAGGCCGATATGCAGAAGCACCGGCGCGACGACGGCAGCAAGGACCGTCTCGAGCTGGTGTCCGTGACGTGATGCGGGCGCAGCCCCTTTTTCAGGTGCAGCAGTGCAGCTCTTTTTTCAGGTGAAGCAGTAATGAAGCGACCCATTTACCTCGACTACTCCGCGACCACGCCCTGCGATCCCCGCGTGGCGGAAAAGATGATGGCGTGCCTGACCCCGGACGGGAACTTCGGCAATCCCGCCTCGCGCTCGCACTTCTATGGCTGGCAGGCCGAGGAGGCGGTCGAGAATGCGCGCCGCCAGGTCGCCGACCTCGTCAAGGCCGACCCGCGCGAGATCGTGTGGACCTCCGGCGCCACCGAATCCGACAACCTCGCCATCAAGGGCGCGGCGCACTTCTACAAGACGAAGGGCAAGCACATCGTCACCAGCAAGATCGAGCACAAGGCGGTCCTTGATACCTGCCGCCAGCTCGAGCGCGAAGGCTTTGAGGTCACCTATCTCGATCCCGAGCCGGGCACCGGCCTGCTGCGCCCCGAGGCCGTGGCCGCCGCGCTCCGCGACGACACCATCCTGGTCTCGCTCATGCACGTGAACAACGAGATCGGCACCATCACCGACCTCGCCGCCATCGGCGAGATCACCCGCGCCCGCGGCATCCTGTTCCATGTGGACGCGGCGCAGAGCACCGGCAAGGTGGATATCGACCTCGAGAACCTCAAGGTCGACCTGATGAGCTTTTCCGCCCACAAGAGCTACGGTCCCAAGGGCATCGGTGCTCTTTATGTGCGCCGCAAGCCGCGTGTTCGCCTCGAGGCGCAGATGCATGGCGGTGGTCACGAGCGCGGCTTCCGCTCGGGCACCCTGGCGACCCACCAGATCGTCGGCATGGGTGAGGCCTTCCGCCTCGCCAAGGAAGAGATGCATGCCGAGGCCGCGCGCATGCGCGCCTTGCGCGACCGCCTCTGGAAGGGCCTTGAGCCGCTGGAGCAGGTCTTCATCAATGGCGATATCAACGCCCGCGTGCCGCACAACCTGAACGTGAGCTTCAACTTCGTCGAGGGCGAGTCGCTGATCATGGCGCTCAAGGATCTTGCGGTGTCGTCCGGCTCGGCCTGTACCTCGGCCAGCCTGGAGCCGTCGTATGTGCTGCGCGCGCTGGGGCTCTCCGACGAGATGGCGCACTCGTCCATCCGTTTCTCGATCGGCCGCTTCACTACCGAGGCCGACGTCGACCATGTGATCGGTCATGCCCGCCAGGCCGTGACCCGCCTGCGTGACCTGTCGCCGCTCTGGGATATGTACAAGGAAGGCGTCGACCTCAATTCCGTGGAGTGGGTCGCGCATTAAGCGTGTCTTTTTACAAGCGTCGAGGAAATGCCTGCGGCTTTTCCTCGACGTCGCGATCCGGCGCCGGTCCGGATCGCTCGCTGCTTTTTACATGTGTTGAGGAAATGCCTGCGGCCTTTCCTCAACGTCGCGATCCGGTACAGGCCCGGATCGCTCGCTCCAGGGTCTTGAAGGCCTGGACGAAAATTGACTGGATTTGGAGGTGAGTTGAAATGGCATACAGCGAAAAGGTCATCGACCACTACGAGCATCCGCGCAATGTCGGCAAGCTCGACAAGACCGACGCCAGCGTCGGCACCGGCATGGTGGGCGCGCCCGCCTGCGGCGACGTCATGCAACTGCAGATCAAGGTGAGCCCCGAGGGCATCATCGAGGACGCGCGCTTCAAGACCTATGGCTGCGGCTCCGCGATCGCCTCGAGCTCGCTGGTGACCGAGTGGGTCAAGGGCAAGTCCCTGGACGAGGCCATGGCCATCCGCAACACCCATATCGCCGAGGAGCTGGCGCTGCCGCCGGTGAAGATCCACTGCTCGGTGCTCGCCGAGGACGCCATCAAGGCGGCCGTCGCCGATTACCGCAAGAAGCGCGAGGCCGAGTGATGGCTGTCTCCCTCTCCGAAGCGGCTGCCCGCCACGTCGGCGACTTCCTGGCCAATCGCGGCCGGGGCGTGGGCGTGCGCGTGGGCGTCAAGACCTCCGGCTGCTCGGGCCTGGCCTATGTGCTGGAGTTCGTCGACGAGACCGCGCCCGAGGACATCGTGTTCACCTCGCATGGCGTCAACGTCATCGTCGACCCCAAGAGCCTGGCCTATATCGACGGCACCGAGATGGACTTCGTCAAGGAAGGCCTCAACGAGGGCTTCCGCTTCAGCAACCCCAACCAGAAGGGCGAGTGCGGTTGCGGCGAGTCCTTCACGGTCTGAGTGGGTGGCGTCGCCGGCAAGGCCGCGCCGCTGCGGCATTCCTGCTGTAAACTCCGCCGCCTTCGCCCGGCGCGCTACCGCTAGTCCCGGCTTCCTGGCCTTGGGCAGGGTCACTCCAGAAGGCTGAATCCCGTGAGCACCATCAACTATTTCGAGCTGTTCGGCCTGCCGCCTGCCTTCGAGCTGGACGCGGAGGTCCTGCAGCCGCGCTACCGCGAGCTGCAGCGCCAGTTCCATCCGGACCGGGTCGCCGCCGCGCCGGCGGACGTGCAGCGCGCCGCCGTGCAGAAAGCCGCCGACATCAATACCGCCTTCACCACCCTCAAGGATCCGGTGCTGCGCGCCCGCCACCTGCTGGCGCTGGCGGGCCACCCGATCCATAACGAGTCGGCCACGGTCTCCGATACTGATTTCCTGATGGCGCAGATGGACCTGCGCGAGCAGCTCGACGAGGCCGAAGGGGCGGGCGAGCTGGCCGGCCTGCGCGAGGAAGCCGAGGAGTGGCTCGAGAGCCTGGGTCGCGAGTTCGCCATCGACCAGCGCGAGGCGGACTGGGCCGAGGCGGCGGATACCGTGCGCAAGATGCAGTTCATGGCGCGCTTCATCGCGGAAGTGAAGGCCCGCGAGGCCCGCCTGGACGACGACGAATTCGATGAGGAAATGGACTGATGGCGCTTCTGCAGATCGCCGAGCCCGGCCAGAGCACGGCGCCGCACCAGCACAAGCTGGCCGTCGGCATTGACCTGGGCACCACCAATTCGCTGGTCGCCACGGTGCAGAGCGGCAAGTCCCGCACGCTGCCGGACGCGGCCGGCCGCCACCTGCTGCCCTCGGTCGTGCGTTACTTTCCCGATGGCGAGCGCCGCGTCGGCCATGACGCCCGCGCCGCCGCCGCCGAGGATCCGCTCAATACCGTCGTGTCGGTGAAGCGCCTCATGGGCCGCGGCCTGGCCGACGTCAAGAAGCTGGGCAGCGTCATGCCCTACCGCTTCGCGGGCGGCGAGGCCGGGATGCCTTACCTCATCACTGCCGCCGGCGAGAAAAGCCCGGTGCAGGTCTCGGCCGATATCCTCTCTGTGCTGCGCGCGCGCGCCGAGGCGGTCCTCGGCGGCGAGCTTACCGGCGCCGTCATCACCGTGCCCGCCTATTTCGACGATGCCCAGCGCCAAGCCACCAAGGATGCGGCCCAGCTCGCCGGCATCAAGCTGCTGCGCCTGCTCAACGAGCCCACCGCGGCGGCCGTGGCCTACGGACTCGACAAGGAAGCGGAAGGCGTGCACGCCATTTACGACCTGGGCGGCGGCACTTTCGATATTTCCGTGCTGCGCCTGCATCGCGGTGTGTTCGAGGTCATGGCCACCGGCGGCGATTCCGCCCTGGGTGGCGACGACTTCGATCATGCCATCGCACAGTGGGTGCTGACGCAGACCGGGGAGGGCGATCCCGATCCGCGGCGCCAGCGCGTCCTGCTGCAGGCCGCCTGCGCCGCCAAGGAAGCCCTGACCGAGGCCGACAGCGCCGTCATTGCCTGCGATGGCCGCGACTTCGAGCTCACTCGCGCCGTCTTCGAGGGGCTGGTGGCGCCCTTGGTGGAGCGCACCCTCAAGGCCTGCCGCCGCGTCCTGCGCGACGCCGGCCTCAAGCCCGCCGACATCCAGGAAGTGGTCATGGTCGGGGGCGCTACGCGAGTGCCCCTGGTACGCGCCCGGGTCGCGGAGTTCTTTGGTCGCCCGCCGCTCACCAGCATCGATCCGGACAAGGTGGTGGCCATCGGCGCCGCGCTGCAGGCCGATGTGCTCGCCGGCAACAAGCCCGAGACCGAGATGTTGCTGCTGGACGTGATCCCGCTGTCGCTCGGCCTCGAGACCATGGGCGGGCTGGTCGAGAAGATCATCCCGCGCAACACCACGATTCCGGCGGCCATGGCGCAGGAGTTCACCACCTTCAAGGATGGCCAGACCGCCATGGCCATCCATGTATTGCAGGGCGAGCGTGAGCTTGTCTCCGATTGTCGCTCGCTGGCGCGCTTCGAGCTGCGCGGCATCCCGCCGATGGTGGCCGGCGCGGCGCGTATCCGCGTGACCTTCCAGGTCGATGCCGACGGCTTGCTCAATGTTGGCGCCGAGGAAACCACCTCGGGTGTGAAGAGCGAGATCACGGTGAAGCCGTCCTACGGTCTGGCCGACGAGGACATCGCCCGCATGCTGAAGGAGTCGTTCGCGCAGGCGCAGGCGGATCGCGATGCGCGCGCCCTGGTCGAGGAGAAAGTGGAGGCCGAGCGCCTGCTGCTGGCCCTCGAGGGCGCACTGCGCGATGACACGGAGGTCCTGCTGCCAGTGCAGGAGCGCGAGCTGATACTGGCGGCGATGCAGGAATTGCGCGAGGCCATGGCCGGCAACGCCCTCCTGGCCATCCGCGCGGGCATCGCCGCACTGAACGAGCTGACCGAGCCCTATGCCGCGCGGCGCATGAACGCCGGCGTTCAGCAGGCCCTGACCGGCCGCCGGCTCGACGACATATCCGGGGAGTAAGCACCATGCCGCAAATCGTTTTCCTGCCCCATCACGAGGTTTGCCCCGAGGGCGCCGTGATCGAGGCCAACAAGGGCGAGTCCATCTGTGAAGCCGCGTTGCGCCACGGCATCAAGATCGAGCACGCCTGCGAGATGTCCTGTGCCTGCACCACCTGCCATGTCGTGGTGCGCGAAGGCTCGGCCTCGCTCAACGAGGCGGACGAGCTGGAAGAGGACATGCTGGACAAGGCATGGGGCCTCGAGGCCGAGTCGCGTCTGTCCTGCCAGGCCATCGTCGACGACGAGGACCTGGTCGTGGAGATTCCGAAGTACACGATCAATCACGCCTCGGAAAAACACTGATCCCTGGCCCCCGGCCCGGCTGCGAGGCCGTAGTCGGGCTGAAGCCCGACCGGCAACGGGTTGGGGATCAACGGATTTTGTAGGTCGGGCTTCAGCCCGACAGTCCCTTTTGGCGTCGGGCTGAGGCCCGACCTGCATAGAGAAGGAGGTTGGCATGTCGCTGAAATGGACGGATTCCCGCGAGATCGCCATCGAGCTGGCGGAGGCCCATCCCGAGGTGGATCCCCGAGCGGTGCGCTTCACCGATCTCATGCAATGGGTGGTCACCCTCCCGGGCTTCGACGATGACCCCGCCCGCTGCGGCGAAAAGGTCCTGGAGGCCATCCAGATGGCCTGGATGGACGAGGTCTGAGGCCGGTCCACGCTATCGGCATGGTATTGGCGGCAAAGCTGCGTATAATCGCGGCTTCGTTTGGGGGCGTCCTTCTGGTTGCCGCCTAACTCCTTGATTTTTAAAGCACTTGTGGAGAGTATCAATGGCTATCGAACGCACCCTGTCCATCATCAAGCCGGACGCAGTGGGTAAGAATGTGATCGGCGAGATCTATACCCGCTTCGAAAAGGCTGGCCTCAAGGTCGTCGCCGCCAAGATGAAGCACCTGTCCCGCGCCGAAGCCGAAGGCTTCTACGCCGAGCACCGCGAGCGCGGCTTCTTCGGTGACCTTGTGGCCTTCATGATCTCCGGCCCCGTGGTCGTGTCCGTGCTGGAAGGCGAGAACGCCGTGCTGCAGCACCGCAACCTGATGGGCGCCACCGACCCGAAGAAGGCCGAAGCTGGCACGATCCGCGCCGATTTCGCCGCCAGCATCGACGAAAACGCCGTGCACGGCTCTGACAGCACCGATTCCGCCGCCCGCGAAATCGCCTATTTCTTCGCTGCTACCGAGCTCTGCGCGCGCACCCGCTAAGCAGGCTTCCCGGGGCCCCGGCCGGCTTTGCCGCCGGGGTCGTGGCGTGCCAGGGTCGGCCTCCGGGCCGTGCCTGCCGCCCTCTCCGGACCCCGCCGCCCGGCCGCGGCTGCCCTCCGGCAATCAAAGGCCAACAGATTCGCCCTACCTGGGCTCGACATAATTGGTGTAGCAACCGGTCGACACATTATGAGCAACGATAGTCCCGCCCCCGTCCTGCCCCCTATTGCCAAGACCAACCTGCTCGGGATGACCCGCCAGCAGATGGAGGACTATTTCGTCTCCATCGGCGAGAAGAAGTTCCGCGCGCAGCAGGTGATCAAGTGGATCCACCAGCTCGGCGTCGACGACTTCGAGCAGATGACCAACGTGTCCAAGGTATTGCGCCAGAAGCTGGCCGAGGTCGCCGAGATCCGCGCCCCCGAGGTCATCCATCGCGAATACTCCGCCGATGGCACCCGCAAGTGGGTGCTCAAGGTGGGCGAGGGTTCCATGGTCGAGGCGGTGCTTATTCCCGACGGCGAGCGCAAGACATTGTGCGTGTCCTCGCAGGTGGGCTGCTCGCTGGACTGCAGCTTCTGTTCCACCGGCAAGCAGGGCTTCCAGCGCGACCTCACCACCGCCGAGATCATCGGCCAGGTCTGGGTGGCCAATCGCTCCTACTTCGAGGACGAGCCCCTCATGGAAAAGCGCGAACGCGCGCTGACCAATGTGGTGATGATGGGCATGGGCGAGCCATTGCTGAATTTCGGCAACGTGGTGCCGGCGCTCGAGCTGATGCTGGATGACTTCGCCTACGGCCTCTCCAAGCGCCGCGTCACGGTGTCTACCTCGGGCGTGGTGCCGATGCTGGACAAGCTGGGCGAAACCATCGACGTGGCGCTGGCAGTGTCGCTGCATGCGCCCAACGACGCGCTGCGCGACGAGCTCGTGCCGATCAATCGCAAGTACCCGCTGAAGGACCTGCTCGCCTCCTGCCGCCGCTTCCTGGCGCGCTTCCAGGGCGAAGAGGGGGGGCGGCGCAAGATCACCATGGAGTACGTCATGCTGGCCGGTGTCAACGACACCCCGGCGCATGCCCGCGAGCTGGCGCGCCTGCTGCGCGAGACGCCGAGCAAGATCAACCTGATCCCGTTCAATCCGTTTCCGAAGTCGTCCTACCAGCGTTCCAGCCGCGAGGACATCCTGGCCTTCCAGAAAATCCTCACCGAGGCGGATTACATTTGCACCATCCGGTCCACGCGCGGCGACGACATCGATGCCGCCTGTGGCCAGCTGGTGGGCAAGGTCCAGGATCGTACCCGGCGTGCCGAGCGCTGGCAGTCGCGCCAGGAAAATGACAACAACAATAACAGCCGTGAAATTTTCAGGAGCGCGTCATGATCAGGCAATTCGCCTTGGCCGGAGTGCTGCTGCTGTCCGGTTGCGGCTCGATAGTGGTCGAGGACGGTTCGCGCAAGACTGATCCGCAGGCCGCGGCCCGCGACCGGGTCGCGCTCGCGGCCGAGTACATTCGCAAGGGTGAGGATGACAAGGCGCTGGGCTATTTGCAGCTGGCGCTCAAGTCCGACCCTGATTCGGCCGAGGCCCATAATCTCATGGGCGTGGTACTGGAGCGGGACGGTTCAATCGCGGCGGCCGATCGCGAGTTCCGCAAGGCCATCCGCCTGCGCGAGGACTATTCCCAGGCCCACAATAATTACGGCAGCTTCCTGTTTCGCCAGCAGCGCTACAAGGATGCCATGAAGCAGTTCGAAATCGCCGCCGACGACATCAGCTATAACCGTCGGGGCCAGGCGTTCGAGAGCTATGGCCGCAGTGCCTGGATGCTGGGCGACAAGGAAAAGGCGGAGCAGGCGTTTTCACGGGGGCTGAATTTCGATGCCAACCTGCCCATGGCGACGCTGTACATGGGCGAGATCCAGTTAGAACAAAAAAATTACGAGGCGGCCCGCAACCTTTACAAGCGGTACCTGCAGCTCACCAGTGACATGCCGCAGTCGGCACAGAGCCTGTGGCTGGGGATTCGTCTTGAGCGCCGGTTTGGGGACAAGGATGCGCTTGCAAGCTATGAGCTGGCACTGAAGCGACTGTATCCGGAAAGCCCGGAATACAAGCAGTACCAGATGACCCTGAGAACGGATAAGTAAGCCTGCTGCACGCAGCAGGCGGTGGTGTGGAGCCTATTGTGAGCAATCAGATCAATGAGACCCTTCCCTTGCCGGAAGGGCAGGAAGAAAACGGCCGGGATACTGCCGATTATCTTTCATTTCGCCCTGGCCAGCGCCTGCGCAAGGCACGTGAATTGCGTGGCATGAGCATCGAGCAGGTCGGTCGTGAACTGGCCCTGACGCCCCGCTATGTCGAGGCGATGGAGTCCGACGCCTACAAGAGCCTGCCGGAGCCCGCCTTCGTGCGTGGCTATATGCGCCGCTATGCGCAACTGGTGAAGCTGTCGCCGGACGATATCGCTGCCAAATTCGACCAGTGCTACGCGGAAGACAAGGAAACGCCGGCACTGGAAGTGCGGCCGCGCAATCCCATCCAGATCCTGGGCGAGATTGCCCGCCAGCCGCGATTGAGGCCGCGTCGCTTGCTTTCGTGGGCGGCGATCGCCTTCGTGCTGGTGCTGGTGGCCGGCTTCCTGTGGAACGGCCTGGTCGCGCGCAGCCCTTTCCCCGCGGCCGAGGATCCCCTGCTGGCGCCGCCGGTAGTGACGGCGCCGGAGGTGGCCCCGGCCGTGGTGCCGGAGGCGGCTGTCCCCGTGGTGCCTGCGCCAGCGGCTCCCGCGCCTGCGCCGGCCGTGCCGGTGCCGGCTCCGGCTCCTGGAGTTGCGCCGGCGCCCGCGCCGTCGCCCGTGCCTGGCATGAACCTGCTGCCGGCTCCCGCCAGCCCGCCGGTCCTGCCCACCCCGGGTGCGGCTGCGCCCGCGACGCCACCTCCGGCCCGGCGCTGATGCCCTAAGGACAGAAGGAAGCCCTCATGCAGGAATCTCCCATCAAGCGCCGCCTTACCCGCAAGATCCGGGTCGGCAAGGTCTTTGTCGGCGGTGATGCCCCCATCTCCGTGCAGACCATGACCAATACCGAGACCTGCGACGTCGCGGCCACGGTCGGCCAGATCGAGCGTTGCGTGGCGGCCGGCGCCGATATCGTGCGTGTGTCGGTGCCCTCGATGGAAGCGGCGGAAGCCTTCGGTGAGATCCGCCGGCGCCTGCCGGAGGTGCCGCTGGTCACCGACATCCATTTCGACTACCGCATCGCCCTGCGCGTGGCTGAGCTCGGCGCCGACTGCCTGCGCATCAATCCGGGCAATATCGGCAGTGATGACAAGGTGCGCGAGGTCGTGGCCGCCGCGCGCCACCATGGCATCTCCATGCGCATCGGCGTCAACGCCGGCTCGCTGGAAAAGGATCTGCAGGCAAAGTACGGCGAACCCACGGGACAGGCCTTGCTCGAGTCCGCGCTGCGCCATGTCGACATCCTCGAGCGCCTGGATTTCCACGAGTACAAGATCAGCGTGAAGGCCTCCAATGTCTTCCTGACGCTGGATGCCTACCGCCTGCTCTCGGCGCAGATCGACAAGCCCTTGCACCTGGGCGTGACCGAGGCCGGCGTGTTCCGCTCCGGCACCGTGAAGTCCGCCATCGCCCTCGGCGGCCTGCTGCTGGACGGCATCGGCGACACGGTGCGCATTTCCCTGGCCGCCGAGCCGGAAGAGGAAGTGAAGGTGGGCTTCGACATCCTGCGCTCGCTGGCCATCCGCTCCAACGGCATCAACTTCATCGCCTGCCCGAGTTGCTCGCGCCAGGAGTTCGACGTCATCCGCGTGATGAACGCGCTCGAGGCCCGCCTCGAGGACGTGCGCGTACCCATGGACCTGTCCGTGATCGGCTGCAAGGTCAACGGTCCGGGCGAAGCCAAGGAAGCCGACATCGGCGTGGTGGGCGCGCTACCCAACAGCCTGGTCTACCGCCATGGCGAGAAGAGCCACCTGATCCCCACCGCGAACCTCGTCGACGAGATCGAGAAGATGGTGCGCGAACGCGTGCGCCAGGCCGAGGCCGAGGCCGCGCAGAAGAAATCCGACGACGCCGCCCGCGGCGTGTTCGCCCGCGGCGACTGAGGCGACAACGAGAATAACGATGAGCCAGAAGATCACCGCCATCCGCGGTTTCAACGACATCCTGCCGGTCCCCACCAAGGACAACCCCATCGTCACCGGGCTCTGCCAGGAAGTGGAGGCGACGCTGCAGGACCTGATGCGCGCCTACGGCTACCAGGAAATCCGCCTGCCCATCGTCGAGAGCACGCCGCTGTTCAAGCGCGCCATCGGCGAGGTCACCGACATTGTCGAGAAGGAAATGTATTCCTTCCTGGACCGCAGCGAGGAGTCCCTGACCCTGCGCCCGGAAGGCACCGCCGGCTGCGTGCGCGCCTGCCTCGAGCATGGCCTCACCTACAACCAGACGCAGCGCCTCTGGTACACCGGCCCCATGTTCCGCTACGAGCGTCCGCAGAAGGGCCGCTACCGCCAGTTCCACCAGTTTGGCGTGGAAACTTTCGGCATGACCGGCCCCGACATCGACGCCGAGCTCATCCTCATGACGGCCCGCCTGTGGCAGCAACTGGGCTTGACGCAGGTGGTGCGCCTCGAGCTCAACACGCTGGGCGAAAGCGCCGAGCGCGCCGACTTCCGCGCCGCCCTGGTCGCCTACCTGGAGCAGCACAAGGACAAGCTGGACGCCGATTCGCAGCGCCGCCTCGCGTCCAACCCGCTGCGCATCCTCGACAGCAAGTCGCCGGAAACCCAGGCGGTGCTGGCCGATGCGCCACGCCTGGGCGATTTCCTGGGCGAGGAAACGCAGGCGCATTTCGCCGCGCTCCGTGCCGCGCTCGATGGCGCCGGCGTTGCCTATACCGTGAACCCGCGCCTCGTGCGCGGCCTCGACTACTACAACAAGACCGTGTTCGAGTGGGTGACCAGCGAGTTGGGCGCCCAGGGTACTGTCTGCGCCGGCGGCCGCTACGATGGCCTGGTCGAGCAGCTCGGCGGCCAGCGCACGCCAGCGGTGGGCTTTGCCATTGGCCTCGAGCGCCTGCTGCTGCTGCATATTGCCGTGCACGGCCAGGCCGAGGCCTCCGAGGCAGACGTCTTCGTGGCGGCGGTGGGGGAGGGCACGGCCATCCCCGCGCTGCTGCTGGCGGAGCGCCTGCGTGATGCCCTGCCGGACCTGCGCGTGCTGGTCAATTGCGGCGGCGGCAGCTTCAAGTCACAGTTCAAGAAGGCCGACAAATCCGGCGCCCGCTTTGCGCTGGTGCTGGGCCAGGACGAGGTGGCGGCCGGCACCGTCAGCGTCAAGTGGCTGCGCGAGGAGCGCGAGCAGCTGGCGCTGGCGCAGCAGGACGTGGCCACCTTCCTGAAAGAAAACCATACGCTTTGAGAAATCCGCTTTGACGAGCTGGCGCGACCAGCATAGGAGCAGCAAGTGACGCATGAAGAAGAACAACTCGAGAGCCTGAAGCGTTTCTGGCAGGACAACGGCACGCCCATCATGATCGGCATCCTGCTGGCCGTGGCGGTGTTCCTGGGCTGGACACAGTGGCAGAAGTCGCGTCTGGAGCAGGCCACCAAGGGTGCCGCCGTTTTCCAGGAAATGCTGGCCGCCGTGCAACGCAGCCAGGTGAATCCGGATGACAAGGCCGCCAGCACCGATGTGCAGCGCCTGGGCAAGATCCTCAAGGAAGAGCACGACTCGACTCCTTATGCGGTGAACGGGGGCTTGTTGCTGGGGCGACAGGCCGCTGATCGGGGCGACTTCAAGGAGGCCGAGAAGCAGTTGCGCTGGGTACTGGAGCAAAAGCCGGGCGAGGCCGAGCGCCTGCTGGCCACGACCCGCCTCGCGCGTACGCTCGCGGCGCAGCGGCAATACGATCCCGCCCTGGCGCTGCTGGCCAATGAGTCGGGTGCGGCGGGGTTTACTCCGACTATCGAAGAGCTCAAGGGCGACATCCTCCAGGCCCAGGGCAAGGTGGCCGAGGCACGCAAGGCCTATGAGGCTGCGGCGCTGGCGCTGCAGGCGCGCGACGAGCGTCGTCCGCTGCTGGAGCTGAAGATGGCTGACGTGGGCCTGGCGCCGCTCGAGCCAAAGAAGGTGGAAGCAGCCAAGGCCGCTGTCGCCGACCAGGAGTCCTCGTCGTCGTGAGTCTCTTTCGCCTGATGCGCTTTTCCCTGCTGTGCCTGCTCGCCCTCGTGGCGGCCTGCAGCAGCACGCCGCCCGCGCCGGAGCCGCAAGGCTATCCTGCGCTGCCTGATGATGCCGCTCGCCTGCAGGAGCTCTGGTCAGTACGCGTTGGCCGTGGCCTGGCGGAGGAGAGCGTGCGCCTGGCGCCTGCGGTCAACGAGCAGCATGTTGCCCTGGCTAGCCGCGACGGCGTTGTCCTGGTGGCGGCGCGGGACACCGGTAAGGTGCTCTGGCGGCGCAAGACCGGCCTGTCACTGGTGGCCGGACCGGGCACGGGCTACGGCATGATGGCGCTGGTCACCAGCAAGGGTGAGTTGGTGGTGCTGTCGCTCGCCGATGGCGCCGAGAAATGGCGCGCCGCCCTCGGCGCGACCGCGATGAGCACGCCCGCCATCGCCGCTGATGTGGTGGTGGTGCTGGCCGGTGACGGCGTCGTGCATGCGCTTGGCCGCGAGGATGGCGCGCCGCGCTGGACCTACAATACCTCGGTGCCGCCGCTCAGCCTGCAGGGCAATGCCGCGCCCCTGCTGGCCGACAACCGCGTCTATATCGCGTCCTCGGCGGGCAAGATCGCGCGTCTTGATCTCGCCACCGGCATTCCCGACTGGGAGTTGCGGGTCGCCACCAACAATGGCCGCTCCGAGCTGGAGCGCATGAACGACATCGTTGCCAACCTGCTGCGCGTGGGCGAGCGCGAGCTTTACAGCGTGGGCTACCAGTCCCAGCTCACGCAGACCGATATCGAGTCCGGGCGCCGGCGCTGGACTTTTGATGTCTCCAGCGTCAACGACCTGGCCGAAGGCCTCGGCAATATCTATGTCACCGACCTCGACGGCAATGTGCTGGCAGTGGATCGTGCCAGCGGCAAGGTCGCCTGGAAGCAGCCGGACTTCGCCTGGCGTCGCCTCTCCAATGCGGTGACCCTGGGCAACCTGCTGGTGGTCGGCGACGACGAGGGCCGGGCCCATTTGCTCGCGCAACTGGACGGGGCCGTCCGTGGTCGTGTCAGCGTGGGCGGTGGCTGGTTTTCGGGCAGTCCGCTGGTCAGCCTGACGGTGCGCGATGAATTCCTTTATGCCTGGGATGCAGGCGGCAGGCTGTCGGCCTGGAAACTACGGTAACTTCATGAAACCTGTGATCGCGCTCGTCGGACGGCCCAATGTGGGCAAGTCCACCCTCTTCAACCAGCTGACGCGCAGCCGCGACGCCCTTGTCGCCGACTTGCCGGGGCTGACGCGCGATCGCAAGTATGGCGATGCCCGCGTTGAGGACAAGTCCTTCATCGTCATCGATACCGGCGGCATCGGCGAAGGCGAGGAAGGCATCGACGCCTATATGGCGGAACAGTCCCGCCAGGCCATCCACGAGGCGAACATCGTGTTTTTCCTGGTTGACGCGCGGGTCGGCCTGACCGCGGCCGACCAGGACATCGCCGCCGAGCTGCGCACGCTCAGCAAGCGCGTGCACCTGGTGGCCAACAAGATCGACGGCATCCAGGAAGAGGCGGCCATTGCCGAGTTCCATCAGCTTGGCCTGGGCGAGATCTACGGTATCGCGGCCAGCCACGGGCGTGGCATCACGGCCATGATGACCGACGTGCTGGCCGATTGCCCGCCCGACGAGGAGGAGGCGCCGGTTGCCGAAACCGGCATCAAGATCGCGATCGTGGGGCGCCCCAATGTCGGCAAGTCGACGCTGGTGAACCGTCTGCTGGGCGAGGAGCGTGTCGTGGTGTTCGACATGCCCGGCACCACGCGTGACTCCATCTATATTCCCTTCGAGCGCCGCGAGAAGCGCTACACGCTCATCGATACCGCCGGTGTGCGTCGTCGCGGCCGTGTCGACGAGGGTGTCGAGAAGTTTTCCGTCATCAAGACGCTGCAGGCCATCAAGGATGCGCATGTGGTGGTGCTGGTGCTGGATGCGCGCGAGGGCATTGTCGACCAGGACCTGCACCTGCTTGGCTTCGTGGTGCAAAGCGGTCGTGCCCTGGTGGTGGCCATCAACAAGTGGGACGGCATGACCGACTATGAGCGCGACATGGTCAAGAAGGACATCGACCGCCGCCTGGACTTCATTGCCTGGGCGAAGATCCACCTGATCTCCGCCCGCCATGGCACCGCCGTGGGCGACCTCTATCCGTCCATCGAGAAGGCCTATGCCTCCGCCAACATCAAGGTGGCCACCAACCGCCTGACCCAGATCCTCGCGGACGCAGTCGAGCAGCACCAGCCGCCTCTGGTCGGCGGACGCCGCATCAAGCTTCGCTACGCGCATCTGGGCGGGCAAAATCCCCCGATGGTGGTAATCCATGGTAACCAGACCGCCTCCGTGCCCGGGGCCTACAAGCGTTACCTGGAAAATGTCTACCGCAAGGTCCTGAAGATCGAGGGCACCCCGATCGCCATCGAGTTCCGGACCGGGGACAATCCCTTCAAGGATCGCAAGGAAGAGATCAAGCCCGCCGAGCTGGAGCGCCGGCGGCGGTATGTACAGGCACACAAAAAGAGAGAAAAACGCTGAGCTCCTGACGCCTTGCCGGCCCGGGGCCGGCCTTGGGGCAATATGCCCGCAAGCGTGTTCACAGGGGATCTGCATGTTTTACCGGCTTGGCCTGTCCGGCTTTTTTTGCCTGCTTCCACTGGTTCTCCAGTCTGTTCCGGTCCTGGCCTCCGAGGAGGCCAGCCTGCCCTTTGCCGAGGAGGGGAACACTCCCACCGTCCTTTCGGCCACCCGTCTGCAGCAGTCGCTGTTTGAGGCGCCGGCGGCGGTAACCGTCATCGATCGCCAGATGATCGAGCAGTCCGGCATGCGCGAGATTCCGGAGCTGTTGCGCCTGGTCCCGGGCATGGTGGTGGGTTACGACACCGGCTCCGACGCCTTCGTGAGTTTTCACGGCACCTCCGCCGACCTTGCCCGGCGCATGCAGGTGCTGGTCGACGGACGCTCGATCTACCAGCCCTTGCTGGCCTCGGTGGACTGGATCGGTCTGCCGCTGGAGTTGCAGGACATCGAGCGCATCGAGGTGATTCGCGGACCCAATTCCGCCACCTGGGGCGCCAACAGTTTCCTGGCCGTGATCAATATCATCACCCGTCATCCCGCCGATGTGGAGCGGGGCCGCGTCAGCTATCGGGCCGGTGAAGATGGCGTCGAGGATTATTTCGCGCGTCTGGCCCGGCGCAGCGGCGCCCTCGACTGGCGCCTCACGGTCGCCGGGCGCCGCGATGACGGTTTCGAGTACAACAATCGCCGCCACGCAGAATTTACCGACAGCAAGATTGTCGACTCGGCCTACGGTCGGGGTGTGTGGACGGTGAATGAGAGCAGCTCGCTCGAGGTGTCTTTCGGCATGGCCGGCATGGAGGCCATGCAGCAGTACCGCCCAACCTTTTTCACCGCAGTTCCGATCGCCGATCGCAAGAATGAATACCTGAGCCTTGCGTGGGAGCAGGACCTGGGCGAGAACAATCGCCTGCGCCTGCAGGCCAGCGAATCCCGCTTCCGCCGCGACGAGCCCTGGCTGCTGAGTTTGGAGCGCCTGGTGTTCCATCCTGCGCTGGTGGCCTTGTACCGGCAGAACCGGGAGTGCGCCAACGGCCTGGCGTTCGCCTTCGATACGTCGGCATGTACCGCCGCCGACCTGCCCTTTGTCAACCAGTATGCGGCCGATGCGGGCACCGATCCGGCGCTGTTCTCGAAAGCCGGCTTCCGTTCCGGGCTCGATGCGCGCGAGCGCCGCACCGAGGTGGAAGTGCACGATGTATGGATGCTCACGCCCAATTTCCGCACGGTGTTCGGCGTGACCTTTGACGAGGCGCGCGTGGATTCGCAGGTCTATCTCGGGGGGCATGCCGAAAACACGGTCTGGCGCAGCTTTGCCCATGCCGAGTGGCGCTTTGCCCCCGAATGGCTGCTCAATGTCGGCGGCAATCATGAGAACGACGAGGGCGCGGGGGATTACTTCTCGCCACGCATTGCGCTGAACTGGCAATTCGCGGACGCAGAGGTGTTGCGCGCCGTCTATTCCAGGGCGGTGCGCACGCCCGATATCCTGGAGGACCAGGCGAATTTTGGCTATGTGTCGACGGCTGTGAATCCGACCGATGCATCCTACGCGGGCATTTTTTTCCAGACCGGCGAGGCGGACGGCAATGCCCCGACCGAACGCATCGAGTCGCACGAGCTTGGTTATTACGGACGCTTTGACGCGGCGCATCTGACTCTGGATTTGCGCCTGTTCCAGGACTGCATGGAGCTGGTCGAGCACAACCTGGATCCTACCGACAGCGAGGGCTTCGGTATCCGTCCCCTCAAGCAGATGCGCATGACGGGCGCCGAGATGGGCATGGACTGGCGGCCGGTGCCGAGCCAGCGCTTCCAGATCAACTACGCCTACCTCGATCAGGACAAGGCCGCCTGGACCGACGACAACACCCATTTCGTGCCGCAACATGCCGGCAGCGTCGCCTTGTTGCAGGACTACGCCAACGGCCTGCAGTTCGGCACCACTTACGCTTTCTACAACGACCTGCGCGCCGACCGCGGCTTTTTCTTTGACCGCCTGGAGAACCGTCTCGCCAAGACGCTCCGCCTGGCAGGCCAGCATCGGCTCGTCCTGGCCGCCGTGATGCAGACGCGCCTCACCGACGATCCCGAGTTGCGTGAAGAAAACGGCGGTGATCGCCATCGTGGCTGGTTCAGCCTCGACTGGCATTACTGAGGCTTCCCGGACCACGCATGGACGGCCGCCCCTCGCTCCCCCAACCCGGCATGCGCCTCCTCGCGAAGGCGATGGGCGTGCTGCTGCTGTGCTGGGGCGGCATGGCGCAGGCCCTGACCGTGCAGTTGCTGGGCGCGGGACCGGGCAGCGAGCCTTTCGTGGCGGCCTTGCGCGAAAAGCTTGGCGATGCCCACCAGGTGGTGCTGGACGCCGGATCTGCGGATGTTGTGGTGGCCCTGCATGAAGGCGTGCTGGCCGAGGCACGCGCCCAGTCGAAGCCGCGCCTGCTGCTGCTGCCGGAGCCGGGACTTGAGTTGCAGCAAGGGGAGACGGCGCTGTACTGGTCGCCTTCCCTGACCGACCAGCTGCGCCTGGCGCGGCACATCATGCCCGGGCTGCGTCGCGTCGGGCTGCTGGTATCCCCTCGCGACCTGCCGCGCGCCCAGGCCTTGCGCAACACCGCCCAGGCCGCGCGCATCGAGCTCCTGGTGCGTGAGGCGGAACCCGCCCTGCTTGCGCGCCAGGTCGCCGAGCTGGCGGCGACCGCCGATGTGCTGCTCGCGCCGGTAGATCCGCTGCTGTTCAGTCGCGAGAGCCTGAAGCCGGTGCTGCTCGCGGCATACCGACAGAATCGCGTCTTTGTCGGCCCGACTCCTGCCTGGGTCCGTGCCGGCTCACTGGCCAGCCTGTATGCGACTCCGCAAACCCTGGCCCACGACGTGGCCCAGGCCATCCACGCCTGGCAGCAGGGCGGGCGCTGGCCGGCTCCCGCGGGCGCCAGCCGCTTCGATGTCATCACCAATCCGCAGGTAGCCCGCTCCATGGGCCTGCGTCTGCCTGAAACTGAGTCGTTGACCCGTCTGATCCAGGGCGGAAAGGGGGTGTTATGGCCCTGACCCGGAATTGGTCGCTGCGCTGGCGCGCGCTTTTTCTCGGCGTTGCGCCGGCGCTGCTCATGCAGGTGCTGTTGCTGGGCTATCTGTTGCAGGCACGCCTGTCCGATGCCGAGCGCGAGCTGGCCGCCAGCGGCAGCCTGATGGCGCAGCAGCTGGCGGCGGGGGCGGACTACGCGGTGATTTCCGGCAATGTCGGGAGCCTCCGTGGTCAGGTGGACGCCCTGCTGCGCCAGCCCGGCGTGGTGGAAGTGCAGGTCGTGGGGGCAGACCGCGCCCTGTTGCTGCAATTGCGCTCGCCCCAGTACCAGCCCGGGCTGGCCATGCGCCGGTTCGGCAGTGACATCCGGCCGGCCAGCCTGGGCGTCGTGGAGGAGGACTGGCTGGCGCCGGCGGCGCCTCGACCTGCGCTGCTGGGACGCGTCGAGATTGCCGTCAGCGAGGAGCTGGCGCTGGCGCGCGAGCACGAGATCCTGCGCAACGGACTGCTGCTGGGGGCCGTGGCGCTGTTGCTCAGCGGTCTTCTGGCCATGCGCATGGCGAATTTCGTGCGGCGTCCCCTGGAGGCGGTGGCGGGCTTCGTGGAGAAGCTGGGCCGTCGCGAGTTCGACGCCCGGCTCGATGTCCGCACCGGCGGTGAGATCGGGCGCCTGGGCGAGCGTCTGAGTGGCCTGGCGGCCACTCTCGCCGAGGGGCGTGACAGCCAGGCGCGCTATACGCGTGACCTGCTCGAGGCGCGGGAGAGGGCTGATCAGGCCAGCCTGGCCAAAAGCCAGTTCCTGGCCATGATGAGCCATGAGCTGCGCACCCCGCTCAACGGGGTGTCGGGCATGCTGCAATTGCTGGAGTCGACCACGCTCGACGACGAGCAGGCGGATTACGTCCGGCATGCCCAGCAGGCTGGCAACAACCTGCTCTGCCTGGTCGATGACATCCTCGACTTCTCCCGGCTTGACCAGGGCCGGCTGGCGGTCGAAGAACGTGTTTTCGACCCTGCCGCCTTGCTGGAGCAGCTGGTGGCGCGCTTCGAGCCGGCGGCACTGCAGCGCCAGCTCGAGTTGAGGCTGGAGCTGGAGGGGCTGCCGCCGGGCTGTCGCCTGGTAGGGGATGCGCCGCGGATGCGGCAGGTACTCACTCAACTGCTCGACAATGCCCTGAAATTCACACCGGCCGGCAGTATCACCGTTTCTGCCCGCTTCGTGGCGCAGCCGGGGCAGCGCATGCTCCTGATCTGCGAGGTCTGTGATACCGGCATCGGCATTCCGCGCGAGCAGCTGGATCGTATCTTCGAGCCCTTCTTCCAGGGTGATGCCAGGCCCAGCCGCCGCTTCGGCGGCACTGGCCTCGGCCTCGCCATCGCCACGCGCCTGACCGCCCTCATGCAGGGCCGGCTTCGCGTTGAAAGCGAGCCGGGTGTCGGCTCCTGCCTGGTCTTTGAGCTCATGTTGCCGCGGGCCGATACGCAGGCCGCGCCGGCCGCGCCCCTGCCTGCGGCCGGCGCGCCGCGCATCCTGGTGGTGGAAGACAATCCCACCAACCAGCGGGTCGCCGAGGGCATGCTGCGTTACCTCGGCTGCGAGGTGGAGATCGTCGGAGACGGTGAAACGGCCTTGTTGCACCTGGAGGGCGGGGCTGGCCGCTACGACCTCGTACTCATGGATTGCCAGTTGCCGGTCATGGACGGCTTCGAGGCCACCCGGCGCTGGCGCGCGCTGGAGACCGGCGGGCGCCTGCCCATCATTGCCCTGACCGCCCATGCCGAGGATGAAATGGCGAAGGCCTGCCGGGAGGCCGGCATGGATGCGGTGCTGACCAAGCCCTTCCGCCGGGAGGCCCTGGCGGCGCTGCTGTCGGAGTGGCTCTCCGATAAGCGCCGGGGGGAGTGGGAGAACGCCCCTCCAAGCTGATATGCTCGCCCCTTTATATGCATCGGGCAGCGTCGGGTGATCAACGATGGTCCTGCCGTCCAACAACGAAAACAACGCAGTTGCTTATGATCGATTCCATCGTTGAGTTCTGGCTCCACTTGCGAGGCCTCCCCAATTTCTGGGGCTTCGTGACCATTCCCATCGTCGCTGCCGTCGTTACCTGGGCCCATGTCTGGTTCGCCATGAAGATGGTGTTCTATCCCCTTGAGTTCGTCGGGCTCTGGAAGCCCTGGATCGGCTGGCAGGGCATCGTGCCGCGCAAGGCCGGCAAGATGGCCGGCATCGTGGTCGACAACACCTTGTCCAAGCTGGGCTCGCTCTCGGAAATTTTCCGCGAGATGGATCCGGACAAGATTGCGCGGCATGTGACCCAGGGTCTGGTAGAGCGCATCGAGGACATGGTCGACGAGATCATGAACGACAAGAATCGGGTTTTCTGGGAAAACCTGCCCGTCAGTTTCAAGAAGCGTGTCTATGCGCGCGTGCGCCGGCAGACGCCTGCCGTCATGGAAGGCCTGGTACGCGACCTCGGCGAGAATATCGAGGACCTGATCGATCTCAAGGCCATGGTGGTGCGGCAGATGGAGGGCGACAAGGCGCTCGTCGTGCGCGTGTTCCTCGAAGTCGGCTCGCCGGAAATCAAGTTTATCGTCACCTCCAGCTTCTGGATCGGGCTGACCTTCGGCTTCGTGCAGATGGTCCTCTGGTATTTCTTCCCTTGGTCCTGGGGCTTGCCCATTTATGGCGCCGCCCTTGGCTACGCCACCAACTGGGTGGCGCTGGCCATGGTGTTCCGCCCACTCAACCCCATCAAGATCGGTCCGTGGCGCATGCAGGGGCTCTTCCTCAAGCGCCAGCCGGAGATTTCCGAAAAATTCGCCGAGCTTTCCACGCTGGAGATGGTGTCGCTCAAGCACCTGGTCAACGAGATGCTGACCGGCAAGTACGCCGAGCGCACCCGGGCCCTGATCCGTCGCCACATCGGCCCCCTTCTCGAAGGCGGCGTGGTGCGCACGGCTATCCAGCTCACCGTGGGCCCCACGGGCTATGCCACGCTCAAGCGCACCATTGTCGAGAAAGCCGCGGCCCTGTCGCTGCAGCCCCTGGCGAATCCGCAGTTCAATGCGGATCGCGCCAAGGTCATTGCCTCCATTTTTGCCTCGCGCATGAAGGCGATGAGCTCCAAGGAATTCCAAGATTTGCTGCGTCCGGCCTTCCAGGAAGACGAGTGGATCGTGATTGCGCTGGGTGCGGTGCTGGGCGCCCTTTGCGGCTGGATCCAGCTGATGACGGGCTTTACCCACTAGGCCCTGATGGCGTTCCTGGTCATGAAAAAATCCCCGCTGACGATGCGGGGATTTTTTTTGGGCCGGGGATGGCGGAAAGGGATGCCTGCCTGCCCGGGCGCGATGCGTTCAGGCTGCGGGGCCGGGCGGAGCGCCGGGCGCAAGCCCTCTGCCGCGACGTCTCGCGTGACCTTAAAGCGCAGCCAGCGACAGCTCCGTACATGCCCAGTCGACCGGCCCGGCGCTGCGGACCGCGGCGGCCAGCCAGGCCTCCGCCAGTGGCGCTTGCCAGACCTGCAGCCCGTGGTCGGGAGCAAGCAGGGTGGGCGGGGAGGTGGCGAGGGTAAAGGCGAGGCGCGCCATATTATCGGCGAGGCCCTGGCCCAGGGCCTTGACGCAGGCTTCCTTGAGCGTCCACAGGCGGAAGAAGTCGCGCTCGGCGGTGGCGTTGTCGCGGGTTCGCAGCCACTCCGCCTCGGCGGGCGCAAAGTAGCGCTCGGCAACGCGCGTTATCCGGGTCGCGCGCTGTCGTTCGATGTCCACGCCGCAAGGGGCGCTGGCCACCATCACTGCGACGAGGCCGCCGCCGTGGCTCAGGCTGATCTCCCAGGGCCCGCTCCCGGCCAGCAGCAGGCGACCACTGGCCGCGCGGGTAAAGCACTGGGCCTCGGGCGGAATGCCGGCGTATGTGGTGAGCAAATGCCGCAGCAGCAGGCGCGAGAGCACGAAGCTGCGCTGGCGTGACGGCAGGCGCAGGCGGGCCATTTCCTCCCGGTCCATGACGGGGAGCCGGGCAGTGAAGGGGGGGAGCGCCTGACCGGGGTCGTCGCGCAGCCAGGCGATACGGGCGACCGTCATGGCGACTTCGGCGCGGATATGCCTGTCCCAGCCGTGCTCGAGGGCGGCAGCACCAGCAGCGGATCGATGCGGGCATCGTTCAGGCTGACGGTCCAGTGCAGGTGCGGGCCGGTGGCGCGGCCGGTCTTGCCGACCAGGCCGATAGGCTCCCCCGCGCGCAGGCGCGCGCCGGCCGCGACCCGGAACTCGCTCAGGTGGCAAAGCATGGAGACCAGGCCCTGGCCATGGTCGATCAGTACCGTGCGGCCATTGAAGAAATAATCCCCTGTCTGCACCACGACACCGGCCGCGGGCGCCACCACCACCTGGCCCTCCGGCGCGGCGATGTCCATGCCGAGGTGGGGCTGGCGCTCCTCGCCATTGAAAAAGCGCTTGCGACCGAAGGTGGCGGTGAGCTGGCCGGCAGTGGGCTGGACAAAGGCCGGCCAGGCGCCGGGGCTGCCGGAGAACCGCTTGTAGATCGCCTGCTGCTCCTTTGCCTCGCGCTCGTAGCGCGCCAGCTCCTCGGGCCCCGGGTGCACATGCTTGCTGTCGGGGGGCAAGGTAATGCGCTGCTCGGGATAGGTCTTGGCGACAAGCGTGAAAGGCAGCGACCCGATCTCTTGCTGCGTCTGTGGGTCGCGCAACTGGATCAGTGTCGCGCCTGGCGCCTGGACCAGCGGGATGCCGACCACCAGGCGGCGCACACCATCGTCATCGCGCGCGATAAACACCGGCTGGTCGCCAAAGCGCGCCTCGATAGCGGCAGGTAGCGTGGCCGGCAGCGCCAGAATGGCGATGCCGCCGGGCACGCGTGCCTCCTGTGGTCCGGCAATGCTGGTCGCGGTGAAAAGAAGAGCAGCGAGCAGTGTTAGCCGTTTCATGACTTTTC
>JAJFBF010000036.1 GCA_020697295.1 Moraxellaceae bacterium | reverse complement strand
CTTGAACCTCCACGCCTTGCGGCACTGGAACATAAATCCAGCGCGTCTACCAGTTTCGCCACTGGCGCACGGGGCGTGGACTATAGCAAAGCCCGTCGTCCCTTAGGAGCCCTGGCGCTGGTTTGTCCCAGGCGCCAAAAGTCCTGTTCACGGCAAGGCCCAGCACCTGGCGCCAGCCCTGTCCGGTCTCAAGGCGCTTCCGGCAAGTCCGGCCTGATCCGCGTCGCGCGCAGGAAGTCCTTCTCATAGTAGGCAGCGGCCAACGCATGCAAGTCGCCGTTCAGCTTTTCGCGCAATTGCACCAGGGTCAGCTCGCTGCGGTCGAGGCGAGTGACACCAAAATCGGCCAGGGCCGGTAACTGTCGGGCGCCGGCGCGCAGCAGGGCGCTGAGCTGATGCCAGTCACTGCCGCCCTCCAGCCGGGGAATGGCATGAGTCTGGAGCTGGCCCCGCAGCAGGGCGGGGTCGTCGATGCGGAAGCAGGTCCGCAAGACCTGCTCCTGCAGGGTGTCGAGGCGCTGCCAGATCAGGCGCTTCTCCTGGTCCGAGTAGCGGTTCCAGTCGATGACCTCGTGCAGGTAACGGCGACAGCCGCGGCAGACCACGTCACCAAAGGTGGTGGAGCAAATACCGACACAAGGAGTAGGGACTTTTTCGAACAGCATCGCAGACCTGCCAGCAAGAGCCGCCTATCTTAGCGGATGTCGTGATTGACGGCAGTGTTTGACCCCGCCTTCTGATTCTGCGAAAAAGGCGCCGCGCCTCCTGCCCCTTTCCCTGTTGCGGATATTCCCATGCAAGAATTCTATCCCCTGATCAAGCACATCCATGTCGGTGCCGTTCTGGCCAGCGGCGGCTTCTTTCTCCTGCGCGGCCTGTGGATGATGCAGGAGTCCAGCCTGCTCACCACCAAGTTCGCCCGGGTGGTGCCGCATGTCATCGATACCGTGCTGCTGCTGGCGGCCATTGCGCTGATCGTGTTCCTGGGCGGCGTGCCGGCCTGGGTGCAGGTCAAGATCGCCGCGCTCTTCGTCTACATTTTCCTGGGCGTGCTGGCCTTCCGCCTGGCCAAGGGCTACGGTGCGCGGGTGCTGGCCTTCTTCCTGGCCCTGTCGGTATTCGCCTTCATGATGAGCGTGGCCATCACCAAGAGCCCCTGGGGCTTCCTGGGGAAATTCCTCTAGCCTGTCAACCGATGGGCCTTAAAAGCGTTAAATTCGTTGCAGGCTGGTAAAGGGGTGCTTCCCCACCTGCCGCCCCTTTGTTACAAAGCGCCACGGGCAAATGCCCTTCAATAACAGGGCCCAGTTGAACTCAGGAACGGTTGCCCATTTTTCTGATCAGGAGATTCACCATGCGTAAGCTGATTATCCCGGCCCTGGCCGGCGCCGTTGCCCTGGCGGGCTGCACCACCAATCCCTATACGGGCGAGCGTCAGGTCAGCAAGGCCGCCATGGGCGCCGGCATCGGTGCCGCCGCAGGCGCCGCGATCGGCTATTCCACTGGCGACAACAAGAAAGAGCGTCGCGAGTCCGCCCTCAAGGGCGCGGCCATTGGTGGCGTGACCGGCGGCGGCGTGGGCGCCTACATGGACTACCAGGAAAAGAAGCTGCGCGACCGCCTGGCGGGCGTGGGCGTGGGTATCCAGAAGGACAAGGCCACGGGCGCCATCACCCTGATCATGCCGGGCGCCATCACCTTCCCGACCGCGCAGAGTGCCGTGCGTGCCGATTTCTACCCGGTGCTGGATGCCGTGGCCGACGTGCTGAAAGAGTACAACAAGACCTCTATCTCCGTGAGCGGCCACACCGACAATGTCGGTCGTGATGACTACAACATGCAGCTGTCCCAGGACCGAGCCTCGTCCGTGGCCCAGTACCTGACCAGCCGCGGCGTGGCCAGCGGCCGCATCTCCGCGACCGGTTATGGCAAGTCGATGCCGGTGGCCGACAACTCCACCGAAGCCGGCCGTTCGCAGAACCGTCGCGTGGAAATCCGCATCAACCCGCCCGCTTCCGTCTAAGCCGGCAGGCACCTGGAAAAAGCGGACTTCGGTCCGCTTTTTTCATTTCGGGGTCACTGTAATTCCGCCAGCCTCAGATTCAGCCCAATCGCTGCAGCTTCTTGCCAAAGGGCAGGGAACATGAAGCAGTCAGGAGTCCGCAGGTAGCTACAGGGCGGGGCAGGGCGCCTCAGCGCCGCATCAGCAGTGCCGTCATGAGCTTGGGCAGCAGGCGCAAGGTCTTGCCCTGGGGGTCATGATTGGGATTCAGCTCGACCAGCTCGAGGCCGCGCAGGCGCTCCTTGTGCGGTTGCCGGGCCAGCAGCCGGGCCAGCTTGGTGGGATGCAGGCCGCCGTGCTCAGGCACGCTGACGCCGGGGGCCAGCATGGGATCCAGCACGTCCAGGTCCAGGCTCACGCCAAAGCCGCCGGGTGCCGCCGCGACCCGGCGCCAGGCTTCCGACAGCACCGCCGTCAGGCCACGCTGCCGGATCTCGTCGCGCGTATAGCAGCGCACTCCCAGCCGCGCCAGTCGCAACGGCTCCTCGGCCTCATAGCTGCGCACGCCGATCACGGCGCAGTAGCGGGCATCGACGACAGGCGTCTGGCCGCCCATCTGCGCCAGCGCCGCATCCCCCTCGCCCAGCAGGACTGCGAATGACATGCCGTGCAGGCGCTGGCTCTCCGAGGAGTCGGGCGTGTGGGCGTCAAAATGGGCGTCGATCCAGAGCAGGCCCAGCGGCTGCCGCTGCGCCGAGGCGATGCCGGTCCAGGTGCCGATGGCGCAGGAGTGGTCGCCGCCGATCACCACCGGCAACCTGCCGCCGCGGCGCAGGCGCAGGGTATGGCGCATCAGGCGCTGGCTGTTGCGCAGCAGGGCGCGCCGTGCCGCCGGACAATGCATGGGCAGGGGAATGGGATTCTCCTCGCGCACGATGCCGGCCCAGAACACGGACAGGGCCAGCTGCTGCCGCGCCAGGCGCCGGCGCCAGGCGAGGTACTCGCGTTCGCGGAAGACTTCCGGGGCGTGGCGGCAGCCGGGATGGGCGCCCCCGGCCGAGAACGCCGCCCCCAGCAGGGCGATGCGCATACATGAACCTCCTCTCATGAGACTAGCTCATGGAAGCGGCCGGGCAGAGCCATTACCGGCCTCAGGGCGTGGTCCGCTTCAGGTGTTCCGACTTGCGCAGCACGCGGTAGATGGGCGCCAGCTCCTCAAGGCTGCTGATATTGACGCCCAGATCCTTGAGGAGGCCGTCGGAGAGGCCGTAGATAAAACCGTGCACGGAGAGTGACTGGCCCCGCTTCCAGGCATTCTGCACAATCGTGGTATGGCAGACGTTGGCGACCTGTTCGCCGACGTTCAGCTCACATAGCAGGTCCAGCCTGGCCGCGTCGTCAAGGCCGTCAAAGGCGGCCTCATGCACCCGGTAAACATCCCGGATATGGCGCAGCCAGTTGTCGATAAGGCCGAACTCGCGGTCCTGGAGGGCGGCCAGGACGCCGCCGCAGCCATAATGCCCGGTCACGAGGATATGCTTTACCCGCAACACCTCGACGGCATACTGCAGCACCGACAGGCAGTTCATGTCGGTATGGATGACCAGGTTGGCCACATTGCGGTGCACAAAGACCTCGCCGGGGAGGAGGCCCATGATCTCGTTGGCCGGAACCCGGGAATCGGCGCAGCCGATCCAGAGGAACTCCGGCGCCTGCTGCTCGGCCAGCTTGCGGAAAAAGTCGGGGTCCTGGTCGGTGATGCGCTCGGCCCAGGAGCGATTGTTACGAAACAGTTCTTCCAGCATGACGGCATCCTTGGAGAATACGGGCGCAGTATGACAATGCGCCTCCCCCCCAGCCACCCCTGCCCGGCATCGGGGTTTCAGGGTATTCTTCGCCACCAGGCCCCGGGCACCGCCAGGGAGGGTCGATGAAAACAACAAAATCGGAGTACGTGAGCATGCGCCAGCTCAAGGCCCTGTTCGGCATGGCTCTGGCACTGGCCGTGTCGGCCTGTTCCAATCCCCAGTTCCTGATCAACCCGTTCAGTAATCCGGCGACTACCCAGTTGCGGCAGGAGATCGGCAGCAATATCGATACCAGCACCTTCAAGCCCATTGTCTGGGGCAGCTTCCTGTTTCCGGCCAAGGGCGAATTCTTCAAGGCCGTGCTGCCCACCGACTCGCGCAATGCCATCGTCTACGTCTACCGTCCGCAGAGCGACTGGAATGACCAGGAAGTGCAGTCTCCCGGCTTCTTCTTGAACGGCAAGTTCCTTTCCGGCCTCAAGAGCGGCAGCTACTTCTGGTTCGAGATCCCGGCCAGCACCTACTACTTTGACGCCAAGCGTCCCTTGTCGTTCTTCTACCTGACGACGATCTTTGAAACCGACGTCAACTTCGAAGGCGGCAAGAGCTATTACTTCCGCTACGACGAGGAAAAGCCGGGTCCGAAGAAGGCCGCCAAGGGCGGGGCCCTGATCGTGGTGGGGCCGCTGCAGCAGATGCCGCCATCGCAGGGCATTTCCGAAATCGCCCAGACCCGTTCCATGGGCGCCGGCAGCGTCATGTTGGCCGATCCCCAGCCCAAGTGGTCCCCCTTCGACTTCTACAAGGAAGCGCGGCCGGTTCCCGCCTCCAGTCTCGATCTGGGCACTGGCTTGCCCACGACCCTCAAGACCGAACAGGAAATGCGCGAAGAGGCGGAGTCGGCCAAATAAGCCCCTGCCGCCTGCGCGGCGCAACGCCGCTGCGCAGACTCAGCCCGGAGCAGGTCCGGTGCATCGAACAAGGGAGCCCCGGGGCTCCCTTGCCGTTTCTGGACTTCCCTTGTTCCCTGCCGGGGCATCCGCTACTGTCCGGCGACTTCCCCTTTCGCGGAGCGCCCATGACTTCCTCGCGCATGCAGTGGCAGCAACTGCTGTCCACACGCAGGTTCAAGCTCAAGGACGGGCTCATCGTGCCCGGCAAGGCCTCGGCCAGCAGCGATATCGAGAGCGGCCTGCGCACGGATTTCCACATCGATCACGACCGCGTGGTGTTCTCCTCCGCCTTCCGCCGCCTCGGCCGCAAGACACAGGTGCATCCGCTGGCCGTCAACGACCATACCCACAACCGCCTGACGCACTCGGTGGAAGTGGCCAGCGTCGGACGCAGCCTCGGCAATCGCGTCGGCGTCATGCTCAAGGAAGGCGGCTGGCTGCCGCCCGGCTACACGCCCTCCGACATCGGCAGCGTGGTGCAGGTGGCCTGCCTGGCCCATGACATCGGCAATCCCCCCTTTGGCCACACCGGCGAGGATGCGCTGCGCGACTGGTTCCGCGATCCCGCGCACGCCATCTACCTTGAGGGCCTGAGCGAGGCCGAGCGGCTTGACGTGCAGACCTACGAAGGCAATGCCCACGGCCTGCGCATGGTGGCCAACCTCGAGATGTACCTCGGCGAGGGCGGCATGCGCCTGACCGCGGCCAGCCTGGGGTCGCTTATCAAGTACCCATGGACGGCCGCCGCGGAGCCGGTCCCCGAAGGTCGCGCACGCAAGGGCAAGTTCAATATCTACCAGGCCGAGCTGGCGTATTTCGAGGCGGTGGCGCGCGAGCTCGGCCTGCTCGAGAAGGGTCCGCACCGCTGGGCCCGGCATCCGCTCTCCTATCTCATGGAGGCGGCCGACGACATCTGCTACGCCATCCTCGATCTCGAGGACGCGGTGGAGATGGGCATCCTCGACGTGCGCGACTTCGAGGCCCTGCTCGGCCCCTTCGTCGAGCTCGACAAGCTCATGGCCATCCGCGACGACCGCCAGCGCTGCGCCGCCCTGCGCGGCATGGTGATCGGGTTGTGCGTGAGCGACGTCGCCAGCACCTTCATGCTGCACCACGACGCCATGCTCGCCGGCGAGTTTCCCGCCAAGGACCTCGTCGCCCTGGTCGACCCCGCCATCAGCCAACTGCTGAACAGCGCCAAGGAGCTGGCCAGCCAGCGCGTCTACCGCCACCGCAGCAAGGTGGTGAAGGAAGTTGCCGCCTATCCCTGCCTGCGCCTGCTGCTGGATGCGCTCATCCCCGATGCCCAGGCCTTTGTCCGGCATGGGGCGCGCAACCTCACCACGCGCCAGAAGACCCAGCTGGCGCTGCTGGAGCGGCCGCTGGAAGAGGGCGAGTCCCTCTACTGCGTCTACCTCAAGGTGCTGGACTACATTGGCGGCATGACCGACAACTACGCCGCCGGCCTGGCCCGCGAGATCTCCGGCGTCGGCATCCTCTGATGCCCTGGCCTGCCGTCAGGGCTTGATGGTCTCGCTGCGGCGAAAATCCAGTTCAATGTCGCGCATGCGGAAGGGGAATTCGCCGCGGCGGCGATCCTCGAAGTAATAGCGCAGGGTGCGGGCGATGGTGGGAAAGGCCAGCTCGTCCCAGGGAATCTCCTCCTCCCGGAACAACCGGCACTCCAGGCTTTCCTCGCCCACGCCGAACACACCGTCTTTCACCTCGGCGCGGAACATCAGGTAGACCTGGTTGATGTGACGGATGTTGAAGACCGCGTAGAGGTCGCCGATGGCGACTTCGGCGGCGGCTTCCTCCTGGGTCTCGCGGGCCGCGGCCTCGGGCGTGGTCTCGCCATTTTCCATGAAGCCGGCGGGCAGGGTCCAGAAGCCGTGGCGGGGCTCGATGGCGCGACGGCAGAGCAGTACCTGGTCACCCCAGACCGGCAGGCAGCCGCAGACCACCTTCGGATTCTCGTAGTGCACGGTGTGGCAGCCGTCGCAAATGTAGCGGGGCCGTGAGTCTCCTGACGGAATCCGGTGCGCGACAGGCTGGCCGCACTGGCTGCAGAAATTCATGCATTTTCCCCGCTGGATGGTGAGCGGGGAGTATATGCCGCGGCCTTCGCCCCGGACAGCCGGGGGCGTGTCCTCTCCCGTTGCCGGCACCGGCGGAGCAGGGGGGCGGACTGCCCCTGGACCGGGGCCGGGAGCAGGGGAAGCAGTAGAATGAAGAGAGGGACGCTGGCGGAGGGGGGCTGCCTTTCCAGGGCTGACAGTCAGCCGGGACGGCGTGAAGGGGGCGGCCGGGGGCAGGTGACCGAAGCGCTGTGTTTCCGCAGCAATCCGGCCATGGATGAGCGGCCTGAAATGCGGTGCACTCGGTTTTGGCCTCCCCCCCGAAGACAGTACACTCCGGGTCTGGCCCACGAGAGCTCCCATGCCCATCGACAACGACCTCCTGCTCCTGCCCCGCCTGCGCGAGCGCCTGCGCGACTACCGGCCGGCGCCGGAGCGCGTGGACGCCGCCGTGCTCATCCCGGTCACCGATGCCCGCGCCCCGGAAATCATCTTGACCCGGCGCGCCAGCCACATGAATTCCCATGCCGGCGAGGTCGCCTTTCCCGGCGGCAAGTGCGACGCGGGCGATTGCTCCGTCATTGCCACCGCCTTGCGCGAGAGCCGCGAGGAAGTCGGCCTCGACGAGAGCCTGATCGAGATCGTAGGCAGCCTGGATGTCTTCACCTCGCGCGTCGGCCTGCGCGTGCAGCCCATCGTGGGCATGGTGCGGCCGGATGCCGCCATGACGCCCAATCCCGACGAGATCGACAGCATCTTCAAGGTGCCGCTGGAATTCTTCCTGACCGAAAAGCCGTCGTACACGCACAGCTTCCGCTTCATGGGCCAGGACGTCATCGTCCCGAGCTTCAACTACGAGGGCTACGTGATATGGGGGCTCACCGCTTTCATGATCGTCGATCTCATGCAGCGGGTTTACGACCACGAGATCGAGTTCCACTGGCCCTCCCAGGTCACCCGGCAACTGCAGGGCGAGAACCTCTGACCCTTTCCCTGACTCCCCGTGAGGTATCCATGCGCTTTTCCCTTGGCGAGCGTCGTATCGAGACCCATGGCGACTTCTGGATCGCCGACAGCGCCAGCGTCATTGGCTCGGTCATCCTCGAGAACAATGCCAGCATCTGGTTCAACGCCGTGGTGCGCGGCGACTGCGACGTCATCCACATCGGCGAGAACACCAATATCCAGGATGGCAGCGTGCTGCATGCCGACATTGGCGTGCCGCTGGTCATCGGCCGCAACGTCACCGTGGGCCACAAGGTCATGCTGCATGGCTGCAGCATTGGCGACAACTCCCTCATCGGCATCAACGCCGTCATCCTCAACGGCGCCCGTATCGGCCGCTACTGCATCATCGGCGCCAATGCCCTGATCCCGGAGGGTAAGGAGATTCCCGATTACTCCCTGGTCGTGGGCAGTCCCGGCAAAGTCGTGCGCGAAATCAGCGAGATGCAGAAGGCGATGCTGGAGATGAGCGCGCTGCACTACGTCGAGAATTTCAAGCGCTTCCGGCGCGACCTGGTGCGCGAGGAGTAGCGGTGAGTACCCGGACGGGCAGGACGCCCGTGAAGAGCATGGTGCTGGCCTGCCTGGTTGCCCTGGCCTTTGTGCTGCCGGGCCTGGTGCCGCTGGCGCGCGCCGCCGAACCGGTGGCGCCCTGGATGCTCGCGCCCTGGCTGAATCCGGCGCCGCGCCTGGCCGAGGCCGGCGTCACGCCAGGCGAGCTGGCGCAGGCCATCGGACGGCGCCTGGTCATCCTCCCGCAGGCGCCGCGCGACATCGTCATCCCCGGCAGTCACGGCCCGCGCAGCTTCCGCCAGGCGCGCTTCGTGTCCGCGGCGGCCGTGGTCGACCTGCCCGCCGACACCGCGCGCCGCCGCCTCCAGGATTTCAGCGGCTATCGCAACCTGTTTCCCTTGCTGCCGGAATCGGAAGTGGTCGCGATGGACGGCCCCAACCTCCTGGCCCGTTACCGCCTCGAGATTCCGCTGCCGGCCACCGCGACCTTCACCGTCGATTTCCGCGTCAAGCAGACGCTGGAGGCCGATGGCAGCATTTCCGCGCTGCTTGTCGACGGCAAGGCCGAGTCCCTGATCGCCATGCTGGGGGGCATGACCGACAACCTCGCCGACCAGCCGGTGGTCGCGCGCTGGGAGTTCCTTCCCCTCAATCCACGGCAAAGCCTGGTCGTGTTCACGTACTGGGACCGGATCGAGCTCAAGAGCTTTTTTGCGCGCAAGTTCATGGAAGCCTATCCCGAGCTGAAGGTGGCGGGGCCTTATATGGCCGCCCTGATGGCCGCCGAGGCCATCCATCGCAATTTTATCCGCACCGTGCCACGTGTCGCCGCGCGCCAGCCCCAGGGGCTGCAGTCGCTGGCGCCGCTGCGCGGCCTGATCGAACGCTTCAGCCGCCACGGTCATGTTGCCGTACTCGAGCCCGATCTCGTGCCGGAGCCCGGCGCAAAGCCGCTGCCCCTGCGCTATGTCACAGTCGCGACCCGGGTCGCCGCGCCGCCGGCGGCGACGCAGTCCTGGGCCACGCGGTATCATCGCCTGCCCGAGGCCATCAAGGAGCTGCGCGAAGTGGGGGTGCGCGACCGGGGCCGTGAGATTGACCTCGATCTTGGCATTCATTTTGGCGTGCTGCTGATCCGTTTTTCCATGGACCTGCAGCTGCGCAACACCTGGGTGACCCCCTATCGGCTCGAGTTCGCGCGCACCGCGGGCGACATGGCGCAATTGCGCGGCGCCAGTGAGTGGCATGCGCTGCCGGACAGCGCCGGTACGCTGATGCTGGTCTCGGCCGGGCATGAGGTGGGCGAGGAGGCGCCGTTCCTGCTGCGCATGGCGCACAAGCTGGTCGATCGCCTGCCCTATGTGGATCAGCTGGGTTCGCTGGCTGCCCAGCTCGTGGTGATGGAGCGGCTCAAACCCTGGATAGAGCGGCAGGTGGCGGCGGACCGCAAGCCTGCTTCCGCAGACAACAATGACAAGCCGGCGGCGCGCGTGCCGGCCGCCGACCGCAGTCAACAGAAGGAATATGTGAATGAGTGAGAGTGCCCTGAAGCTGGGAACCCCCTTTGCCCCTGGCGCCACCCGTGTTCTCTTTTGCGGGGCCGGCGAGCTGGGCCGCGAGGTGGTCATCGAGCTCAAGCGTCTTGGCTGCGAGGTGATCGCGGTGGACCGCTATGCCCATGCGCCCGGCATGCAGGTGGCCGATCGCGCCCATGTCATCGACATGCTGGATCCGGTCGCCTTGCGCCGCGTGATCCTGGCTGAAAAACCCCATCTCGTGGTTCCCGAGATCGAGGCCATCGCCACCGATGCGCTGGTGCAGCTCGAGGCCGAGGGCGTGCGCGTGGTGCCGACGGCGCGCGCCGCCCGCCTGACCATGCACCGCGAGGGCATTCGCCGCCTGGCCGCCGAGGAACTCGGCCTGGCCACCTCGCCCTATCGCTTCGCCGACGATTTCGCCGGCTTTGCGCAGGGCGCGCGCGAGGTTGGATTTCCCTGCGTGGCCAAGCCGGTAATGTCGTCCTCGGGCAAGGGCCAGAGCGTATTGCGCTCCGAGGCTGATCTCGAGCAAAGCTGGGCCTATGCGCAGGCCGGCGGCCGCGCCGGCGCCGGTCGCGTCATTGTCGAAGGCTTCATCGACTTCGACTACGAGATCACCCTGCTGACGGTGCGGCATGCCGGCGGCACCAGCTTTTGCGAGCCCATTGGCCACCTCCAGGTCGACGGCGATTACCGCGAGTCCTGGCAGCCGCAGCCCATGTCCGCCGCCGCGCTCGCCGAGGCCCGGCATATCGCCGACCGGATCACCGCCGCGCTCGGGGGCTGGGGAATTTTCGGCGTCGAGCTGTTCGTGAAAGGTGACAAGGTCTGGTTCAGCGAGGTGTCGCCGCGTCCGCATGATACCGGTCTTGTCACCCTGGTTTCACAGCCATTGTCCGAGTTTGCCCTGCATGCCCGCGCCATCCTCGGCCTGCCCGTCCCGGTGATTCGCCAGCATGGCCCGGCGGCTTCCTGCGCCTTGCTGGTCGAGGGCGATTCCAGCGACATGCGCTTCGGCAACCTCGGCGCGGCGCTGGCCGCCCCCGACACCGACCTCAAGCTCTTCGGCAAGCCCGAGGTGCATGGCTCGCGTCGCCTGGGCGTGGGCCTGGCGCTGGGCGACAGCATTGACGAGGCGCGGGCGAAGGCCCGCGCCGTGATCGCGGCCATCAAGGTCGAGCTCTGACGCCAGGCGGCGACAGTGCGGCGCTCCGGCCTGTGCCCTTCAGCCACGCCGGCGGTATTGATGGCGAAGGGAAGCATCGCCGCCGGCTGTCCTGGTCCAGCTTGCTGCCGCCGTAGCAAAAAAAACCGCCAGCTGGCGGTTTTTTATCGCGCGGCGGGCAGCGTGGCCGGGGGAATCACCCGCGCCGACCTGACGGCATTGTCGCGGATCTGCAGCACCTCGATGCAGTACTCGCCGATGCGCAGCGAGAGCGCCGACTCCGGGATCGTCTCCAGGGTTTCCAGGATCAGGCCGTTGAGTGTCTTGGGCCCGCTCACCGGCAATTGCCAGGACAGCAGGCGGTTGATGTCGCGCAGGGTGGCGGCGCCGTCGATAAGCCAGGAGCCATCCGCCTGGCGCACCATGTCCTTGTGGTTGTCACCGATGCGCGTGGTGAACTCGCCCACGATCTCCTCGAGGATGGCTTCCAGGGTCACGATGCCCTGCACGTCGCCGTACTCGTCCACCACCAGCGCGAAGCGCCGCTTCAGCTTCTGGAACTGCACCAGCTGCGTGGGCAGGGTGGTTCCTTCCGGCACGAAATAGGGCTCGCGCACGTATTGCAGCAGCTCTGACTTGGTCAGCTCGGGATTGCCCAGGAAGCGGGTGCTGTTACGCACGTGCAGGATGCCCACGCAGTTGTTGAGCTCGCCGCGGAACACCGGCAGGCGCGTGTGCTGGGTCCGGCGCAGCTGCCTGACGATGGTGTCGATGTCCTCCTCGATGTCGAGGCCCTGCACCTCGCCGCGCGGCACCATGATGTCGTCCACGGTGATGTTGTCGAGCTCGAGCACGCCCAGCAGCATGCTGCGGTGCTGGCGAGGGATGAACACGTCCTGCACCAGTGCGCGCAGCTCGTCGCTGTTGAGGCGCTGTTCGCCGCGCGCGATGGAGTCGAGGCGGAAGAGGGTGTTGGCGCTGATGTTGACGATCCAGACCAGTGGCCGCATGAGCGGCATCAGTACCGCCAGCAGGAAGGCGGCGACATGCGCCACGCGCTCGGGGTGGCGCGCGGCGAAGGTCTTGGGGCCGACCTCGCCGAAGATCAGGATGACGAAAGTGAGCAGTCCCACCCCCAGGGCGAGGCCAACGTTGCCGCCCTGTTGCAGGCCGACAAGGGCCGCCAGCGCCGCGGCCGCGATATTGGCGAGGGTGTTGCCGATTAGGATGACGCCGATCAGGCGGTCGGGCTGGGCCAGCAGGCGCAGCACGCGCTGGGCGCTCTTGTCGCCCATGCGCGCCTGGTGGCGCAGGCGATAGCGGTTCGCCGTCATGATCCCGGTCTCGGCGCCGGAGAAAAAGGCCGAGAACAGGATGCAGGCGGTGAGCAGGCCATAGAGCAAGGCCGGGGAAAGGTTGTCCACGTCAGTTCCGTCCTGCGAGGGGAGTCAGTGGATGGGCTCAGGCAGGCGTGTGCAGCACCAGCTCGAGCACGGCCTTGCTGCCATAAAAGCCCAGCAGCAGCAGCGCGAAGCCCCACAACGTGAAGCGGATGGCGGTGGCGCCACGCCAGCCCAGCCAGTGGCGCCCGCCGAGCAGGACGGCAAATACCGCCCATGCCGCCAGGGTGAAGGCGGTCTTGTGCGCCAGGTGTTGGGCGAAGAAATCTTCCAGGGTGAGGAAGCCCGTCACGATGGCCACCGAGAGCAGCACGAAGCCGATGGCAATCAGGTCAAAGAGCAAGCGCTCCATGGTCACCAGGGGCGGCAGGGTCTGCAGGAAGCCGCGCCGGTGCTGGCGCAGATGGCGGTCCTGCACCGCCAGCAGCACCGCATGCCCGGCGGCGAAGGTGAGCACGCTGTAGGCCAGGATCGACAACAGGATATGGCTTTGCACGCCCGGCGACAGCCCGTGCAGGGGCGTGTAGGTGTCTCGCGCGAACAGCGACAGCAGGATGCCCAGGGTGGCCAGCGGAAAGGCGCCCAGGGTCAGGCTGACCACGGGCTGGTAGAGGCTCATGGCGATGGAAAGCGTGGCGATCAGCCAGCCTACCAGCGAGACCATGTTGAAAAGGCTGAGGTCGAGTCCGCCGCCGGCATAGATCGCCGCCTGCAGGCTGACCAGGTGCAGGGGCAGGGCCAGGGCGCCAAGGCCCAGGATGCGTGCGGTATGGGGCGTTTCGTGACGGACGAGCTGCCGGGCAAGCAGAAGGCTGGCAAGCACATACAGCAAGGCGGCGCTCAAGCCGGCCAGGGTGGGCATGATCCAGGGTTTCCGGAAGTGAGGTGGAAGTGAGGGCATCGCGCGGATGGCGCAAGCCGTTTCAGGCGAGCCCGCAGTGTCGCACAAGGGAGGGGGGCTTTGAAGCAAGCAGCTGTTACCAGCGTCCCTTCAGCTCCACGCTCAGGCTGCGGCCGGCCTGCGGCAGGTCATTGCGGATGCCGGGCTGGACCTGCCCCGGTCCGGGGCCGCGGCTGGGCTCGCGGACATCGGTATTGCCCAGGTTGCGCGCCACCAGGCCGAGGTCCAGCGCCGCCGCCAGGGAGTGGCGCAAGGCCAGGTCGGCGGTAAGGTAGCCCTGCAGCGGGGCGCGCCTGTCCCCGGCCTCGCGCTCGCGCTCGCCAATCCAGTTGAGTTGCGGGGTCAACTGCCAGCGTGGCGCCGGCTTCCAGATGGTGCGCAGGTGGGCTTCTTCGCGCGGGGCGAAGGCGAGAGGGGCGCCGGAGTCCTTGCGCAGGCGCTGCTTGCTGTAGTTGACCAGCAGCTCGACGCTGCCGCCGAACTGCTGGCGCAATTCACTTTCCAGTCCTTGCCCGCTGATATGGGAGCTGTTGCGCGCCGTAAAGGTGGGCTGGCCGGGATCGCTTTCGAAGTCGATGAAGTCGTGGATATGGAGGTAGAACACGCTGTTGTCCCAGGTCATCGTGGGCAGGGGCTTCCAGCCCAGGGCAAATTCGGTGCTGCGCAGTTTCTCCGGCTTGAGCGCCGGGTTGCCGAGCGCGACCGGATTGTTGCTGCCATACAATTCGAAGAAGGCGGGCGCGCGAAAGGCCTCGCCATACATCAGCTTGCTGGTGAGGGTCGAACTGGTGTTCCAGACCAGGGACAGGCGCGGATTCAGGGTGGTGCCGACGTCCGAGTAGCGGTCGTAGCGCAGGCCGGTCGTGAGGCTCCAGTCCGGCGCCAGATTCCATTCGTCCTGCGCGAAGAGGTAATGGCTGGTGCGCTGGTTTTCCGGCTGGAACACATCGGGGGTGTCGCTCACATCCCGGGGCGCGGGCCGGGGTACAGGCACGGGGCCGCCAAGTATGTAGTTGTTGACGGTGGTGGACTTGAAAAGATCGCCCCAGTAGAAGCCGGCGCCCAGGCGCAGGACATGATCCTGGAGCCCGGTGTGGGTCGCGCTCAGGTCGGCGCGGGCGTTTTCCTCGAAGAGGTTGGGGCGGGCCCAGACGCCGTCGGGAAAGCTGCCAAAAAAGGCTCCGGCCGGATAAAGGCGCACCCCGTTGTTGCGGTTGTCGCTGTAGAGGTAGCTGAGCCGGGCCTCGAGCCGCCAGTCAGGGACGAGGCCGTCACGGCTCCAGCCCAGGTCGAAGTGACCGCGGTGGTGCCGGGCCCGGCTGGTGGTGTCCAGGGCCTGGTTGAGTCCCTGGCCGGCGCCAGTGTCCCAGGCTTCCATCCAGCCCAGGCGAAGTCGGAAATCCCCCATGAGCAGGTCCCCGCGCAAATCGTAGGCGCGTGCCATGGTCGGCACCGGCGCCGGCGCCAGTGAAGCGGCGGGGCCGAGGCCAAGGTCATCGATATTGCTTTGCGCATCGGAGGTGATCACCGCCGAGCTGTCACCGTCGGTCTCCAGCCAGGCGGCGGAGACGAGCGCAGTGGCGCCGCCGACGCGGACGGACTGGAGCAGGCTGGCGCGATGGGTGGCAAAGCTGCCCGCGCTGACGCTGAGCTCGCCACCTTTCTCGTCGAGCGGCGATTTCGTGATGAGGTTGATGACGCCGGCAAAGGCATCGGCGCCGTAAAGGGCGGACCCCGGCCCACGGATGATCTCGATACGCTCCAGCATCTGTACCGGCAGACTGTAGAGGTTCGGGATGCGTTCGCCGCGGTCGCCCAGGAAGAGGCTGGTCTGGGGCAGGCCGTTGACCAGCACCAGGGTGTGCGGGTTGTAGCTCGAGGTGATGCCGCGGATGAAATAGCGTGGCGCGTACTGGAAGCTGCCATTGGACACATGCAGACCGGGGACCGCCTCCAGTGCCTCGCCGATATCGCGCACACCCAGGGCGTCAAGCTCGCGCGCGGTGATGACAGTGGCGGCGGCGGGGGCGGAGGCAAGGGAGCGGGGCGTGCCGGTGGCGATACTGACCTGCAGCCGGGCGAGGTCCTCGAAGGGCAGGGCCAGCAGGTCGCCCTCCGCCAGGGCCGGTGTCGGCAGCCAGGAGAGGGAGAGGAGCAGGAGAGGAGAGAGTACGCAGCAATCCCTGATGCGCGTTTTCATGACTAAGTCCTTTTGCCGGATGCGCCGGTCGACCGCGGTCGCCAGCGTTGCAGTACTTCGATGAGGTTGATGCGCCGGAAGGGCTTGGCCAGGAAGTCGTTCATGCCGCTGGCCAGGCAGGCGTCGCGCTCGTCGCGGAGGATGCCCGCCGTGACCGCGACCACCGGGGTGGGCGGCAGGCCCAGTTCGAGCTCAAGGGCTCGGATCTGGCGCGTGGCCTCGAAGCCGTCCATCTCCGGCATCTGGCAGTCCATGAGCACGATGTCGGGAGGATGGCGCCGGAAAGCCTCCACGGCAGCGCGGCCGTCGCTCACCACCGAGACCATGCAGCCAAGCTGGCGCAACATGGCGCGCGCCACCTCCTGGTTGGTGGGGGTGTCCTCGGCGAGCAGCACATGCAGGCCGTCCAGGCGCAGCCCGCGCTGCGCCTCCAGCGGCGGGATAAGTGCCGGTGTCGAGGCCGTGGCGGCCATGGCGAGCGTGAAGCGGAAGCGGCTGCCCTCGCCGGGCACGGAGGCCACGACGATGTCCCCCCCCATCATTTCCACCAACTGGCGGACGATGGCAAGGCCGAGGCCGGTGCCGCCAAAACGGCGCGCATGCGAGCTGTCCACTTGCACGAAGGGTTGGAAGAGCTGCGCCTGGGATTCCGCGCTCATGCCGATACCGGTATCCATGACCTCGAAGGCCAGGCGGATGCGGTCCCCGTCCTGGCCGGCATTGCCGAGCGTTACCCGGATACGTCCGCGCTCGGTGAACTTGAGGGCGTTACCCATCAGGTTGACCAGGATCTGGCGCAGCCGGTTGGGATCGCCCCGGACCACGATGGGCACATCCACGGCGATCTCGCATTCCAGGGCCAGCCCGCGGTTGCGGGCGCGCTCGGAAAGCAGCTCCACGACGTCCCGGGTCACCCGCGCCGGGTCGAAATCGATGCTCTCCAGCTCCAGCTTGCCGGCTTCGATCTTCGAGAAATCCAGTATGTCATTGATGATGGAGAGCAGGGATTCACCGGAGGTATGCACAGCCTCGGCCCAATGCCGCTGCTCCGGATTGAGGGGGCTGTCGAGCAACAGCTCGGTCATGCCCAGTACCCCGTTCATGGGGGTGCGGATCTCATGGCTCATCATGGCAAGGAAGAGGGACTTGGCCCGGTTGGCCGCCTCTGCCGAGTCCTTGGCCTGGCGCAGTTGCAGCGTACGCTCCGCCACCAGCTGTTCGAGTCCCTCGCGATGCTGGCCGAGCTCGGCATCGCGGGCCTCGATTTGCGCCAGCATCTCGTTGAAGCGGTGGATCAGCAGCCCGATCTCGTCGTCCCCGCCGCCTTCGGCGCGCAAATCGTAGCTCTGCGCCGCCGATACACTCTCCGCCGTGGCCGCCAGGCGGAGGATGGGGGTGGTCACCTGCCGGATCAGGCGCAGCGCCAGCAGGCTGGCCAGCAGCAGCGCGCCCAGCGCCAGCGCGCCCATGATCAAGAGGTAAATGGCGAGGCTTCGCCACAGGGCCGTACTGTCGGCATCAATATGCAGATAGCCCAGCGTTTCGCCTTGCAACTCCACAGGTGTATCCATGTGCACGAGCGGAGACAGCAGGCCTCGGGGTTCGTTGCGCATGCATTTCTCGCCCTGCTGGCGGAAGGTCACGCTGGCGAAGATACGGTTGTCACGGTTCACCAGGCAGGCATAGGTGATGCTGGTGTCGGCGCGCAGTGAGTGCAGGATCTGCGCGGCTTCGCGGGCATCGCCGAAGGCCATGGCGGCCTGGCTGTTGAGCGCGGTGGCGCGGGCGAGGGTGGAGAGGCGGGTGTTGAGGTCCTGCTCCATCCGGAACGCGGCGTTGACGGCGAACGCGAGCCAGGACAGGAGCATGGCCAGTCCTGCGCTCAGCAGCAGCACCCCGAGGAACTTGCGCTGGAGGGAATGCTGGCGGGCACTCATGGCGTGCCTCCGCGGACGGAGTGGGCCAATTGCAGCATGCGTGAGCTGAGCTTGAGGCCGGCGCCCTGGGCGGGCACGAGGTTGACGGAAAACTGCACACGGTTGGCGGCCACGAACAGGGCAATCATGCCGCCGTCGCGCGTAAAGTCGCTGCCATCCCCGATAGTGAGCACGGCGCTGCGGGCCAGGGACTGCAGCAGCTGGATCCGTTCGGCAGGCTCCAGGGCGCCGACCACCAGGATATGGCAGCCCAGTGGGGCTTCATGGCTGCGCAGCTGCCGTACCTGGATGGGGTGGCCCTGGGCCTCGCGTCCCTCCAGCACTCGCAGGTGCCCTTCCAGGGCAATGCCGGCCACGCAGAGGTCGAGGGGGCTGCGCTCGCTCGCGAAGGCCGCAGCGGGCCATTCCACGAACTTGGCAAAGTTGTAGATGAAGGCGGTCTTGATGTCGGCGGCGCTGTTGCTGGCCAGGGCTGGCGCGCAGGCCAGCACTGCCCCGAGGCACAGGGCCTGCATTGCCGTCGAGAAGCCTGTCCTCATGGATATCCCTTGCCACGACTGGATTGGCCGGCGCCCAAGCTTCCGGCCTGTGGACATTATCAGTTAGGCACACGACTGCCTGCTGAACAAACAGACAGGCAGCCGGCAATGGAGGCCGGCGGCATCGGGCTCCCCCGGAACAAGGGGGTTCCCGGAAAGCATGGACAGGGGGGGCAGGGCTCCTATAATCGGCCGCCTGTATTTTTTGTTCCGGCGGATCAGCCATGTTCGACAATCTTAGCGATCGCCTCAGTCACAGCCTGCGCAACGTCACCGGCACCGGGCGCCTGACCGAGGACAACATCAAGGACACCCTGCGCGAGGTGCGCATGGCCCTGCTGGAGGCCGATGTCGCCCTCCCGGTGGTCAAGGACTTCATCGAGCGCATCCGCGAGCAGGCCCTCGGGCAGGAGGTCATGAAGGCCCTCTCGCCCGGACAGGCCTTCGTCAAGATCGTGCATGACGAGCTCGTGCGCACCATGGGCGACGCCAACGAGTCGCTGAACCTGCACGCCGCCCCGCCAGCCGTCATCCTCATGGCCGGCCTGCAGGGCGCGGGCAAGACCACGACCGTTGGCAAGCTCGCCCGCTTCCTGATGGAGCGCGAGAAGAAGAAAGTGCTGGTCGCCTCCGCCGACGTTTACCGTCCTGCCGCGATCCAGCAGCTCGAGACGGTGGCCCGCGAAGTGGGCGCGCTGTTCTTCCCCTCCAGCGCCGAGCAGAACCCGATCGATATCGCCCGCGGCGCCATCGCCGAGGGCAAGCTCAAGTTCGCCGACGTGGTCATCATCGACACTGCCGGCCGCCTCGCCATCGATGAAGACATGATGGCCGAGATCAAGCGCCTGCATGCCGCCATCAATCCGGTCGAGACGCTGTTCGTGGTGGACGCCATGACCGGCCAGGATGCCGCCAATACCGCGAAAGCCTTCAATGAGGCGCTGCCGCTGACCGGCGTCATCCTCACCAAGGCCGACGGCGATTCGCGTGGCGGCGCCGCGCTGTCGGTACGCACGCTGACCGGCAAGCCCATCAAGTTCCTCGGCATCGGCGAAAAATCCGATGCCCTCGAGCCCTTCCATCCCGAGCGTATCGCCTCGCGCATCCTCGGCATGGGCGACGTGCTGTCGCTGGTGGAAGAAGTCGAGCGCAAGATCGACAAGGAAAAGGCCGAGAAGCTCGCCAAGAAGCTGAAGAAGGGCAAGGGCTTCGACCTGCAGGACATGCTCGACCAGTTCCAGCAGATGCGTAACCTCGGCGGCATGGGCGGCCTGCTCGACAAGCTGCCCGGCATGAATGCCGCCGCGGTGCAGCAGGCCATGGCCGGTGGCGCGCCGGAAAAGGCCATCAAGCAGATGGAGGCCGTCATCCTCTCCATGACGCCCGCCGAGCGCCGCAAGCCCGACCTTATCAACGGCTCGCGCAAGCGCCGCATCGCCACCGGCTCCGGCACCCAGATCCAGGACGTCAACCGCGTGCTCAAGCAGCATGGCCAGATGGAGAAGATGATGAAGAAGCTGTCCTCCCCGGGCGGCATGATGAAGATGATGCGCGGCATGCAGGGCATGATGGGAGGCGGCGGCATGCCTCCCGGCATGGGCGGCCCCGGTGGCATGCCGGGCGGTGGCCTGCCGGGTCCGGGCGGCCTCAAGCTGCCGGACGGCTTCAAGAAGAAGTGAGCCTGGCCCCGACCGAAAAAAGCCCGCTGTCAGCGGGCTTTTTCATGGGTGGCTGTCAGGCCGGCGCGTGAGGCAGGGTCGCAAGTTCGACGCTGCAAGGGTATTCGTACTGGCGTTCGTCTCGAGGCTGATCGCCTCCGGGATAGGTGACTTATGCGCCGCCACCCACGGTGGCAGTGATTGCGCCGGCGTCGCTGAGTACGCTCGGGTAGTACACGAAGCTTAGCGGCTGGGTCTTGTCGGCAGTGTTCACAAAGATGCGGATGCGCTGCTGCGCCTCGTCCGCCGGGAACAGCTCGACTTGCACGCGTGGCTCCGCCGGGAAGTTGGGGATGCGGTTGTAGACGTTGTCGCCGCTGATCACGAACGTCTTGCCCGCGTCGAAATCAATGGTGCTGCCATCGCTGCTAATGGTGACCGTGCCGCGGGTGTTGCCGGTGACGGCCCAGGTGCCGGCATAGATCGCCACCAGCTCCAGTCCTGACGCCGCCTCGGGATCGGTGCCGCCTGCAACGGCGTCGGGCAGGGTGCTGCCGTTGCTGCCGACAAAGTTGGCGAGCAGCGTCGCGTAGTCGGCCACGGCCGGGTCATCGGCGATGGCGGCGGCAATCGCCTCGAGCAGGTCGTCATAGGCGTCGCCGGCAGACGGGGTGAAGGTCGTGTCGAAAGGGGCGAAGGGCGAGGGCAGGGTGTAGCCTGCCGTCGTGAGTGCGGTTTCCAGCGTGGTTTGCGCCGTGCCCAGGCCACTGCCGACCCCGGTCAGGTTGGACGGATTTGCAAACCAGGCTGCCAGCGCCTCGCCTGCCACGGTATTCACGGCGAGGGCGGCAATGAGGTCAGTGAGCGGGGTGATGTTGGCGGTGATGGCGGCGCCGGTGCCGCTGGTGACGGAGTGCAGGGCCTGGCCGCCACCAGCGGGGGTGGCGCGCAGGGCGCATGGCAGGCTGCTGGTAGGCACGCTCACGGAGTAACCGCCGCTGGCATTGGCGGTTGCGTTGCGGGTGATGCCGCTGCCGCAGCGCACGATGATGCCGGCACCACTTAGCGGTGCGCCAACTGCGGCGGTTCCGGCAATGCTGGCGACCGGCGCAGTGCTGCTCGCGCTGTCGCTGTTGCAGCCAGAAAGGAGGCCGAAGCCGAGGGCAAGGGCCAAGCCGCAGGCCTGCAGGCGGGTGACGGAATCAAAAATCATGACGCTCATTCCCTTAAAAGTAGTGACGCTAACGTAATGTGCCTGAGACGGGAAAGGTACCCCGAAAACAGGGGGTAACCCGGGTGCCTGAGCCTGCGCGTTCAGCCCCGGCGCAAGCTGACCAGCGAAGCGGCGAAGATCAGTCCGATGCCGGTAATGGCATAGGCATCCGGCTTCTCCCCCCACAAGACCCAGGCCCAGGCGCCCGCCACCACGATCGCAAGATAGGTGACAGGGCCGATGCGATTGGCGGGCGCCAGCGCATAGGCGCGGGTCAGGCAAAGCTGGCTCAGCGTCGCCAGCAGGCCGACCGCGGCCAGCAGCCAGAACTCATGGGCCGTGATGGCGCGGCCGGCCCAAGCCAGCGGGACCGTCGATACCAGCGTCGACAGGAAGGCGAAGTAGAAGACGACGCGGGTGGCCGGCTCGGTCGCCCCCAGCGCGCGCACGGTGACAAAGGCGGTGGCGGCCAGGATGCTGGAGCCGATGCCGATCAGGGCAAAGTGGTTGAACAGGCCGCCGGCGGGCTTGCACACCAGCAGCACCCCGGCAAAGCCGACCAGGGCCGCGGCCCAGGCCCGCCGGGTCATGGGCTCCTTGAGGAAGAGCCAGGCCACCAGCGGGATAAAGACCGGCGAGGAATACGTGAAGACCATGGCGCTGGAGAGGGGCAGGTGGGCAATGGCGTAGAAAAAGCCGTACATGGCAGTCAGTCCGGTCAGCGTGCGCCAGAGATGCCGGGTGAAGACCGTGGTCCGGAAGCCCGTGCCCCGGTGCAGCAGCATCACCGGCAAGAGCAGGAGCAGCCCGGCCAGGTTGCGCGCAAACACCACGATTTCGTTGTCCACCGTATGCGAGGCCAGGCGGATGAAGACGCCCATGGTGGCGAACAGCGTGGCGGACAGCGCCAGCAGGGCGGCGCCGCGCAGGACAGGGGATTGCGGCATGAAAAGGGGCTCCCGGAAGGCGGCGAAGCATAGCGGAATGCCGGTTTCATTGCGGGGGGATTTCGCGTAGACTATGCGGCCTTTCGGGACGGTCCCGGGTTCAAGGCTGTCCGAAAACCGGTTTTTACAAGGCATTACGCCTTAATTTGCAGGTGCAACAAGCATGGTGACCATTCGTTTAGCCCGTGGCGGCGCCAAGAAGCGTCCTTTTTACCAGGTCGTGGTGACCGACAGCCGTAGCGCCCGTGACGGCCGCTTCATCGAGCGCGTGGGTTTCTTTAACCCGGTCGCGGTCGGCAAGGAAGAACGCCTTCGCGTCAATTCCGAGCGCTACCAGTACTGGGTGTCCCAGGGCGCCCAGCCTTCCGAGCGCGTTGCCGCGCTGGTGAAGGAAGCTGGCAAGGCCTGATATGGTCCCCGGCAAGGCGGCGTCCGCCGCCGCCTCCGCGGTTTCCGCGGACGACCTGATCGCCGTGGGGCATGTGTCCACGCCCCATGGCATCAAGGGCTGGGTCTGGGTGCAGTCCCAGACCGACCCGGTCAGCAATATCTTCGGCTACCGGCCCTGGTACCTGAAAAGCCGTGACGGCCTGAAGGCCGTCAAGGTCGTGGAATGGCGCGAACAGGGCAAGGGCGTGGTCGCCCTGCTCGACATCGTGACCGACCGCAACGTGGCCGAGACGCTGAAGAACCAGGAGATCCTGGTGCCGAAGACGGCGCTGCCCGAGCTCGAGGAAGGGGACTATTACTGGTCCGACCTCGTCGATCTCGAGGTGCGCACCGAGGCCGGCGTCCTGCTCGGGATCGTGCACAGCCTCATGGAAACTGGATCCAACGACGTGCTGGTGGTGCAGGGCACGGCGGAGAGCCTGGATCGCAATGAACGCCTTGTTCCCTGGCTGCCCGGTTCGGTGGTGAAGAACGTCGACCTTGTCGGTCGCGTGATCACTGTCGACTGGGACCCCGGCTTCTGAGCATGTGGATAGGGCTGGTCAGCCTCTTTCCCGACATGTTCCGGGCACTGACCGACAGCGGCATTACCGGCCGCGCGGTCAAGAACGGACTGGTCAACCTGGAATTCTGGAATCCCCGGGACTTTACCGAGGATGCCTACCACCGCGTCGATGACCGGCCCTACGGGGGCGGTCCCGGCATGGTGATGCTGATCGAGCCGCTGCGCCGCTCGATCGCCGCCGCGAAAGCGGCGGCGCAGGCGAAAGGCCTGCAGCCGCAAGTGATCTATCTCTCGCCGCAGGGCCGCGTGCTGACGCAGGCCGGCGTGCGCGAGCTGGCCGCAGGACAGGCGTTCATCCTGCTTTGCGGCCGCTATGAGGGCATCGACGAGCGCCTGATCCGGCGCGAGGTCGATGCCGAGTGGTCGATTGGCGACTATGTCCTCTCCGGCGGTGAGCTGCCGGCGATGGTGCTGGTCGACGCGGTGACGCGATTGCTGCCGGGCGCGCTCGGCAGCGAGGCCTCGGCGGCGGAAGACTCCTTCTCCGACGGCCTGCTGGATTGCCCGCACTACACCCGCCCCGAAGTCTACGAGGGCGAGGAAGTGCCGGCGGTCCTGCTCTCCGGAGACCATGCGGCCATCCGCCGCTGGCGTCGCCGGCAGAGCCTGGAACGAACACTGCAGCGCCGGCCCGATCTCCTGGAAAAAGCCGCGCTGGATAAAGAGCAGCGCAAGCTGCTCGACGAAATCCGCCGCGACAGCGGCGAGGATGGGGCCAGCCTTTAGGCGGCCCTATCTCCATGGGCCCGATCCCGGGCCTGATGTGTAACGGTTGGCATGCGCCGGGCATTTCCCTTGGGAAGCGCGCCCACAGCCTCTGCAGCCATTTTTGAGGAAATGCCATGAGCGGCAAGCATCCCCTGGTTCAATACGTCGAACAGTCCCAACTCAAGCAGAACATTCCCGCTTTCGCTCCCGGCGACACCGTCGTCGTGCAGGTGAAGGTCAAGGAAGGTGATCGCGAGCGTCTGCAGGCGTACGAAGGTGTGGTTATCGCCATCAAGAATCGCGGCCTGAACTCCGCTTTCACGGTGCGCAAGATCTCCAACGGCGTGGGCGTGGAACGTGTGTTCCAGACCCATTCCCCGGTGGTCGCCAGCATCGAAGTGAAGCGCCGCGGCGATGTCCGTCGCGCCAAGCTGTACTACCTCCGCGATCGTTCGGGCAAGTCCGCGCGTATCAAGGAAAAGCTTACCGCTCGTCCGCGCTGATCCGGCGGCTTCGGCAAGCACGCGCAAAAGGCGGCCCTCGGGCCGCCTTTTGCTTTTCCGGGGTTTGCGCTTGCCGGCTGACGTGGACAGCGGCGCAAACCCGGCCCGCAAGGCTCCTGCAGGCCCGGGCTCTCCGGTATGCTTGGCCCATGACCACTCTCGTGAAGCGTCCGCGCGGACGCCCCAAGGCGGACGCCGCCCTCCTGCCCGAGCCTCCGGAGCTGCGCCAGTTCCGCAGCAAGCTCGCGGTTGAGGGCCTGAGCCGGCATTCGGTGGCGGCGTATCTCTCCGACTTGCAGCGCCTGGCGCGCTGGGCCGAGCCTCGTCCCCTGCTGGCGCTGGAGCATGCCGATCTCGTGCGCTATATCGAGGCGCTGGCGCAGGAAGGGCTGCATCCGCGCTCGCGTGCGCGCTTCCTGTCCGCGGTGCGCCGTTTTTATCGCTTTCATTTGTCCCAGCACCGCCTCGCCGGTGACCCTACCCTGAACCTCGACTCGCCGAAGCTGGGCCGGCCCCTGCCCAAGGACTTGTCCGAGGCCGAGGTCGAGGCGCTGCTTGCCGCGCCCCTGGTCGAGACCCCGCTGGGCCTGCGCGACCGCGCCATGCTGGAGCTGCTCTATGCCTGCGGCCTGCGCGTGTCGGAGCTGGTGGGGCTGCGCGTGGACCAGCCGAACTTTCGGGGCGGCTTTTTACGCGTCACCGGCAAGGGCGCCAAGGAGCGCCTGGTGCCCATGAATGAAACCGCCATGGACTGGCTGGAGCGCTACGCGGCGGAAGCGCGGCCACAACTGGCGGCGGGTTCTGCAAGCGAAGCCCTCTTTCCCAGCCGGGAAGGGGAGTTCATGAGCCGACAGGCCTTCTGGTACCGCATAAAGCAGCTGGGGCGGGCGGCCGGCATCGAGCGTGCGTTGTCGCCCCACACCCTGCGGCATGCCTTCGCCACCCACTTGCTCAACCACGGCGCGGACTTGCGCGTGGTGCAGATGCTGCTGGGGCACAGAGACCTGTCGACGACCCAGATTTATACCCACATCGCCAGCCAGCGCCTGCAGGACCTGCATGCGCGCCATCATCCCCGCGGCTAGCCGGGCAGGGCCCCGGTCGCTCTGCTTTGCCGTTTACACGGGCGCTACCGGCGCAAGCGCCGGCCCGAGCTTATGATTAATGCGTATTTACCGGAGGGCAACAATGAAGAAGTTCTACGCAGGTCTCCTGATGGTGGCCGTGGGGCTGATGGCGCCGCTGGTGCAGGCCGCGGACCCGGAGTCGCTGATCCGTTCCCGCCTCAAGGCAGTCCTGCCGGAGGCCGAGGTCACCTCGGTCAAGCTCATGCCGGTCGAAGGCTTTCCTGCGGGGCTGTACCAGGTCACCACGCGCAACTACGAGCCGGTGATCGTGACCGGGGATGGCCGCTACATGCTCCAGGGCGACCTGCTCGAGATCAAGGGCAGCGCCTTTGCCAGCGTGACCGACCAGATGCTGGCGGTCGACCGCAGCCAGGCGCTGGCCAAGGTCGCGCGCGAGGACATGGTGATCTTTCCGGCCACCGGCAAGACCAAGCGCGTCCTGTATGTATTTACGGACGTGGATTGCGGCTACTGCCGGAAGTTCCATGCGGAGGTGCCTGAGCTGAACCAGCGCGGGGTCGAGGTGCGCTACCTGGCCTTCCCCCGCGGCGGGACGAAATCGCCCGTCGCCGGCAAGCTGTCCAGTGTCTGGTGCGCCAAGGATCGGCAGCGCGCCATGACCGACGCCAAGCGCGGGACCGCCCTGGCTGCCGCCACGGCGCTTTGCAAGAACCCGGTCAACAAGCAATACGATCTCGGCACTGAGCTCGGGGTCCGGGGTACGCCGGCCATCTTCTCCGAGGACGGCATGCAGCTGGGCGGCTACGTGCCTGCCGAGCAGCTTGCCAAGACCCTGCAACTGCGCTGATTTTCCGCGCCTTCGGGCCGCCTCCGGTTTGACAAAGCCGGGGGTGGACAATAATGTTGCGCGCCTCCGTCCGCCCCCTGACCCACCTTCCCCGGATCGGCGGGGCCAGCGCCTTGCCGCCTGCCCCCAGGGGGCTTGCCGGCCACCGGGTCGGGCGCGATGGCGGCCTGTCCCGGGGTGGGGCGGGCCTGGTGCGTAGCTGCCCCTTCCTTTCGGGACAGGCCGGCGCGCAAGCATTCCAAACTTGAATTCTGGTGATGATGTGAAAGCGGTTTCCGTAGGTATTGTCGGCCTTGGCACAGTGGGTGGCGGCGCCCTCAACCTGCTGCGTGAAAACGCAGCCGAGATTTCGCGCCGCACCGGGCACGATATCCGCGTGACCCATGTCGGCATGCGCCGTGACACCTCACTCCACGACCTCGCCGGCATTCGCGTCAGCCGCGACATCATGGACGTGGTCAACGATCCCGCTGTCGACATTGTCGTCGAGGTGATCGGTGGCACCACGACCGCGCGCGAGGTGGTGATGCAGGCCATCCAGAACGGCAAGCACGTGGTCACCGCCAACAAGGCCCTGCTGGCCGAGTTTGGCAACGAGATCTTTGCCGCCGCCGAGCAGAAGGGCGTGTACGTCGCCTTCGAAGCCGCCGTGGCGGGGGGCGTGCCCATCATCAAGGTGCTGCGCGAAGGTCTCGCCGCTAACCGCATCGAATGGCTGGCCGGCATCATCAACGGCACCGGCAATTTCATTCTCACCGAGATGCGCGAGAAGGGTCGCGACTTCTACGACGTGCTGAAGGAAGCCCAGGAACTCGGCTATGCCGAAGCCGATCCCACTTTCGACGTGGAGGGCATCGATGCCGCGCACAAGCTCACCATCCTCGCTTCGCTGGCCTTCGGCATCCCGCTGCAGTTCAAGAAGGCCTACACGGAAGGCATCACCAAGCTGACCCGCGAGGATGTGTCCTATGCAGAGGAGCTCGGTTTTCGTATCAAGCACCTCGGCATCGCCCGCCGCGTGGAAACCGGCATCGAATTGCGCGTGCATCCCACGCTGATCCCCGAGCAGCGCCTGATCGCCAACGTCAATGGCGTCAAGAACGCGGTGCTGGTGCAGTCCAGCCCCGTCGGCGCCACCCTTTACTACGGTTCCGGCGCTGGCGCCGGTCCGACGGCCTCCGCCGTGGTCGCCGACATCGTCGACGTGGTGCGCGAGCTGGCGGCCGAAAAGACCGCCTTCGTGCCGCACCTGGCCTTCCAGCCGAATGCCATCGCCGATACGCCCATCCTGCCCATGGATGAGGTGGTGACCTCCTATTATCTGCGCCTCACGGCCAACGATCGCCCCGGCGTGCTGGCCGACGTCACGCGCATCCTGTCCGAGCGCGGCATCAGCATCGAGGCCATCCTGCAGAAGCCGGCGCATGAAGCCGGTTCGGTGCCGGTGATCCTGCTCACCAAGCCCGTGCAGGAAAAGGAAATGAACCAGGCCATCGCGGCGATGGAGGCCCTGGACGACATCATCGGCAAGGTCGTGCGTATCCGCCTGGAAAACCTCGACGGTTGATTACCTGAACACACTATTTTTTTGAAGAGAGCGACCATGACCTTCGGCAACCGCTACACCGGCCTGATCAACAAGTACCGCGACCATCTGCCGGTGTCCGACGACACCCGCATCATCTCGCTGGGCGAGGGCAATACGCCGCTGATCAAGCTGAAGAACATCCCCGCCATGCTCGGCAAGGATGTCGAGATCTACGTGAAGTACGAAGGCCTGAACCCGACCGGCTCCTTCAAGGACCGCGGCATGACCATGGCCGTGACCAAGGCCG
>JAJFBF010000101.1 GCA_020697295.1 Moraxellaceae bacterium | reverse complement strand
CTGCCCGGCCTGCCCGCCCTTCTCGCCTTCAGCCGGGACGGGCAGGAGCAGCCCTCGCTGCGCCTGCTCGGCGAGATGTCCGCCGCCGAATTCATTCACTGGGTGGAGTCCCGCTTCCTCCCCGCCACCTAGTCGCAGGTGTCATTGCCTTACCCCGGCAGTTTGGGTATTGTGCGGCGAACTTCGGGAACCTCGCAGCCAGATGAGGGGTTATTCCTAGAAATGCCCCTTGGCCGCCATAACGGCCGAGCCCGGCACCTGGACCTCGGCCAGCCGGTCACAAGCCGGACCACCACAGGGAACAAGCGGCCTGCCGACCGCCGCTTAAGGAAGTACACGCCATGACCGGTATTCTTGTCCTGCACGGCCCCAACCTGAATCTCCTGGGAACGCGCGAGCCCGGCATCTACGGTGCCGACACCCTGGATGCCATCAATGCCCGCCTGACCTGGCGCGCCAGCGAGGCCGGCCTCAGCCTGGAAGCCTTCCAGAGCAACCACGAAGGCCAGCTCGTCGACCGGGTGCAGGCGGCCCGCCAGGATGGCACCCGTTTTATCCTCATCAATCCCGGCGCCTTCACCCACACCTCCGTCGCCCTGCGCGACGCGCTGCTCGGTGTCGCCCTCCCCTTTGTGGAGATTCACCTCTCCAACGTGCATGCCCGCGAGGAATTCCGCCGGCATTCGTATTTTTCCGACGTCGCGGTCGGCGTGATCTGTGGCCTCGGGGCCCAGGGCTATGAACTTGCCCTGGAGTTTGCCCTGAAGCGCCTCGGCCAGCCTGCCACCTGACCCCTTATCAACATTTTTTCACGGAACTGCGCATGGATATTCGCAAGGTCAAGAAACTGATCGAACTGCTGGAAGAGTCCGGCATTGACGAGCTCGAAATCACCGAAGGCGAGGAGTCGGTCCGCATTGCCCGGCATCGCCCCGCCGCTGGCGTGACGCACGTGGTGGCCGGCCCTGCTCCGGCCGCCCAGCCCGCCCCGGCTGCCGCTGCCGCCGCCGTGGAGCCCACCCAGGGTCCGGCGCCGGCCGCCGTGGAACCAGTGACGCGCGGCTTCGTGCAGCGCTCGCCCATGGTCGGCACCTTCTACCGCTCCGCCTCTCCGGGCAGCGCCGCCTTCGTCGAAGTCGGCCAGACCGTGAAGAAAGGCGACGTGATCTGCATCGTCGAAGCCATGAAGATGATGAACCAGATCGAGGCCGAGGAAAGCGGCACGATCGAGAGCATCCTCGTTGAAAACGGCCAGGCGGTGGAATTCGACCAGCCCCTGCTCACCATCGTCTGACCGGGACCGCCGACATGCTCGAGAAGGTGGTCATCGCCAACCGTGGCGAAATCGCGCTGCGTATCCTGCGCGCCTGCAAGGAAATGGGCATCCGCACCGTCGCGGTCTACTCCAAGGCCGATCGCGACCTGCTGCACGTGCGCCTCGCCGATGAGGCGGTCTGCATCGGCCCCGCCGCCTCCAGGGACAGCTACCTCAACATCCCTGCCCTGATTTCCGCGGCCGAGGTCACTGACGCCCAGGGCATCCATCCGGGCTACGGCTTCCTCGCCGAGAACGCTGACTTCGCCGAGGCGGTCGAGAAGTCCGGCTTCACCTTCATCGGCCCGCGTCCGGACAGCATCCGCCTGATGGGCAACAAGGTGTCCGCCATCGAGGCCATGAAGAAGGCCGGCGTGCCTACCGTGCCCGGTTCCGGCGGCGCGGTGACGGAAGAGAACGCCATCGTGGTGGCCCGGCGCATCGGCTACCCCATCATCATCAAGGCCGCCGCCGGTGGCGGTGGCCGCGGCATGCGCGTGGTGCACACTGAGTCAGCCCTGCTGAACTCGCTGTTCGTCACCCGCTCCGAAGCCAAGGCGGCCTTCAGCGACGACACCGTGTACATGGAGAAGTTCCTGGAACATCCGCGCCATGTGGAGATCCAGATTCTCGGCGACGGCAAGGGCAAGGCCATCCACCTCGGCGACCGTGACTGCTCGCTGCAGCGCCGCCACCAGAAGGTGGTGGAGGAAGCGCCCGCCCCCGGCATCCCCGAGAAGATCCGCGCCCGCGTCGCCGACTCCTGCGTCAAGGCCTGCGAGCTGATGAAGTACCGCGGCGCCGGCACCTTCGAGTTCCTGTACGAAAACGAACAGTTCTACTTCATCGAGATGAACACGCGCGTACAGGTGGAGCACCCGGTGACCGAGATGATCACCGGCGTCGACATCATCAAGGAACAATTGCGCGTGGCGGCCGGCCTCGGGCTGTCGCTGACCCAGAAGGACGTGCGCATCCAGGGCCATGCCATCGAGTGCCGCATCAACGCCGAGGACCCGAAGAAGTTCACGCCCTGCCCGGGCAAGATCAACTATTTCCACGCTCCGGGCGGCCCCGGCATCCGCATGGACTCGCATGTGTACTCGGGCTATACGGTGCCGCCCAACTACGACTCCCTGATCGGCAAGCTCATCGCCTACGGGCCGACGCGCGACGTGGCCTTCGCGCGCATGCGCAACGCACTGGACGAGATCGTGGTGGACGGCATCAAGACCAATATCCCGCTGCACCGCGACGAGATCATGCGCGACGCCAATTTCGCCAAGGGCGGCGTCGACATCCACTACCTGGAGAAGAAGCTCGGCCTCTAAGGCGCGCGTTTTCCCCTGGCTCCAAGCGGAGGCCCCCGGCCTCCGCTTTTTTGCTTTCTGGTGACCCCATGACCTGGCTGCAACTCAAGATCGAAACCACCAAGGCCGACGCGCCGCAATACGAAGCCCTGCTCGAGGAAGTCGGCGCCGCCGCCGTGCTCATGGAGGACTCCGCCGACCAGCCCCTGCTGGAGCCGCCGCCCGGCGCCCAGCCGCTGTGGGATGCCACGCGCGTGGTGGGCATCTTCACGGTCGATTCCGAGGTGGATGCCGTGGTGGAGTTCATGGAGGCGCGCCTCGGCCACCCGCTGCCCTCGCATCGGGTCGAGGTCCTGGAAGACAAGGACTGGGTGCGAGCCTGGATGGACCACTACCATCCCATGTGCTTCGGCGAGCGCCTGTGGGTGGTGCCGAGCTGGACGCCGCCGCCGCGCCCGGACGCCATCAACCTCCTGCTCGACCCCGGCCTGGCCTTCGGTACCGGCACCCACCCCACCACGGCGCTCTGCCTGGAGTGGCTGGACAAGCTGGACCTCAAGGACAAGGTGGTGGTCGACTACGGCTGCGGCTCCGGCATCCTGGCCGTGGCGGCCCTGCTGCTGGGTGCGAAGGAGGCATATTGCGTGGACCTGGACCCGCAGGCCCTCACCGCAACCCGCAACAACGCGGAACACAACCAGGTCGGCGACCGGGTCCATGTGTTCTCGCCCGAAACCATGCCTGCCGTGATAGCTGACGTAGTGGTGGCCAATATCCTGGCCGGGCCACTGGCCATGCTCGCCCCCACCCTGGCCGGCTTCACCCGCCCCGGCGGCGAGATCGCCCTCTCCGGCATCATCCAGCCCCAGGTGGCCGAGCTGCGCGAAGTCTACGGGCAGTGGTTCGACATGGACGGGCTGGCGGTCAAGGAAGAGGACTGGTGCCGGCTTTCCGGCCGCCGCCGCTGATAGCGAACTTGCGCACAAGATCGCGCAATTCGTTGTAAAAATCGGCAGTCGCCTAGTAGATTAGGCCCATGACCCGATCGGCACGCGTGGAAGCGCCCAGCACAGTATCCAGGATCCTCAGATGACCGACGCCAAGCAGACCAAATGCCCGCATTGCGGCAGCTCGTTCCGCATCACCGACGCACAGCTGGCCGCCAAGGGCGGCAGTGTGCGCTGCGGCTCCTGCCTGCAGGTGTTCCGGGCCGATCAGCATCTGGTGGGCGCACCGGCGCCGGCACCGGCCCCGGCCGCACCGGCCACGGCCAAGCCGCGGACCAAGGGCGGTCCGGCGGACGAGTCCTGGGCCATGGACCTGATGGGAAGTGAAACAGGCCAGGCGAAGGGCAAGCCCGATGACTGGAAGTTGCCCGAACCCGGCGGCGCCAGCGACGATTTTGGCTTCAGCGACGACGACATCAGCAGCTTCATCGCCAAGGGCAGCGACAGCCCGGTAGAAGCGGCGCCCGGCAAGTCCGTGCTCTTCGACGACGAGCTCAGCGACCAGCTCGAGGAAGCCGGCAGCAATTTCCTGGAGCCCGAACGGGATACCCATCGCCTGAGCGAGAACGCCGACGAATCCTGGGCCCAGGACATCCTGTCCGAACTCGAGACCGAGGAACACAAGGCGGCCCGGAACAAGGACCTCGAGATCGTCGACGAGAAGAGCAAGCCCGGGCCGAAGAATCCCAAGCTGGCCGCCGCGGTCGGCATGCGCGCCGCTGCCTCGGCGGCGGCCGCGCCCGCCGCACCCCCGCCCCCCGCCCGCAAGGCGCCGCCTCCCGCGCCGAGTGACGATTTCCTCGGCGACGATGCCGATGTGCTGAGCTTCCTGGACAACGACGACCTCAGCCAGCCGGCGGGCAGTATGCCAGCGCCCCAGGCCGCCAACCCGTTTGCCCTGGAGCGCCCGCTGGCGCATGTGGATGCCCCGGTCACCCTCAAGCCTCCGCGCGACCCCATCCGCTGGGGCTATATACTGGGCTGGGGCTTCATGTGCCTGCTGGCCCTGGCCCTGCTGGCATCCCAGTACATCTTCTTCAATTTCGAAAAGCTGGCCACCACGCCCTCGATCCGGCCGGTTTTCGAGCGGGTCTGCGGGAGCCTGGGCTGCTACCTGCCGGACATTCCCGACCCCACCCGCCTCAAGGTCGATGAGCTGGTGGTGCGCAAGCACCCCCTGGTTCCCGGCGCCTTGGTCGTGGACGCCATCCTCAAGAACCACGCCCGCTTTGCCCAGCCCTTCCCCTCGCTGCGCCTGCGCTTCAGCAATAGCGCCGAGGAGGTCATTGCGAGCCGCCTGCTGAAGCCCGCCGAGTACCTGAGGGGCGAGGCCCGGCGCCTGCGCCGCATGCCTCCGGACACCCCCATCCGGATCTCGATCGAGGTCGTGGACCCGGGCCAGGAAGCCATCAGCTATGGCCTCGATCCGGTTCTTTGAGGCGGGACGCTCCCCGGCATAGCGTCCACCCGGCTTCTGGCCGCCCGTACGGGGTGGCATGTGCCTCCGGGCGCCCGGGGCCTCTACCTTTTGGGTCTTCTTGAACAAGGGCCTCCCTGGCCCCATCCCTGACCCGCCGGCACGACCGGCCAGCGCATTTCCACAGGCTTTGCGCCTTCGCGCTTTGCCCCTCCCCCCCCAGCCGGTATCATGCGCGCCTTTTCACGCGCAGGCCGAGCCATGCTCAAGCCCATCACTCTTGGTTCCCATACCCTTGAGACCCCTGTCGCGCTCGCCCCCATGGCGGGCGTCACCGACCGCCCGTTCCGGCAGCTGTGCCGGCGCTGGGGCGCGGGCCATGTGGTCTCGGAGATGGTGGCCTCGGATGTGCGCCTGTGGAGTTCGCGCAAGTCGGCCACGCGCCTGGATTACACCGGCGAGCCGGAGCCGCGCACGGTGCAGATCGTCGGCTACGACCCGCAGATGATGGCGGAGGCGGCGCGCGCCTGCCTCGACCTGGGGGCGCAGATCATCGACATCAACATGGGCTGCCCCGCCAAGAAGGTCTGCAACCGGCTGGCCGGCTCTGCGCTCATGCAGGACGAGGCGCTGGTGGCACGGATCCTGGCCGCCGTGGTCGGCGCCGTGAACGTGCCGGTCACCCTGAAGACCCGCACCGGCTGGAACCCGGACAACCGCAATGGCGTGCAGATCGCGCGCATCGCCGAGGACTGCGGCATCCAGATGCTGGTGATGCATGGCCGCACCCGCGCGGACAAATACATGGGCGAAGCGGAGTACGAGACCATTGCGAAAGTCAAGCAGGCGGTGTCAATTCCGGTGCTGGCAAATGGTGATATCGACACGCCGGAAAAGGCCGAAAATGTGCTTGTCCGCACAGGTTGCGATGGTATTATGATCGGCCGCGGCGCCCATGGCCGTCCGTGGATTTTTCGCGACATAATTCACTTCCTCCGTACCCGTGAACTCCTGCCCGCGCCGGCTCCCGGCGAGACAGCGCTGATCATTCAGGGACATCTGGAAGACCTTTACGCGTTTTATGGTGACCTTCAGGGGTTGCGCTTTGCCCGCAAGCATTTCGGCTGGTATGTCGAATCGTTTCCGGAGGGCGCGGCGATTTCCCGTCGCTTCAATTCCCTGGAGTCGCCGGCTTTGCAACTGGCTTTCGTCCGTGACTGTTTCGGACACCTTATCGAAGGAGAGGTAAGAGCGGCATGAACAACCTCAACATGGACCCGTTACTCCTCAACGACAGCAACGGCAGCATGGAAATGTCCACTCTCAAGCAACCCTTCCCGAATGCCGGGGCCCAGACCCTGCGCGACCACGTCGAACAGGCGATGCGCAGCTACTTCTCCAATCTCGGCGGCGAACAGGTAACCGATGTCTACGACATGGTCCTGGCCGAGATCGAGGCTCCGCTGCTTGAAGTCGTGCTGGAATACACCCGCGGCAACCAGACCCGTGCCTCCGAAATCCTGGGCCTCAACCGCGGCACGCTGCGCAAGAAGCTCAAGGATCACGGGCTGATGTAAGCGCAGTCCAAGTACACCAAAAAAGGGCGATTACGCCCTTTTTTATTTGTGGCGAACCCTTCCCGAGGGCCGCCACGGGGACCGGAAGGTCCTCCCGCCCGGCGGCCCCGGGCAGGATGCCGGCCCTGCCGGCAAGGCGGGCCCCAGGCCCACGAGCAGAATCCCGTAGATTGAAGCAGGAAGTCCCATGAGCCAGACCGTGAAGCAGGCCCTCATCTCCGTCTCCGACAAGACCGGCATCGTCGAGTTCGCGCGCGCCCTCAGCCA
>JAJFBF010000035.1 GCA_020697295.1 Moraxellaceae bacterium | reverse complement strand
GGGATCATCGCCAGGCGCTTGACCAGGGACTCGGTCCCGGACAGGAGTTTTTCCTGGTGCACGGGAATGCCGGCCGCGGCGAGCTTGCCCATGATGAAATCGTTGAAGCGATTGTTCACCATGCCCTTGCGATCGAGCTGCTCGATGCGCTTGCCATCGAAGGCCGAGGTGTCATTGCGGAAGACAATCACCAGGCGATCCGGATCATCGGTGGTGTAGACCGACTTGGCCTTGCCCGTGTACAGCAATTCACGCTTTTCCATTTCTGTCTCCGCTCCGCCTGCCGGCGGGTTATTGGGCTTTGCCCGACTGCCCATGGCAGCACGGACGAGCCGGACGCGGCACGGCCCCTCAGGGCCTGGCGCCGGCCTCCGGCCAATGCTTGACGATCGCCTCGAACAGGGACCGGCTCGTTTCCTGGGGCGCCAGGGTGTCGCCATCCGCCTGCAGGGTCAGGGTGTAGGCGCTCTGCGCCCGGGCCACGCGCAACTGGTAGGCGCTATTCTTGCCGGCGCTATCGTCGAGGCGGAGATAGTACATGGCCACGCGCTGGTCACGGTCCTCCACCTTGATGCCGCTCGCCCGCAGGGCTTCCTCAAGGCGGTCCCAGATGGCATTGAAGTCGCCACCGATGCTGACCAGGGGATAGCCATTGCCATCCTGGGTCAGCACGGGCCTGTCCGCGACTGCCGCGGCGCTGGCGGCCGGCTTGTCGCCATTGCTGTCAGCGGCCACGACCAGCGGCTTGGGCGCCGGCACCACGAACTTCTTGGGCCAGGTCTGGGGCACGGGCCCCGGGGGAATCGCATACAGAGGCTTGATCGGACGCGTTTCGGCATTGGCCGGCAATGCCAGCGGAGGAACTTCCCGGGCGGTCCGGTACTCGTCGGGGCCGCGCAGCGACGAGCAGCCCGCCATCAGGGCCACCACCAGCAGGCCGGCGAGGCCGCGCACCGGCATCAAAGTGCGCCTGCCTGGCGCAGAGCGGCGCGGACCGGCTCGCGAGCGGGCTCGGACAGGACAGTCAGGGGCAGACGGATACCGGTGTCGATGCGTCCCATTTCATGAAGGGCCCACTTGACCGGAATCGGGTTGGACTCGATGAAGAGGTCACGGTGCAAGTCCGCCAGCGGCGCATTGAGACGATGGGCTTCGGCGGCATCGCCGCGCAGCGCGGCGGCGCACAGACGGGACATCTGCCCCGGGGCCACATTGGCGGTCACCGAAATATTGCCGCGTGCGCCCAGCAGGATGAGGTCATGCGCGGTGGCGTCATCGCCGGAGTAGACCGCCATGCGCTCCCCCACCAGGCCAATCAGTTCGCGGCCACGCTCGAGGTTGCCGGTGGCGTCCTTGATGCCCACGATATTGGGCAGGCCGGCCAACCGGGCCACGGTGGCGTTGTGCATGTCGACGCCCGTGCGGCCCGGCACGTTGTAGAGTATCTGGGGGATGGCCACAGCCTCGGCGATGGCCTTGTGGTGCTGGTAGAGGCCTTCCTGGGTGGGCTTGTTGTAGTACGGCGTTACCAGCAAGCAGGCAGCAGCGCCTGTGTCGATCGCGGCACGGGTCAGCTCGATGGCTTCACGGGTGGAATTGGCGCCGGTGCCGGCGATGACGGGCACGCGTCCGGCGGCGGTCTTGACGACCGCCCGGATGACCGCCAGATGCTCGTCCACATCCAGGGTCGCGGATTCGCCGGTGGTGCCCACGGCGACGATGGCGTTGGTGCCCTCCGCCACGTGCCACTCCACCAGGCGTTGCAAGGCCTCCCAGTCCACCGCGCCATCGCGATGCATGGGCGTTACCAGGGCAACGATGCTGCCGCTAATCATGCTGCTCTCCGCCGCTTCAGAAAGCGGACAATGTTAATGGGCAGGCCCCACCTTGAACAGGCCAACCATCGCGCCCAAAGCAAAAAGCCGGCATAAGCCGGCTTTCTGGAGAAACTGGAGCGGGAAACGAGACTCGAACTCGCGACCCCGACCTTGGCAAGGTCGTGCTCTACCAACTGAGCTATTCCCGCATTTTGACCGTCGTTGTCTGACGGAGGGCGCATTGTACCGATGCGCAAGTGGCTGTCAATCAGCTCTGCAACGCTTTCATGATTCCCTGAGGTCCGGCCAGGCCGCCTTGAGGTAAATGCACATCGACCACAGGGTCAGGGCCGCCGCCACGATCAGCAGCGGAAAGCCTATCAGGTCCAGCATGGGCTCATGCACGAGCAGGACGGTGATGGCCGTCATCTGCATGGTGGTCTTGAGCTTGCCGATATACGAGACCGCGACGCTGGCGCGCTTGCCGATCTCCGCCATCCATTCCCGCAGCGCAGAAATCGTGATCTCGCGCGAGACGATGATGATGGCGGACACCACCACCAGGATGTTGCTCGAGTGCGTCTGCACCAGCAGGATCAGGGCCGCGGCCACCATGAGCTTGTCCGCGACCGGGTCCAGGAAGCGCCCGAAGGCGGAGGTCTGGTTCAGGGTACGGGCCAGGTAGCCATCGAACCAGTCTGTGATGGCCGCCACCAGGAATACGGCCGCGGCGGCCCAGTAGCGCCAGTCGAAAGGGGCATAGGCCAGGGCGACCAGGACCGGGATAAGAAGGATGCGCAGCAGCGTCAGTGCGTTGGGAATGTTCAGCAGGGGGGCAGCGCTCAAGGAGATCTCCGCGGACAGGGGTCGGCTGCTCAGTGACTGTGCAAGGCGTCGTAGATGGCTTCGGCCAATCTTAAACTAATCCCCGGGGCGGTCGCGAGGTCCTTGACGCTGGCCCGCACCAGCTCCTGCATGCCGCCGAAGTGCTGGATCAGGTCCCGGCGCTTCTTGGGCCCGACGCCCGGCACATCCTCCAGGACGGACCGCTTGCGTTGCTTGCCCCGGCGCGCGCGATGCCCGGTGATGGCGAACCGGTGCGCCTCGTCACGGATATGCTGTACCAGGTGCAATGCCGGCGAGTCGGCTGCGAGCTGAAGGTCGGAGCCATCGGGAAACACCAGGGTCTCAAGCCCCGGCTTGCGCCCCTCCCCCTTGGCCACGCCCACCAGGCGCACTCCCTCCACGCCCAGCTCCCGCAGCACCTCGATTGCCTGGGAGAGCTGGCCCTTGCCGCCGTCAATAAAGAGAATGTCCGGAAAGCGCCCTTCCCCGCCCTTGAGCCTCTTGTAGCGCCGGGTCAGGGCCTGCTTCATGGCGGCATAGTCATCGCCGGGCGTAATGCCTTCGATATTGAAGAGCCGGTAATCCCGGCGGCAGGGGCCGGTCTCGTCAAAGACTACACAGGAGGCGACGGTGGCCTCCCCCATGGAATGGCTGATATCAAAGCACTCCATGCGCGTGATGGCGGCCTCCAGCCCCAGGGCCGACTGCAGGGCGCCAAATCGGGCGCTGACCTGGGTGCGGTTGGCCAGCCGCGAGGCAAGCCCCTGCTCGGCATTCAGGCGCGCCAGTTGCAGCCATGCCTGGCGGTTTTCCCGCACCCGGTGCCGGATGGCCACATCACGACCATGCAAGGTGCGGATGGCCTCGGCCAGGGCCGTCGCCTCCGGCAGCTCTGCATCGAGGATGATCTCCTCGGGAACCTCGAGGCCGGCTTCGCTGCGCAGATAATAAGAAGGCAGGAACTCACCCAGGATTTCCAGCGCCGAGGTCTCGCCGAACATATTCGGGAAAAAGCCCTTGCTGCCCAGCACCCGCCCGTCGCGTACGAACAGCACCTGCACGCAGACACCGCCCGGCTGCGCCGCCAATGCCCATACATCGGCCTGGCCGGCACTGCGGGTGACGTACTGCTGCTCCTGCAGGCGACGCAGTGCGGTGAGCTGGTCACGACACACGGCGGCGGACTCGAAATCCAGGCGCTCGGCCGCCATGTTCATGCGCGCGATCAGCTCGTTGGTGACCTCACCGCTGCGACCTTCCAGGAAAAGAATGGTATGGCGCACATCGCCGGCATATTCCTCGGGACTGACCAGGCCGACGCAGGGCGCGCGACAGCGCTTGATCTGGTGCTGGAGGCAGGGCCGCTCGCGATTGCGGAAAAAGCTGTCTTCGCACTGGCGCACCTGGAAAAGCTTTTGCATCACCTGCAGGCTCTCGCGCACCGATTGCGAGCTGGGATAGGGGCCGAAATAACGCCCCTTCTCCTTCTTGGCCCCCCGATGAAAGGCGAGGCGCGGATAGGGCTCGCCCTCTGAGATGAAGACGTAAGGATAGGATTTGTCGTCACGCAACAGGATGTTGTAGGGCGGCTGCAGCTCCTTGATCAGGGTCTGCTCTAGCAGCAGGGCCTCCGTCTCCGAGGAGGTCACCGTGATCTCGATATCCCGGATACGCTCGACCAGGGCCCGGGTCTTGGGGCTGGGAATGTTTTTCTGGAAATAGGAGCCCACCCGATTCTTCAGGCTCAGCGCCTTGCCGACGTAGAGGATGGCGCCCTCGTCGCCCAGCATGCGATACACCCCGGGCAACGATGGCAGGGCCTGGACAATGGCGGCCAGGTGCTCGGCGCGATCGGCGGCTGCAATACTCATGGGGAATACGGCGCGGGCGTCAGACGAGGTCGGTGCTCAGAAGGCCGTGGCGAACTGCCAGCAGGGTCAATTCGACATCGCTGTCGATCCCCAGCTTCTCGAAGATCCGGTAACGGTAACTGTTGACCGTCTTGGGACTGAGGAAAAGGCGGTCGGAGATTTCCTGCACCTTCTGGCAGTTGACGATCATCATGGTGATCTGCATCTCGCGCTCGGACAGCAGCTCGAAGGGGGAGCCTTTCTCGTCGTCGAGGTTCTTGAGGGCCAGCTGCTGGGCGATCTCGGGGCTGATATAGCGCTGGCCCGCCGCCACCGCGCGGATAGCCTTGACCATCTCGTCGAGGGCGGCACCCTTGGTCAGGTAGCCGGCCGCTCCGGCCTTGAGCAGGCGGGAGGGAAAGGGCTCCTCGTCGCAAACCGTAACCGCCAGCACCCGGACGTCAGGATCCTGGCGCAAGAGCTTGCGTGTTGCCTCGAGCCCGCCGATACCGGGCATCTTGACGTCCATGAGCACCACCTGGGGATGCAGCTCGCGGGCAAGGCGCAGGGCGTCCTCGCCGCTGGCCGCCTCGCCGACGACCTTGAGGCCACTGATGTCGGTCAGCATGCGGGTGATGCCCATGCGCACCAGATCGTGGTCGTCGACCACCAGGACCTTGATCACGCTGTACTCCAGTTAAAGCCGGCAGCCGTCCCGGAAAACCCGGGCGCTTGCCGCACAGGGTAACGCGGGGGGCGTCCTGCCGGAAGTAGGTAAAACTACTGAGAATCAATATGTTAAGAAGTTCACACACTTATAATTTTTTTCAATCAGGCGAAAGTATTTCATTACATTTCAAGAACTTAGGTAAACAACAAAGCCTTGCGATGCTTCGGTCATTTTGTTAAAAAACGAGGCCTGAGAGTTAGCAAAGTGTTGGGAAAGTGCTACGCTCTTCTTTTGGCTTTTCAATGGATTGAAGCTGATTTTTCAAGCGCCACCCCATGTGTGGCCCTGAATACCGAGATTCCTATGCGACAGACCCTCATTCCTGGCGTGCGCTCACTGCTGATCGGCCTGATCAGTCTCAGCCTGAGCTTGCCCGCCTTTGCCGTGACGCGCAACGCGGAAGCGCCGACCAAGGCCAGCGTGCAGAAGAAAGCCGCCAAGACCGCCAGCAAGAAAGCAGGCAAGAAAATCGCCAAGAAGCGCATGAAGAGCCGCAAGGCTTCGCGCGTTTCCCGTTACGGCAAGTCGCGCGCGCCCGTAGCGCGCATGAGCGCTGCCGAGCGCCAGCGCCTGAACGCCCTGGCCAGCCTGCCGCACCGTATCGGCCCCACCGAGATCTTCCAGATTCCCCAGGCGCAGGCAGCGCTCTATCTGCAGTCCCGTGCCGCCGTGGTCATGAACGCGGAAACCGGTGAAATCCTGTACAGCAAGAATCCCGACCGCACCATGCCCATCGCCTCCATCACCAAGCTGATGACGGCGATGGTGGTACTGGACGCGCGCCTGCCGATGGACGAGCCCGTCACCATCAGCCAGGCGGACGTCGACAACCTCAAACACACCACCTCCCGTCTGTCCGTGGGCACCACCCTGCCCCGCCACGAGATGATGCTGCTGGCCCTGATGTCATCCGAAAATCGCGCCGCCTCCGCCCTGGCCCGCACTTATCCGGGCGGCACCGCTGCCGCCGTGGCCGCCATGAACCGCAAGGCGCAGGAACTGGGCATGACCCATGCCCGCTTCCTCGATGGCACCGGCCTGCACAGTGAAAACTCGGCTTCGCCCAAGGATCTGGTGCGCCTGGTGAAAGCCGCCCGCGACTATCCCGAGATCCACCAGTACAGCACCACACCGGAGCGCCTGGTGCAGGTGGGACGTGGCCGCAGCCTGCAGTATCGGAACACCAACGCCCTGGTGAAGAGCGACAACTGGAATATTGAGGTTTCCAAGACCGGCTTCATCAACGAGGCTGGCAAATGCCTGGTCATGCAGGCGCGCATCCAGTCCACGCCCGTGGTCATCGTCCTGATGGACTCCGCCGGCCGCTATACACGTATCGGCGATGCCAACCGCGTCAAGCAGTGGCTGGAAACTGCCTTCAAGATTGGCAGCGAGACCACTGCCGCCAATGAAGGGCCGTTCTAGGGCCCAACGCTCCGGACAAAGCAGGGCAACGCCCTGCTTTGTTTTTTCGTCCCCCTGCTGACCGGCTGACAGGAGATTTCATTCTTGCTGGCTGTCCTCTCCGCCATCGTACTTGTCGAGTCGCTGCTGCTGTTCGTGCTCCTGCGCAACCGCAGGCGGCGCAAGCAAACCCTGCAGTCCCTCCGGGAAACACTCGCCCTGCTGGAACAGCGTCTTGGCAGCCGCACCGAATCCTGGCGCCAGGCCACGGACACCCTCGAGCAGACGGAGCAGCGCCATCGCATTACTACGGCCCTGCTCAACGAGACCAAGGAATACCTCAACAGCATCATCAATTCGATGCCCTCGATCATGATCGGGGTGACCCCCAGCGGTCATATCACGCACTGGAATGCCGCTGCGGAACTGGCCACCGGCATCCGCGAGAAGCAGGCCCTGGGTTTTCGCCTTCATGAAATCTATCCCGATCTCCCGGTCAGCCCGGGCATGATTGATGAGGCCATCGCCAACAGCGAACCGTCGACGCGCGAAAACGTCAAGATCGAACACCTGCACAGCCAGCGCTACGTCGACATCACCGTCTATCCCCTGCACTCACTGGAACTGACCGGCGCGGTCATCCGCGTCGACGATGTCACGCTGCGACAGAAGCTGGACAGCATGATGCTGCAGAACGAGAAGCTGAAGTCGCTGGGCGAGCTGGCGGCGGGCATGGCGCACGAGATCAACAATCCCCTGGCCGCCATCCTGCAGAGCCTGCAGAACGTGCAGCGCCGGCTCAATCCCGACCAGCCGGGCAATCAGGCAGCCGCCAGGGCGCTGGGCGTGGACATGCGCCAATTGCACAACTATCTGGAGGCGCGCGATATCAACCGCTTTCTGAGCGGCATGGAAAGCGCCGGGCATCGGGCCGCGGAGATCGTGCGGCACATGCTGGAGTTCTCGCGCAGCTCCAGCCGCCAGCTGGAGCCCACCAGCCTGAACGCCATCGCGCACGCCAGCGTGGACTTCATCCACAATGCCATCGAGCTTTCGATGCCAGCCCTGCATGCCCGCCTCATCATTGAAGAGGACTATGATCCTGCCCTGCCTGCGGTTCCCGCCTCGGGCGTTGAGCTGCAGCAAGTCCTCGTCAATCTGCTGAAGAATGCCGCACAGGCAATCCAGGAAGCCCGGCGGGAGATGCCTCTCATTCGCGTCAGCACCCGGCTGGTACCGCCCTTTGCCGAGATTCGCGTGGAAGACAACGGCATCGGCATGAACATCTCCACCAGCCGGCAGATCTTTGATCCGTTCTTTACCACCAAGGCGGTGGGCCAAGGCACGGGCCTTGGCCTGTCCATCTCGCATTTCATCATCAGCCAGCGTCACCACGGCCGGATCGAGGCCAGCAGCACGCCCGGCGAAGGTACGACCTTCATTCTCAGCATTCCGCTGCAACAGGCCAGCTACACTGCCTCGGCCTGAAGGATAGCGCTCCCGCAGGACCCGGTTTCGTCAGAAGGGAAATGTCATGTGCTGACGGAGGCTCGTCCAGCAGAGCTTGACCCACGACCAGCGCCTGAAGGCCTGAGCCTTGCCCGCGACAGGCGCGCCAGCGGGGCCTGCACCTCAGCGCCTGGCCAGAGCCTCCAGACGGCCCTTGCGCTCTTTCCAGTCCGGCATGAAGCGCGCCTGCAATTCATAGAAACGGGAGCTGTGATTGAACTCGACGAGATGACAGAGCTCATGGGTGATCACATAGTCAATGCAATCCAGGGGCATGCGGATCAGTTCGAGATTGAGGGTAACCACGGCGCTGCGGCTGCAGCTACCCCAGCGCGAGCGCATCTTGCGTACCCGGAGCTGAGGCAGGGGCAAAGCCAGGCTCTCCATCACTCCGTGGCATGTGGCGAGACGCGCGGGGAACAGCTTCAGGGCCTCACGCCGCTGCCACGCCTCGACGGCGGCCACTATCGCCGAGTTGTCTTCCGGCGCCTGGGACGGAACGGCCAGATGCAGTTCCCCGTCCCGACGCAAGGCTCGCATGCGTGCTGCCGGCTGTACGCGCAAGATCAGCTCCTCGCCGAGATGGAGCACGGGCTCACCATCGCGAAACAGCAAGGTCCGGGGCGGCGGCTCGCGCAGGAAACGGGCGCGGTGATTCTGTAGCCAATCCCAACGCTCGCGAATGAAAAGACAGACTTCGCCAAAGGGAGAACGCAGGGGAGCGCGCACCAGCACCGACCCATCGCGATGAACATAAAGGGCAATGGTGCGGCGCGCGCTGCGGATAAATCGAAAACCCAAGGTCTCGCCGGAGTCATGGCGGTATTCCTGCCACTCCCCCGGTGAAGCCCTTACATCAGGCATATTCATTTACGACATCCAGGAAAGCCTCGCCATAGCGCTCGAGCTTTTTTTCCCCGACGCCGGCGAGCCGGCCCATTTCATCAAGGCTGCGCGGACGTGCAGCGAGGATGGCCATCAGCGTACTGTCATGAAAAATGACATAGGGGGCCACGCCTTGCTCCAGCGCAAGTTGACGCCGCCGGGAGCGCAACGCTTCCCACAATACGCGATCCTCGCTGGAAATATCCAGCGCGGGCTTGCCTCCGGTCTTGCGCGGCGTGACCGTGCGGGCCTGCTCGCGCCGCAGCATCAGTGTAGCTTCGCCGCGCAACAAGGCACGACAGGAGTCATCCAGGTGCAAGGCGCCAAAGCCTTCCGGATCCGGCTGCAGCAGGCCGCGCGCCAGCAACTGGCGAAAAATGGAGCGCCATTCCTTGTCGGGGATATCGATACCACGACCAAAAACAGCCAGCGTTTCATGCCCGTTCCCCGTAATCCGCTCGGAGCGCTCACCACGCAGCACGTCTACCAGGTACTCCACGCCATAGCGGCTGCCGGTGCGGTAGACCGCCGACAGCGCCAGGCGCGCCGGCTCGGTGGCTTCCCAGGTGGGAGCGGGCTCGATGCAGTTGTCACAATGACCGCAGGGCTGCGGCAGGTCCTCGCCAAAATGCGCGAGCAGCAGCTGGCGACGACACTGCACGGTCTCGCAAAGCGCCAGCATGGCATCGACCTTGCGCTTCTCCTCGCGGCGGTGCTCCTCGTCGGCCTGGGACTGGTCGAGCATGGACTTGAGCTTCATGACATCGGCGATGCCATAGACCATCCAGGCATTGGCGGCGAGGCCGTCGCGGCCGGCACGACCGGTTTCCTGATAATAGGACTCCATGCTCTTGGGCAGGTCGAGATGGGCCACGAAGCGCACATTGGGCTTGTCGATGCCCATGCCGAAGGCGATCGTCGCCACCATGATGAGGCCCTCTTCACGCAGGAAGCGGGTCTGGTTTTTCTCGCGCACCTGCCCCGGCAGGCCGGCATGGTAGGGCAAGGCATTGAAGCCGCGCTGGCAGAGCGCCTCGGCGGTCTTGTCGACCTTGTTCCGCGACAGGCAATACACGATGCCGGCATCGCCCGGATGCTCGCGCCGGATGAAGGCTTCGAGCTGGTCCAGCGATTTCTGCTTTTGCGCGATGCGGTAAAAGATATTGGGACGATCGAAGCTGCTGAGGAAGACCCGGGCCTTCTCGAGGCCGAGCCGGACAATGATGTCGGCTTGCGTGCGCGGGTCGGCAGTTGCCGTCAGCGCAATGCGTGGCACCTGCGGAAACTGCTTCTGGAGAATCGAGAGTCCCAGGTAATCGGAGCGGAAGTCGTGGCCCCAGTGCGAGACACAGTGGGCTTCATCGATGGCAAACAGCGAGATATGGACGCGGGACAGATGATCCAGCATGCGCTGCGTCACCAACCGCTCAGGTGCGATATAGAGCAGGTCCAGTCGGCCATCGAGCAGTTGTGACTCGATGGCCTGGGTCTGCTGCCAGTCGAGAGTCGAACTCAGGTAGGCGGCGCGCACGCCGGATTGCAGCAGGGCCGCTACCTGGTCCTGCATGAGCGCAATCAGCGGGGAGATGACGATGGCCGTGCCCTCGCGCGCCAGCGCCGGCACCTGGTAGCACAGGGATTTGCCGCCGCCGGTGGGCATGAGCACAAGGGCATCGCCGCCGTCGATGACAGTCGTGACGATGGCCTCCTGCTGGCCACGGAAGGTGTCATAACCGAATACACTGTGCAGGATGTCGCGGGGAGAAGCTGTCATGGCGCGGGATTATGGGTGATGCGCCCCGGCAAGTCAGCCATACGAAGGCGGCATTTGGGCTCTGGACGGCCGTGCCCTACAATCCGGGTATCAAAGGAGCGTTTTACATGCACGAAAACCACGCACTGCCCGGCGAAACCCGCCAACGCCTGCAGGACTTCCTGGACAGCGAGGACAACGCCGACGGCCTCGACTTCGTGGCCACCCACGGCTTCCTGGCCGCGCTGACCGTCGGCCCCGACACCCCCCCCACCGCCGCCTGGCTGCCGGAGCTCTTCGACAACCAGCCCGTTTGCGCGGACCCGGAAAAGGCAGCCCGGATCGTCAGTGACCTCGAGGCCTGGCTGAAGGAAATCCACGCCACCCTTTACCATGGCCAGGCCCTGCGCCTGCCCTGCCCCCTTACGCTCAAGGCGACCGAGCCCACCGAGCTCAACGACTGGTGCGCCGGCTTCATGGAAGGCATGTTTCTCAAGGAAGCCAGCTGGTACGACGTCAACGAGGAACTGGTAGCCGACCTGACGCTGCCGATGGTGGTATTGGCCGATCTGATCGACGATCCGGAGTTGCAGCACATCCGCCGCGACCAGAAGCTCGCGCGCGAGCTGGCCCAGCAGATCCCGGATGTGCTTACCGAGCTCTACCTGCACTTCCACGCGCCCCGGACGGCCTGAGGCCTGCCGGCGCCTTTGACGCCTTGGGGACAAGCCGCAGCCAGCGCGGCCGCCCTGCTCTACCTTCCCGCTCGTTGCCCTGGCGGGAGGGTGGCACCCCGGCTAGCTGGCCCGCCCGTTTCGTTAAAAACTCTCGCCGCGTTCACGCGCCAGCTCGATCTGGCGCATGCGCTCGCGCAGGCGGCCGCGCTTTTCCTCGTCCAGTCGGGCCGCGCAATGCGGGCAGCTGACGCCATGCTCATAGCCTGGCGCGTCGCGCTCCTCCGGGGTCACCGGATGACCGCAGCCAAAACACATCTCGGCACGTCCCTCGCCCAGCCCATGGGTAATGCCGACGCGATGATCGAAGACGAAACATTCCCCCTGCCAGAGACTGTCCTCAGGCTTTACCTTCTCCAGGTACTTCAGGATGCCACCCTTGAGGTGGTACACCTCCGGATAGCCTTCTGCGCGCATGAAGCTGGACGCCTTCTCGCAGCGGATGCCCCCGGTGCAGAACATGGCCACCTTGCGATGCCGCGCCGGGTCGAAGTTCTCCCGCACATAGGCCGGAAACTCGCGGAAGCTGCGTGTCATCGGATCCACGGCATTGCGGAACGTCCCGATCGCCACCTCGTAGTCATTGCGCGTATCGATGAGAACAACCTCGGGATCGCTGATCAGGGCATTCCAGTCCTCGGGCTCGACATAGGTGCCAACCACGCGATTGGGGTCCACCCCGTCCACGCCCAGGGTCACGATTTCCTTCTTCAGCTTGACCTTGAGGCGACGGAAGGGATGCCGTGCGCTGAAGGACTCCTTGTGCTCCAGCGCCGCCAGACGTGGATCGGCGCGAAGATGCGCGAGGATGGCGTCGATGCCGTCGCGAGTGCCGGAAACCGTGCCATTGATGCCCTCCTCCGCCAGTAGCAGCGTGCCGCGGATGCCGAGCTCCCGGCAACGTGCCAGCACCGCCTCGCGTACCTCGCGAAAATCGGGCAGCGGCGCGAAATGGTACAGCGCGGCGATGACGATATCGTCGCCCATGACCTCAGCCATGCTTGCTGCCTCCGCGGCAGGCCGGGCTCTCCGGCACGACGCTGGCCTGGTTCCACTCCTCGGGGGTATAGAGATGCAAGGCCAGCGCATGCAGCCCCTTTTGCATCTCGTCCGCCAGCAAGGCGTAGAGCTTCTGGTGGCGGGCCACTGGCCGCAGGCCGGCAAAGGCGTCACTGACTGCAATCACCTTGTAGTGGGTGTCATGGCCGGCGCTGTGGTTATGGGATTCGTTCAGCACTTCCAGGTGCGACAAAGGCAGCGCTTCCTGCAGGCGGCTTTCGATCAGGGTCTGGCGTGACATGGATACCTCGGCTATCTCCGGCGCATTATACGCCGCTGGCGCCCGGGCGAACCTGCCCGCTGCCGGTAACCGTCACCGGGCTTGAGCCAGCGCAAACCTCCGGCACCAGGCCCTGAGAGAGCCGGCACAGGCCGGCTCTCTCAGGGCCATCAAGCTACCCGAGGGGCGCTCAGTGCACCTTCACCTCGATGGCACGCGGTTCCGGTCGCGCCACCTTGGGGATGGACAGGGTCAGCATGCCATCCTGGTAGTTGGCCTCGATGCCATTCTCATCTGCCTCCTCGGGCAGGGTGAAGCTGCGGCTGAAGCTCCCGTAAAAGCGCTCCAGGCGGCGGTTCTGGCTTTCGGCGTCGCCCTCCTCCATCTCCATGCGACGCTCACCCGAGATCGTCAGGACGCCGTTGTCGATACTGACCTTCACGTCCTCCTTCTTGACCTCGGGCAACTCCACCTTGAGCTGGAAGTTGTCTTTTTTCTCGATGATATCCACGGCCGGTATCCAGTCAGGCCGTGCCAGGGCCTCGCGGCTGCCGCCGGTCGACGGCAGCTGTGCCAGTCCGCTGCCGCCCAGGACCCGGCTGTACCGGTCAAAGAGCTCCTCCATTTCACGGAGCGGATTCCAGCGCATCTGAGACATTTCACACCTCCCATGAATCATTGACGGCGCCGACCACGGCGGCGGCGCCCCTGCATCAGCCGGTCACCGGCGTGACCCGCCACACTTATCAGTCATAGGAGCGGACAAGCAGATTTCAAGCAAAAAGACCGCCTCATGGGCGGTCTTTTTTATGGGCGGAATGCCAGGATCAGGTGCGGGGCACCCGCGGCGGGGCACTGGCCGGCGCTGCCTTCGCCTTCTGGTAGAGCGGCATCACGGCGGGAATCTTGGCCTGCAACTCGGCGATGCGCTGGGGGCCGGAGGGATGGGTACTAAGGAAGGCGGGGCCACCGCCGCCGCCTGCCTGGCCCATCTTCTGCCAGAGCGTCACCGCGCCCTGCGGGTTGAAGCCGGCGCGCGCCATGAGCTCAAGGCCGGCGACATCCGCCTCGCTTTCCTGGCCACGGCTATTGGGCAGCGTAAACAAAAGATTGGCGCCCATCTGGGCCAGCTGCGCCTTGTCCTGCATGCCGAGCACCTGCGCGCCAAGCTGGATGCCCAGCTGCTGCGCCATGGCCTGGGACATGCGCTCGCGGCCGTGCTCGCGCAGGGCATGGGCCATTTCATGTCCCATTATGGCGGCGATCTCGTCGTCGGTAAGGCTCAATTTGTTGATGATGCCGGTGAAAAACATGATCTTGCCACCGGGTGCGCAGTAGGCGTTCAGCTCGGGATTGGTCTCGAGGTTGACCTCCCACTGCCATTGCAGCGCATCGGGACGAAACACCGCGACCTGCGGAATCAGCCGGTCGGCAATGCCCCGGATACGCTCCAGGGAGGCCTTCTCGGTATTGAGCCTGCCGGCCTTGGCCGCCTGGCCGAGCTCGCCGCGATAGGCCTGCAGCGCAGCCGCCTCGACCTCGCTGCTGGAGACCATGAGGAACTGCTTGCGGTCGAGGCCGATGGCGCCGCCCCCCGTGGTGCTGGCGCAGGCAGTCAGGAACAGGCAGAGGGACAGCAACAGTCCCGAACGCAGAGTGGATCGCATCGGTGGCTCCTTCCAGAAAGCGCAGATGATAACGCTAGCGAGGATAGCCCGTAATGCTCCGTATCTCCTTATAGAGCGGCTGGAGTTGCGTATAGAGCGGTCGGTAGACCCGGGTATAGAGCTGATCATGGAGCGCCTGCTCGGGACGGGTCGGCCGGACCGTTTCGCTGACCCGGGTCATGCGCTCGACGGCGGTGTGGAAATTCGGCTGCAGGCCGAGACCCACGGCGGCGCAAATGGCGGCGCCCAGGCCCGAGGTTTCGGTGGTGTGGGGACGCTCCACCGGCAGGCCGAAGACATTGGCGGCGATCTGCACCACCGCGTCCGACTGCGCCCCGCCCCCGGACACCCGCAGGCTCTTCAGGCGCACTCGCGCACGCTGCTCGATGCGTTCCTTGCTCTGGCGCAGGGCATACATCAGGCCTTCGATAATCGCACGGTAGACATGTTCGCGCCCGTGCACATCGCCAAAGCCGATCAGGGCCCCCTTGGCCTCGCGCCCGGGCTCACGCACGCCTGGCGACCAGTAGGGCTGCAGCATGAGGCCAAGGTTGCCGGCCGGCGTATTGCGCAAGTGTTCCTCGAAGATGGACTCCACCGGCACGATCTCCAGACGCGCGCGCTCCATGTCGCTGCCGCCGAATTCGTCGCGGAACCAGTTCACCATCCAGAAGCCGCGGGAGGTCTGCACCTCGGTGCAGTAGTGGCCCGGCACCGGCGCCGGATAGGGCGGCAGCAAGGGCGTCACCTCCACATAATTGCGGCGGATGGTGTTGATGGTGGCGGTGGTACCAAAACTGAGCGCGCCCAGACGCGGATCAAGGCAACCGGAGCCCAGTACTTCGCAGGCCTTGTCGGCGCCGGAGGCAAACAGCGGCAGGCCCTCCGGAATGCCGGTGGCGGCGGCGGCGTCCGCGGTGATGGTGCCGAGCTGGCCGCCGGCAGGGACGAGCTCGGGCAACTTGTCGCGATCCAGGCGCATCGCCTCCCACTTCCAGTCCCAGGAGCGCGACCAGTCCTGGCGCCGGAAATCGAAGGGAATGTAACCGACCTGGCAGGCCACGCCGTCGCGAAACTGCCCGGTGAGCCGGTGCGTGAGGTAGCCCGAGAGCAGCAGGTACTTGTGCATGCGACGCATGAGGTCCGGCTCGTTTTCATTGAGCCAGTTGATCTCTGCCTGCCGACCGAGATGGTTGAGCGCATCGGTCGCCTTCATGGCGCGGAACAGGGCCTGCCAGTGCAGCGCCAGAGGCGGCACCTTGCGCGCCTCGCGCTGGTCCAGCCAGGTGATGGCCGGGCGCAGGGCCGTGCCCTCCCGGTCGACCGGCACCACGGTGCCCCGCTGCGTGGTCAGGGTCACGCCGATAATGTCGCCGGGGCGCGCGCCCTGCGCCCACAGCCCGCGCACAGCCTCCACCAGGCATTCCCAGTAATAGTCGGCGGACTGCTCGGCATAGCCGGGCTGGGCGGCATGATAGACCGGACTGAACTTCACCTGCGAACGCATCAGCAAGTTGCCGTCACGATCAAACAGCAAGGCACGCACGCTCTGCGTGCCGTTATCGAGTGCCAGCAGGGTATCGGGCATGTTTTTTATTCCTTCTAATGGCCCTGCGAAACGTGGCGCGCGTCAGGCGTTGGCCACCTTCGGCAGCACAGGCGCGTCCGGCAGGCCGTAGTGCGCCTGCCAAAGCGCGCGATAGCGCGTTTCTTCTTCCTGCCAGCGGGCATCGCTCCAGCCCAGCTCTTCCTGGCAGATCTGGCGAAGCCGGTCGAAAACAGCTTCGCCGCCGCCCGGCAACAACAGGCCAAGGCGGGTACGGCGCAGCAGCAGGTCATCCACATGCTGCACCTGCTCGTAGCGCAATGCCCAGCGCAACTCGGCCCACAGCGTTTCCACCCGGGGAATGGGCTGCAGCTCATCGGCCTTTGCCTCGTCCAGGAACTGCGCTGTCTGGAAGCCGAACCGGCCCTTGAGACGCTGCAGGTCACTGGCTGGATAAGTGCTTTCGAAGGCCGGCACGGCGCGGAACACGGGCGCGCGAGTGTCGCGCGGATCCAGCGTCGGCAGGTAGCGCTGCGCCGCCTTGAGCACATCCAGCGCAATGAGGCGGAAGGTGGTGAGCTTGCCGCCGGTGACCGTAACAAGGCCGTCGTTGTCCCAGACAATATGGTCGCGACGCTCCTTGGACGGATGCACGGCACCACCCGAGGCCACGATGGGACGCACGCCGCTCCAGGTCGAGATGATGTCGTCGCGGGTGAGCTGCTCGGCGGGAAACTGGGCATTGGCGCCGCGCAGCATGTACTCGAGTTCAACGGACGTGATGCTGGCCTCGACATCAAGGTCATCGCGGTGATCGAGATCGGTGGTGCCGATGACCGTGCGGCCTTCCCACGGATAAATGAACAGCGGCCGGTTATCGTCGGCATGCATGAAGATGATGGCTTCGCTGACCGGCAGGCGACCCGGCGCCAGCACCAGGTGGCTGCCGCGCTGCGGGCGCACTTTCTTCTCGCCGGCGAGCTTCTCGCGCAGGCGATCCGCCCAGGCGCCGGTGGCGTTCACCACGACACCCGCGCTGGCCTTGAGGCTGCGCTGGCCCAGGACATCAGCGAGCTGCACGCCCGTGACGCGGCCATTTTCCATGACCAGCGACTCCACCTTGACGTAGTTCAGGCAGAGCGCGCCATCGGCCGCCGCCTCGTCGAGTACACGCTGCACGAGACGGGAATCATCCACGAGGGCATCGGTATACCGGGAGGCACCGGTGAGCTCGCCGTTGCGGTAGCCCGGGATGCGCTTGAGGAATTCCGGCTTGGGAAAGAAGCGGTGGTCGCGCACACCCGCCAGCAGGTCATACATCATGAGCAGGATGCCGAACACGAAGCGGCCCGGAAACACATGGCGGTAATGCGCAAACCAGTAGCCCATGCGCGACACCAGGCCCGGCGCCTCGTTCAACAGCCGCTCGCGCTCGGTCAGCGAATGCCAGGTCAGGCGGATAGCTCCCTGGGCAATGTAGCGCAGGCCGCCATGCACCATCTTGGACGAACGGCTGGAGGTGCCCCAGGCATAATCGCGCTGCTCCACGAGCAGCGTCCTGAGGCCGCGCCGCACGGCCTCGCGGGCCACACCCGCGCCGGTGATGCCGCCGCCGATCACCACCATGTCCCACTTTTCAGAAGCGACGCGCTCCAGCGCCGCCTCGCGATTCAGACGCTCACGAGTCATTTGCTTACTCATCCAACAACAACTTGCCGGGGTTCAGCCGGCGCTCCGGATCAAAATGTTGGCACAGCGCACGCAGGGCGTTCATACCCAGCTCGCCCTTCTCCGCGGGCAGGTAGGGCGCATGATCGCGACCAACGCCGTGCTGGTGACTGATGGTGCCGCCGCTCTGCACAATGGCTTCGGAAGCCGCGCGCTTGAGTTTTTCCCAGCGCGCATGCGTTTCAGCATAGTCACGACCCACGCGATACAGGTAAGTGGTGTAGATGCTGGAGCCTTGCGCATACAGGTGCGAGAGATGGGTAAAGGCCATCACCTTCTCGCCTTCTTCCCTGAGCCCGTCGCGCAGCGCGGCCTCAATGGCGTTGATGGCCGGCGTCACGCGCGGCCAGTCCACCGCTGTCTCGAGGGTATCGACGGCATAACCGAGCTGCCACAGGGACTCGCGCAAATAGGGCGCACGGAAGCGGTTCGCGACCCACTTCTTGCCCAGCAGCTGTCCGGTCGCCACCGCGCCGTAGCCGCGCACGATCTTCTTCAATTCCTGCAGCGCAAAGCGCACATTCGCACGGCTGCCGGTCACGCCCACCGTCATCATGCAACGGCCGTCGCCGGCGCCACGCAGGCGCAGCATCTTGTCGAGCAGGCCCACGCTGCGTGCATGACCGGCCAGGATGAGCTGGGTACGGGTTTCCTCGGCGTTGCTGAGACGCAGCATCGACAGCGGCAGGCGGCTCTGCGCCACCTCGCGGATGGCCGTGCTGGCACGCTGCCAGTCCGGCAGGAAGAACACATGGAACTCCTCCGCTTCCGGCTGGCGGCTGACGCGCACCTTGACCTCGGTGAGCACGCCCAGGCGCCCTTCCGAGCCCAACACGATCTCACGCAAATCGGGGCCCGCACTGGAGGCGGGGAAGGTCGGGATATCGAGCGTGCCCTGCAGGGTTTCCAGGGTACCGCCGGCAAACATCTGCTCGATGCGGCCGTAGCGCAGCGACTGCTGGCCGCTGGAACGCGTCACGACCCAGCCGCCCAAGGTAGAGAGCTCGAAGGACTGCGGGAAATGGCCCAGCGTGTAGCCATGGGTATTCAGGAGGGTTTCCACCTGCGGTCCGCTCGCGCCGGCGCCGATAGTGGCAACCTGCGACTCGCGATCGAGGGCAATGAGGCTGTTGAGGCGGGCCAGCGACAGCGTCAGCACCGGCCGCGCCTCCGGCAGCGGATTGATATGCCCCGCCACCGAGGTGCCACCGCCGTAGGGAATCACGGTTACGTCATGTTGCCGCGCATAATCGAGCAGCTCACGCACCTGGGCTCCGGTCTCGGGCTCGGCAACACCGTCCGGGAAATGGACGATCGCGCCGGAACGCAGCGCCAGCCAGTCCGGCAGGCTCTGGCCACGGGCGTGGCGCAGGCGGATTTCGGGGGCCGTGCTGACCAGCGGATGAGCCGGCAAGCGGCTCACCGGCACCGTGGCCAGGACAGTCGCAAGCGCCGCATCAGGCAGGGCTTCGGCAGGTCCCAGCAACTGCTGCAGGAAAAACTGGACGCCTTCATTGGCCGGAAACTCGGTGGCGGAATCGCCCCAACCATTCCACTTGCGCATAGAAAAACCTCAGCTGTAGCCGGAGCATTCGCCTGCACTCCCGGGACGGGCGCAGGCGCTTGAAAAGTCTGGATAAAGGAGCCTGGCTAGGCTAGCAGGGATATGGCCCGCCGCGATGACACTGCGCGACGGGCGCATCACAAAAAGGGACAGGCAATCAGACGGGGCGAACGGGAGCCTGCCGGCGCACGACCAGAAGAGAGGTCAGATGCTGTTCGCCGGCAGCCGTCAATTGCCACCAGGTACGGGCATCGTCCCGCGGCACACGACGGATCAGGCCCAGCGTGCGGTACTGCAGCTTGATGGTGTTGAAGCACAATGGCGCCAGCGAGATATCGGTGACGGCATGAGTCTTCGGCCGCGTCACCTGGATGTCCTTGAGCGCGACTTCCTGTAAGCGCTCCGCAATGCGGGCGGCGATGAAATCCTCGTGCTGGGGCTGGCTCAGATGAGGGGCAAAGCTGCTGAAGATTGCACTCCAGCTCAGCTTGGAGCGTGCAGGCACATCCTCGCAATTGCCGGCCGCATAGGCCTTGCAGCGGTAAGTGACCTCAAACAGGTCCTGCCCCTGGGCCAACGCGCCCAGCGAGCCGGCCTGCTGTACCAGCTGCTGCTCACGCTCCTGCTCGAGCTCGGTCACGCGCTGCTTGAGGCGATCGATCTCACGGGCCTGCTCGGGGCTGCCAAGACTGGTGGCGCGCACCCAGCCCATCGCCGGCTTGGATTTGATCAGCTGCGGCAGGTAGCGCCGCAGGGCGGCTTCAAGGCTGCGTGTATCGTTCCAGCCGGCCATCAGGCCCTTGGACAGCAACTGGCGGAAGTCATTGAATTGACGACGGCCTTCGGGGGTCTTCTCCTGGAACGCCGCAGGACGGGTATCCGGGCTGTCGTGCATGAGCACGAGAATGGGTTTTTGCTTGGTCGAGGCGTACACATACTCCATGTGCGTATAGCTGATGCCGGAAGGCGACAGCGAGCCGTAGCGGCTACCCAGCACCAGCACGTAATAGTCCGACTCGTCGATGAGCTTCTTGAGCGTGGTCCAGGCAGCCGCGCCCACAGGCTGCACGTCCAGTCCGCATGGCAGGCAGCCCAGGGTAGGAAGCACCTGGGTCAGCGCGGCACGCTCCTCCTGGAGGTCGGCGTAGGTGGAACTGATGAATACCTGGTAACGCTTATCGCTCACGGAAAAAAGCCCGTCCCAAAAACTGCCATCCTTGCAGAATAGTTGTCAGAACACCCGAAATAACGGGGGCAGGCCGTTGAGGCCCCTTGTTTTTCTCTCGCTGACAATAACCGAGAGCGGGCCACCCCGCCAAGGGTCTGTATGCCTGATTACGAAAGACTACCAGCGAACTTGCTCGAGATGCGTCAACTCCCGGCCCAGGAAGCGACTGCCGATGGTCTGGAAGCGCAGCGGCACATCGGTCACCACATACTGGTAATGCGGCGCCACCCGCTGCGGATTGTGCAGGCGCAGACGCTCCAGGGTCGCCGCGGTCTGCTCGGCGACCGTGATCGCGGAGTCAACCAGCTGAATGCGGGGGCCCGCCACTTCCTGAAGCAACGGCTTCAGGAGCGGGTAATGCGTGCATCCCAGGACCAGGGTGTCAATCTGCTCCACGAAGACCGGCTTCAGGTACTCGCGCGCCGTCAACCGGGCCACCTCGTTATCCAGCCAGCCTTCCTCGACCAGGGGCACGAACAGCGGGCAGGCCTGGGAGTAGACATGCACATCCGGATTCAGGGCATGGATGCTGCGGGCATAGGCATTGGAGTTGATGGTGGTCGGGGTGCCGATGACGCCCACGCCCTTGCGGGTCAGCGCGACGGCGGCATTGGCCCCGGCATCGATCACGTCAATTACCGGAACAGTGGAGAGGCTGCGGATCTGGTCAATGGCCACGGCCGCCATGGTGTTGCAGGCCACGATCAGCAGCTTGACGTCCCGGGCCAGCAGGTACTCGGCAATCTGCCGGGTGAAGTCCTGGATGGTTTCGCGCGACTTCACGCCGTAGGGGACGCGAGCGGTGTCGCCGAAATAAATGATGTCCTCGAAGGGCAGTCGCTCCATGAGCGCGCGTACCACGGTCAAGCCACCGATGCCGGAATCGAAAACGCCGATGGGACTGGATGCCTTGGCCATGCTTGTCCGTCCGGACGAGGAAGGAAACAGGGGGCTGAAGCCGGGCCCGGCTTCAACAAAAAAGGCCGGTAAGACCGGCCTTTCTGATGTTCTGGAGCGGGAAACGAGACTCGAACTCGCGACCCCGACCTTGGCAAGGTCGTGCTCTACCAACTGAGCTATTCCCGCAAAAGTGCGCGCATTTTAGGGATGTCCCTGTTTTGTGTCAACGGCGAAACCGCCGGTTTCTGCCGCCACCCCCGCCGCCCATAAAAAAACCGGCACTGGGCCGGTCTTTTCCCGAGCGCCAACGGCGGTCAGGCGGCCAGCTGCACCTTGGCCGGGTCGACCCCGAAAGCGCCAGGCAGCAGGCTGGTGATGATGCGCAGGGGCTCGCCGGCGCTGTCATGCGTGGTCGTCATCATGTCGATGTAGCGCGGGCGGGAGACCGCCTTCTTGTCGCCATCCAGCAACACCAGCAGCTTGGGCCGCAGCCGGCGCTCGGGGTTCTGGGCGATGACCACGCCCACTTCCTGGTTGCTGAGGTGAACCAGGGTGCCGGTGGGATAGACGCCGATGGCCTGGATGAACTCTTCCACCAACTGGGACTGGAACTCCGTATTGCGCAGCTCATACAGCCGGGAGACCGCTTCCACGGAGGTCAGGGCACGCGCATAGGGCCGCTCGGAGGTCATGGCATCATAGGTATCCACCAGGCCGGCAATCTTGCCCAGCGGTGAGATAGCCTTGCCCATGAGCTGGTTGGGGTAGCCGGAGCCGTCAAAGCGCTCATGGTGCTCGCCCACCATCTGCAGGACCGGGGCTGCGATGCCGGGCATGGTCCCCAGGATCTCCAGGCTGTAGTCGACATGACGGCGCAGCTCGACCCGCTCGGGCGGCGTCAGGATGCCGCACTTGTTGAGAAGTCCGTCCGGCAGCTTCGCCTTGCCCACGTCCATCAGGGTGAGGCCCAGCGCGAGCTGCTCCAGCACGGACTTGGAAATCCCGAGGTGGCGGCCGAACACGGTGCCCCAGATGGCGCAACGGAAGGCGTGATGGTAGCTGTAGGCATCCTTGCTGCGGACACGGGACAGCCAGACCATGGCATCCGGGTTGCGGATCACGCTTTCCACCACCTGGCCTGTCACCTCGCGGGCACTGTCCAGGTCGATCTGGCGGCCTTCGCCAAGGCGCTTGTAGACAGCGCTCACCGAGGACGCGAAGCGGGCGTGCAGCTCACGGGAGGCATTAACCTCCTGGGGCATGGAAGCGGTGTTCTGGTAAACCGGCTTGCGTACCTTGGAGGCCGCCTTGGCATCGGCCTCGCGGGACACGGGAGTGGGCGTATGGCGCACCGGCTCCACCGCGGCACGACTACGGGTCATGTCGATGGTGACGCTGCGGCAATGCCGGCGGATCTGGTCGATATCCGGCAGTTCGCGGATATAGAAGCCTTGCAGGGGGAAGGGGGTCTCGATCCAGGGACGGTCCAGCTTGGACACGTACATGCCGACCTGAAGCTCATCCACCAGAATATTCTTATGTTCTACGGCCATGATGCGGCTCCTGGTCGCCCCATGGGCGCCTGACAAAGAGTGTCACTTCATGACTTTGTACTGCCATCCTTGGCAAGAGAAAAGGCTCTGGCTCTTCTTTATGAGGGTTTTACGACAGAGGTCACACTTTGAGGGAGCAACGGGGCCTCCCGGGCTTATTTGCGACCGGCCTTCAGCTCCCGGGTAAGCTCCTGCACCATCTCGGTCAGGACATCCAGGCGCTTGTGGATCAGCTCCATGTCCCGTTGCGAGGGGATGCCCAGCCGGGTCAGCGCATTGGTAATGCGCTCATCAAAGGCACGCTCCACCCGTTCGCGGGTATCCGTAGCCTTTTCCAGCACCCGTCCACGGACCTCACCCACGGCGCTGTCGGCAATTTCCCGGGTCTTGCTCTCGAGATCCTCACCCACCTTGACCAGGTTATCGAAGAGCTTGCCACCCTCCTCCTCGGCCCGGGAGAACGCGCCCAGGCCGGCCAGCCAGATCTGCTGGGTGTACTTGCGAAGATCCTTGGTCGGCGACAACTTGAGCTTCTTGTCCGCGGTTTTCTTGCCTGCGCTCATACTTCTTTCCCCTACGCCCCTTGGCGAGGCCGTGATTCTAGCGGGCACTTCCCCGCGCAACCAGTGTCATCCGGCCATTCCCGGCAGCAACAGCACCTCGGCAAGCCCCACCAGCAGGCCCAGCAACCCCGCGGCCAGCACCCGCCACCACAGCCCCTGGTCCAGCACCGGTTGCACCAGCGCCCGCACCTCGGCGGGCGCCAGGGCCTCGAGCCGGGCCCGGCAAGCCGCCTCGACCCGGACCGCCTGCTGCTCCCCCAGGGGACTGTCCTCCAGGGTACTGACCGTCAGGGCCGTCATGCGGTCCGCCACCAGTTGCTTGATATGGACATAGCCCTGGGCCCCCATCAGAAGCTGGATGGTAGTACGCACGAACCCCGTCTCGAGCAGCGGCCGCATGTGGCGGCGGATGATGGAGCGGGAACGGGAGGCCTTGGGGCCCGTCACCACGGCATTCAGGAGATGCCGGGCGCTGAACACGTCGCCCGCCAGGCGACGCGAGAAGACAAGGGCCAGCCCCGCCCCGGCCGCCCGGCCGGTGCCGGGAACGGTGCCCTGCCGGTAGAGGAGGCCTCGCGGCAACAATAGCGCCGCAAGCCCCACCCCTCCCGCCAGCAATACCTGCAGCCAGGCGTGCGGGTAATGGGACCAGGCCAGCACCTGGACCAGGCCCAGGGCGAAACCGACCAGCGCGCCGCTGCGCCGCAGGAAGGCGCACTCCTCGCGCAAGGCCTCCTCCAGCAAGCCGGGCAGCATTTCGCGGCGCGACCCGATCACCTCACGCAGCAGTTGCTGAAGATCGGTCAGTTCATCCATGTGTTCGGCTATCTCCTCGACGAGGTTGTCGAGGATGGAGGGCAGCTGGCGTCCCACGCGGGCATAGACCCGTACCCGCATGGCCTGGGGCAGGTTGTCCCAGAGCACGGAGTTGCGCTCGCGCATGATCTCGTCCACATGCTCGTCGAGCCTGGCGTTCACGGCCTGTGCCACCGCTGCTGCGATCTTTTCGGGCTCCATGAGCCGGAACAGCTCCCCCGGATGCAGGCTGAGCCCCAGCCCGGCAGACAGGCGATCCGCCACGATGCCACCACTGGCCTCAAGGGCAGATGGAAAGCGCTCACCGAACGGCAGCGGGCCAAAAAGGAGGCGTTGCGATACCCAGGCGGCGGCGCCCCCCAGGGCGGCTGCGACCAGCGGCAGTACAATAATCAGCCATGTCTCCATACTTATTCCGGCGGTATCAGAAATAACCCACATGGCGTACAGGAAAAAATTGACGAGGCGGGAGTATACCCAGATATTCGGAGTACGGTCTTTGTGTCGCTGACGCCTCTGCCCGTCAGGAACGCCAATTGGCCGGAATGCCGGCAGACCCGGCCCGGTGCGCATTGTGCAATCAGCCGGGTCCGATAAACTGGCAGCCCCGCACCCCACTACGACAATGACAAGGCAGTGCAAGTACGCATGATGGCGGGCTTCGACAAAGACAACGCACCCGGAGAGGAAAACCGCCAGCTCGGCCGGTACCTCTGGCTCGGGGCCATCGAGACGCTCATCAACGCCTTCATTGATCTTGATGGGCCTACGCGCGACCAGGTCCATGCCCTGCGCGGCCTGGTCGTACGCGTCAAGATCCTGGATCCCTACCTGCCCTTCTACCTTCTCTTCACTGAAGAAGGGATAGAAGTGAGCGACGAGGCGCCGACGCCCGCCCAGGTCCGCATCAATGCCCGCCTCTTCGACATGATGCGCGCCCTGCTCGGGGCCTCGCCCCTGTCCGCCTCCGGGCGTCCGCGCGTGCGCGTCTGGGGCGAGGCGGAAAGCGTCGCGCAACTGGAAACCCTGCTCACCGACTACAATGTGCGCACGCGCGCCCAGCAGTGGCTGCGCGAGAACCTCAATCTTGAGCAGCTGTGGCACAAGATCCGCAATCACGATCCCAGCTGGCTCCAGGACTTCCTTCCGCTGCCGGGGCTGATGCGGGAAACCCTGGCCGAGCTGCGCCAGGTCAACCAGAACCTGCAACGGCAGCAGGACGAGTTTGCGCAGTACCGGCAGCTGGCCCGCCGGCAGCGCATCCATGACCTGCTGTTCCTGAGCGCTGCCATGATTGCCCTGCTGGCCGGCCTCTCCGACGACCTGTCCACGCAACGCCTCGGGGAGCTGCGCACTGAACAGGTCCTTCTCATTGCGATGGCAGCCGTACTGCTGTTCTCGCGCCTGCGCGCCTGAGCCGCCGACTCCGGCAGCAGCCTGAGACTTTTTGCGGCTATACGCGCACCGGGGGCGTGACTACCATTCAGACTCACTCAGGCGGAATAGCGACCATGATCACGATCGAAATCACGAATCTTGACGAACTCGTCAAGGAACACCGGGGCCCGCTGTCTGCGCTGCTCGGCAAGCTGGTGACGGATGTCGAGGGTGAGGTCGAGCGCATCGTCATGAATGAACTGCGCGAGGAGTTCGAGAAGCGCGGCATCAAGGCCAATATGACCAGCATCGGCGGCATCAGCTTCCGCCGCCACATGAGCACCTGAAGCTCCCGGCACTGGCGCTGCCAGCTTCAGCGTCGAACTTGCCGTCAGCCTGAAATGCCGGGCAGATAGGATGAACGAAGGGTCGCCAGGCCCGGCCCCGGCAGCTCCGCCTCAAGGATGCGCGCCTCGGCCAGACCGAATCCACGGCCAGCCGCCAACGCTCCCGACTCCAGCCAGGCGGCCAGCGCGGCCACCAGCGGCATGTGGCTGATCACCAGCACCACTTCGACCCCTGCCGCCTCCCGCTCGATCGCCGCCAGCGCCAGGCGCGGATCATCCTCGGGGGTAATGGCCGCCAGCGTATGCACGGGCACCTCCAGCAGTCCGGCAATCACGCTGGCGGTCTCCTGGGCACGGCGGTAGGGACTGGCCAGCAGCTTCGCACCGCCCTTCCCCTCCAGCTCCCGCAGCAGCCACTCCGCGGTGGCCCGCGCCTGGACCAGGCCACGGGCGGTCAGGGCACGGCTGGCGTCATCCGCCGCAAAGGGCACCGCCTCGCCATGCCGGACCAGGACAATTCTCATGCCTGCGACCGCGGCAGGACAAATTCGACGTCGCTGCTCTTGCCGCCGTGCATGAGCTTTGCCATGACATCGGCCAGTGACTGCTCGTTGAAGAGAATCTCGTGCAAGCCCGTCACGATGGGCATGTGAACGCCGAACTCCTCCGCCTTCTTCGTGACGATCTGCACCGTATTGATGCCTTCGGCCGTCTGCTCCAGATCCTCGATGATGTCGTCAAGTTTCTTGCCGGAGCCCAGCGCGAAGCCGACCTGGTAGTTCCGGCTCAGCGGCGATGAGCAGGTGGCGATCAGATCGCCCACGCCCGCCAGCCCGATAAACGTCAGGGGATTGGCGCCCAGCTGCACTGCGAAACGGCTCATTTCCGCCAGCGCGCGCGTCAGCAGCATGCTGCGCGAGTTCTCGCCCAGCTGCAGGGCCGCAGCCATGCCGGCGGCGATCGCATAGATATTCTTGAGGGCGCCGCCGAGTTCCACGCCGTAGACGTCGGTATTGGCGAAGACGCGGAAGTAGGGACGGGAAAGCACCTGGTGCACGCGTTCGCGCACATCGGGCTGGATGCTGGCCACCACCGTGCCCGAGAGCATGCGCGCGGCAATTTCCTTGGCGAGGTTGGGGCCGGACAGCACGCCGATGCGCTTGAGACCGGATTCCTCGCGCAGGATCTCGCTCATCATGGTGAAACTGTCGCGCTCGATGCCCTTGGTGGTGCTCACCAGGATCTGCTCGGGCCGCAGGAAGGGCTTGGCGGCACGAACGACCGAGCGGAACGCCTTGCTGGGAATGGACACGAAGACGATATCGGCACCGGCGACGGTTTCACCGAGGTCGTTGCTGAATGCCAGCGCATCACTGAGGCGGAAGCCCGGCAGGTAGCGGCTGTTCTCCCGGCTGGCATTCATGTCGGCCAGTTGCGCCTCGTCGCGTAACCAGAGGGTGGTGGGATGACCATTTTCTGCGGCCATGTTGGCGAGCACGGTGCCGAAGCTGCCGCCGCCGAGGACCGCCACGCGCCATTGCGGGGAATGCGTCATCATGACTCCTTGGAAAAAAGTCCCCGATTATAGCGAGTAGTCTTCCCCTTCCCGCCAGTCTGGACAGCCCGGCGGCGATACGTTATCGGCGGCCACCCCGCCCCCCTGCCACGGCGAAGCTCACAGGCATGAGGTGAGCGCTGTCGGCAGTGCGGCCAAGCGAACCCTTGGCCACCGCCGCCGCCGGACGTCAGCCCCTCTCTGCCGGAACCGGAAAGGCGCACTCTGCCGCGACTATCAGTCAAGCAACTCCAGCAAAAGCTCATTTACGCGGCGCACATAGGCTGCAGGATCAGCCAGGGTGCCGCCCTCGGCCAAGGTGGCCTGGTCCAGCACCAGGGCCGCAAGGGCCGCGAAGCGCTCCTCGCCGGCTTCCGCCTCCAGGCGACGGATCAGGGCATGGGCCGGGTTTACCTCAAGGACAGGCCGCATTTCCGGCAGGGCCTGGCCCGCCGCCGCCAACAGTTCACGCAGGCCCGGCCCGAGGTCGTGTTCCTCGCGCACGAGGCAGGCCGGTGAATCGGTCAGGCGATGCGTCACCCTCACCTCGCCTACGCGCTCGGCGAGCGCCCGCTTCAGTCGCTCCAGCAGCCCGGCGGCGGCCTGTTCACGGGCCTCCAGCTCCGCCTTGTCCTCGGGCGTGTCCAGCGTGCCAAGATCCAGCTCGCCCTTGGCCACATGCTGCAGCGACTTGCCGTCAAACTCCGTCAGGTAGCTCATCAGCCACTCATCAAGACGATCCGACAACAGCAGTACCTCGACACCCTTCTTGCGGAAAATCTCCAGTTGCGGACTCTGGCTGGCCGCCGTGAAGCTGTCGCCGGTGATGTAATAGATCTTGTCCTGCCCCTCCGGCATGCGCGCGACATAGTCGGCCAGCGCGACATCCTGCTGCGGCAGGCCGGCATGGGTCGAGGCAAATCGCAACAGGCCGGCCACGCGATCGCGATTGGCCGGATCCTCGGCAACCCCCTCCTTCAGCACCTGGCCACAGGCCTTCCAGAAGGTCTGGTAGTCCTCCTTCTGCTCGGTCGCCAGGCGCGCCAGCAAGTCGAGTGAGCGCCGGGTCAGGGCCGTGCGCATGCTGTCGATGGCTTCGCTTTTCTGCAGCAATTCCCGCGAGACGTTGAGCGGAAGGTCGGCGGAATCGACCACTCCCTTGATAAAGCGCAGGTAAAGCGGCAGGAACTGCTCGGCGTTGTCCATGATGAACACCCGCTGCACATACAGCTTGAGCCCGTGCACGGAATCGCGCTGGTACAGGTCGAAGGGGGCGCGCCGCGGCACATACAG
>JAJFBF010000034.1 GCA_020697295.1 Moraxellaceae bacterium | reverse complement strand
CGAGCTGGCCCAGGTGCGCTGATCCGCAGGAACCCCGATGACCCTTTTTTCCTCTATCGGCTTTACTCCCCGGCTGGTCATGCTCGACCTCGACGGCACGCTGGTCGATTCGGCCGCCGACATCGCCATCGCCCTTAACCGGGCCCTCGCCGACCTCTCCCTGCCCGGCGTGAGCGAGGCGCAGGTCCGGCTATGGGTAGGCCGTGGCGCTTCCCGTCTCGTGCATTGCGCCCTGGAGCACCTTCCGTCCCGTCCTGACGATTTCGCCAGGCTGCACGAGACGCTGCTGGCGCGATTCATGACGCGCTACCAGGAGGACGTATCCGGGCACAGCACCCTTTATCCCGGCGCCCGCGAATTGCTGGACGCCTGCCGTGCCGAGCGCATCGCCCTGGCCTGTGTCACCAACAAGCCCTATGCCCCGGCCCGCAGCCTGCTTGAGGCTCTCGACATCCTGTCGCCATTCGACCTCCTGCTGGGCGGCGACTCCCTGCCGCACAAGAAGCCGCACCCTGGCGCCCTGCAGCATTGCCTGCGCCATTTCGAGGTGACGCCGGCCCAGGCCCTGATGGTTGGCGACTCCCGCAATGACGTAGAGGCGGCCCGGGCCGCCGGCGTCCGGGTCGTGGCCCTGCCCTGGGGCTACAACCATGGCGAACCCGTCGAGGCCTGCCTGCCGGACTGGTTGCTGGAGTCGCTGACCGACCTGCTCTGAAGCGGGGAGGGCGCCCGGCGCCTGTCCCCAAGAGGGCGCCCCCGCTTAAAGCCCGACCTGCGACCGCAGGGAGTCCCCTTCTGGGGACAGCCCGACCTGCGGGCCAATCCGCCTGCGGCCGGAGCCCATAAACGCTGGACAGGGGGCCGGGGGTTTTTTACCCTGTGCCTGTTCCTTCTTATTACAGGCTGCTGGTCGTGACGGGTCCTGCTCTGAACAAGCGTTGGCGCGGATGGCGATGGTGAATCCACCACTCCCAGTCATCCCCCTTTGCCCGTTCACCGAGTAAGAGACATGTCCGCCGAACAGTTCGCCGCCCTGGCGTCACAGGGATTCAATCGCGCGCCCGTGGCCCGCGTGGTCCTCGCCGACCTCGACACCCCCCTTTCCGTCTATCTCAAGCTGGCCGATGCGCCCTTCAGCTATCTCTTCGAGTCCGTACAGGGCGGCGAGCGCTGGGGCCGGTATTCCATGATCGGTCTGCCCGCCCGCACCGTGCTGACGCTGCGCGGCCATACGGCCATCGTGACCCTCGACGGCGTCGAGACCGAGCGTCATGAAGTCGCCGATCCGCTCGCCTTCGTCGAGCAGTTCCAGCAGCGCTATCGCGTTGCTTCGCTGCCCGGCCTGCCAAAGTTCACCGGGGGGCTCGTGGGCTTCTTCGGCTATGACACCGTGCGCTATGTCGAGAAGAAGCTGGCCGCCTGCAGCAAGCCCGATCCCATCGGTGCGCCGGACATCCAGCTCATGGTCTCGGAGGACGTGGTCGTCTTCGACAACCTCAAGGGCGAACTGTTCCTGGTAACGCATGTGGACCCGGCGCATCCGGAGGCGGAAGCGCAGGCCCAGGTCCGCCTCGACGCACTCGTCATTCGACTGCGCGCTTCGCTGGATACGCGGCCCATGCATGCCAGCGCAAAGACGACGGTGCGCGAAAGCGATTTCGTCTCCAGCTACGGGCAGGACAACTTCAAGCGCGCCGTCGATCACATCAAGGGCTATGTGATGGCCGGCGACATCATGCAGGTCGTGCCGTCGCAACGCATGAGCGCGCCCTTTGCGGCCTCGCCCATGTTGCTCTACCGCGCCCTGCGCCACCTGAATCCCTCGCCCTATATGTACTATATGCGCACCGACGAGCTGACCATCGTCGGTTCCTCGCCGGAAATCCTGGCGCGCATGGAAGATGGCGTCGTCACCGTGCGGCCCATTGCCGGCACCCGCAAACGAGGCGTCACGCCGGAGCAGGACGACGCGCTCGAGGCCGAGCTGCTGGCCGACCCCAAGGAAATCGCCGAGCACCTGATGCTGATCGACCTCGGTCGCAACGATGTGGGTCGCGTCGCCCGTACCGGCCAGGTGCGCGTCACCGAAAAAATGGCGGTGGAGCGTTACTCGCACGTCATGCACATCGTCTCCAATGTCGAGGCGACGCTGAAGCCGGAAGTCACCGCCATGGACGTGCTGCGCGCGACCCTGCCGGCCGGTACCCTCTCCGGCGCCCCCAAGGTGCGCGCCATGGAAATCATCGATGAGCTCGAGCCGGTGAAGCGCGGCATCTATGGCGGCGCCGTGGGCTACCTGGGCTGGAACGGCAATATGGACACCGCCATCGCCATCCGCACGGCGGTGATCAAGGACGGCATCATGCATGTACAAGCCGGCGCCGGCGTCGTCGCCGACTCCGTGCCCGAACTCGAATGGCAGGAAACGCTGAACAAGGCCCGCGCCCTCATGCGCGCCGCCGAAGTCGCCACCAGCCATCTTGTCGAGGAATGAACCATGCTGCTGATGATCGATAATTACGACAGCTTCACCTACAACATCGTGCAGTACCTCGGCGAACTCGGCGAGGAGGTGCGCGTGTTCCGCAACGACGAGATCACCGTCGCCGATATCGAGCAGCTGGCGCCGGCGCGCATCGTCATCTCACCCGGGCCCTGCACGCCCAACGAGGCCGGCATCTCCATGGCGGTGATTCGTCACTTCGCCGGCAAGATTCCGCTGCTGGGCGTCTGCCTGGGGCATCAGTCCATCGGCCAGGTCTTCGGGGGCAAGATCATCCGCGCGCGCCAGGTCATGCACGGCAAGACCTCGCCCATCCACCATGCCAACAAGGGTGTGTTCACAGGCCTCAACAATCCGCTCACCGCCACGCGCTACCACTCGCTGATCATCGAGAAGGAGTCCCTGCCTGACTGCCTCGAGATCACGGCCTGGACGCAACTGGAGGACGGCACGCTCGATGAGATCATGGGCGTGCGCCACAAGACCCTGGCGGTGGAGGGGGTGCAGTTCCACCCCGAGTCCATCCTCACGGAACAGGGCCACGAACTCCTGAAGAACTTCCTCGACGGGAAATAGATTTTTTCTCGTCCCGCCTGCGGGCGCCACACTCTGCAAGAGACAGGGGAGAACAAGAATGGATATCCGGACCGCCCTGGCGCGTGTCGTTGACCGCATCGATCTTTCGATGCCGGAAATGCAGGCCGTGATGCGCGATATCATGACCGGCAACTGCTCGGACGCGCAGATCGCGGCCTTCCTGGTCGGCCTGCGCATGAAAGGCGAGTCGCTGGATGAAATCGAGGGCGCGGTGCGCGTCATGCGCGAGCTGATGACCCCGGTGGATCTCGGCTGCCTGCCGCATGCGATCGACATCGTCGGAACCGGCGGCGACGGCGCCAACCTGTTCAACGTTTCGACGGCCTCGGCCATGGTCATTGCCGCCGCCGGCGGACATGTCGCCAAGCACGGCAACCGCGCCGTGTCCTCCAGCAGCGGCAGCGCCGACCTGCTCTCCGAGGCCGGCCTCAACCTGTCGATCACGCCTGAGCAGACCGCGCGCTGCATCCGCGAGATCGGCGTCGGCTTCATGTTCGCCGTGAACCACCATGCCGCCATGAAGCACGCCATCACCGCGCGCAAGGAAGTCGGCCTGCGCACGCTTTTCAATATCCTGGGGCCGCTGACCAATCCGGCCGGCGTCCGGCGCCATGTCATCGGCGTCTTCAATGGCCAGCTTTGCCGGCCGCTGGCGGAAGTGCTGCAGCGCCTGGGCAGCGAGCATGCGCTTGTGGTGCATGCTCAGGATGGCCTTGATGAATTCAGCCTTGCCGCGAGCACGCAAGTCGCGGAACTGAAGAATGGCATGATCACGGAGTACACGGTGATTCCCGAGGATTTCGGCCTCAAGAGCCAGAGTCTCATTGGTCTGACCGTAGAGAGCGCGAAGGAGTCGCTGGCACTGGTGCGTGATGCCCTTGGCAAGCGCCAGGGCGAGCACGCGTTAAAGGCCGCCGACACCCTCGCCCTCAATGCCGGCGCCGGCATCTATGTGGCGGGCCTGGCGCGTGACCTCAAGCAGGGCGTGGCGCTGGCGCACGATCTCATCTGGTCCGGCCAGGCCCTGGAAAAATTCGACACACTGCGCGATTTTACCCGCGCCCTGGGCGAGGCGACGTAAATGGCGGTTCCCTCGATTCTGCAGAAAATCATCGACCGCAAGGTCGAGGAAGTGGCTGCCGGCCGAAAGTACAAGAGTTTCGCCGACCAGGAGCAGGCCGCCCGCCAGGCCGATCCCGTGCGCGGCTTCCAGCGTGCGATCGAGCAGCGGATCGCCGAGGGTCGTGCCGGCGTCATCGCCGAGATCAAGAAGGCCTCGCCGAGCCAGGGCGTGATCCGTCCGGATTTTCGTCCCGCCGATATTGCACGTTCCTACGAGCAGGCCGGCGCCGCCTGCCTGTCGGTGCTGACCGATGCCGACTTTTTCCAGGGCGCCAATGCCTACCTGCAGGAAGCGCGGGCTGCCTGCGCGCTGCCGGTGATCCGCAAGGATTTCCTCATCGATCCCTACCAGGTGGTGGAGGCCCGTGCCATTGCCGCCGACTGCATACTGCTTATCGTGGCCGCGCTCAGCGACTCCCAGCTCAATGAGCTCAATGCCTGCGCCCGCGAGTTCGGTCTCGACGTGCTGGTGGAAGTGCATGATGCCGACGAACTCGAGCGCGCACTGCCATTGGCGGGAGCGCTGCTCGGTATCAACAACCGCAACCTCAAGACCTTCGAGGTCAGCCTCGACAATACGCTGGACCTGCTCGGACGCATTCCCGCGAGCCGCCGGGTGGTGACCGAGAGTGGCATCCACACCCGCTCCGACGTCGCCCGCATGCGCGACAACGGCGTAGAGGCCTTTCTGGTGGGCGAGGCCTTCATGCGCGCGCCCGAACCGGGAGCGAAGCTGGCGGAACTGTTTTTCTAGGGATCCTGTATGCGGCTGGTTCGCCGCGGGGTCTTCAATCGGGTCAAGAGCGGACGGAGCAGGAAGATGGAGGCGCAAACACGGCAACCCGGCATCGGGGCCCTCGCGCTGATCGCCGTGGCCACGGCGCTCGCACTCACCGCCTCGCGCCTGGTATCGGTGTCCGGGGATGCGTCACTCATCTGGCCGCCCCTGGGTATCGCCTACGGGCTCATGCTGGCCTGGGGCTGGCGTGGCCCGCTCGCGGTGTGCGCGGGCCTGACGCTATGGGTGCTTGTCACCGGGCAGAGCCTCCTGCTGTTGCCGGTGGCCTGCCTGGAGGTATCGGCGGGCGCCCTGCTGGCGACCTGGCTGCAGCGGCGCCTGCAGCGCGCCGGTGAACGTTCGCTGGCGGCCACCACCCGCTTTTATTTTGCCGGTGCGCTGGTGGGCGGCGCTCTCAGCGCCCTGGTCGGCGCCGCCAGTTTTCATTTCGCGGGCCTGCACGCCGAAGTTCCCTTCGGTCAGCTCCTCTTGGTGTTCTGGGTCGCGGAAGCGATGGGCGTGCTGGTGTTTGGCGGCCTGGCTTTCAGTCTCGCGCGCGACGGATTCGCCGCGCTGCGCCCGGATGCGGACCTTGCCCGGCGCTGGCTGCTGCTGTTCGCAGGTGTATTCGGGCTTTTTTGGTTGACGCATGCCAGCCTGGAAGGCGTGGCCCTGCCGCTGATGGGCCTGCTGGTGGTGTGGCCGGCCATGCGGGCGCAGCCCGCCTTCCTCAATTTCTCGGTGCTGCTGGTGACGGCGGCCATGCTCGCCTCGGTGCTGGCGGGTGACGGGCCGATCACCAATCGTGACCTGCTCGAGCTGGTGCTGCAGATCGCCGGCTTCACCGTGCTTGCGCAGTTGCTGAATGCGGTGTCGCTGGAGCGCCGGCGCATGCTGGAGCGAGAGCGCGAAAGCGCGCGCAGCGACCTGTTGACCGGACTGGCCAACGACCGCGCCTTGCGCGAGCAGCTGGCGGCCGTCGCGGACGCCGCCTTGCTGGTCGTGCGCGTGGAGGACATGACCGGACTTGCCGACTTGCTGGGGGCGGTGGCCGCTGAAGAAGCGGAAATCATCCTGGCACGCGAGTTGCGCGAGCGCTATCCGGAGGCCATGGTCGCGCGCCTGGATCGCGGGCGCTATGCGGTGTTCCCCGTCGCCGCTTCGCTCGAGCGGGCGCAAGCCGAGGCGGAGTCTCTCTATGCCGCCTGGGAAGGCCGGGTCTTCCAGGGCGATGCCGAGCGTGCCGCCCTGCGGCCGACCGTGGCGGTACTCATGTCGCGCGACCGCGATGCCGGACGTGTGCTGTTGGCGGCGGATCTCGCGCTGGCGGTAGCGGTGGCGCATACCGGTGAACGCATCGAGATCGCAGTGGATACGGCTGACCTCATGCAGGCACGTCGCGACCTGTTGCGCCGTCAGGAAGAGGTAAAGGAGGCGCTCGCCGAGCGGCGTTTCCTGCTTTATGCGCAGCCCATCGTGCCGGTCGCGCCGCCCGCCAGCGGCGAGGGCCTGCATTGCGAAATCCTGCTGCGCCTGCGCCAGGTCGATGGCACCATCCAGGCCCCTTTCTATTTCTTCCCTGCCGCGGAGCGCGCCCTGCTCACCGGCGCCATCGACCGCTACGTGATCCGCGAATTGCTGCAGTGGCTGGCCGCGCATCCCGAAGCCACCCGCCGCCTCGGCAAATGCGCGATCAACCTGACAGGCTGGTCGGTCAGCGATCCCACCCTGGCCGGCTGGATCCGCGAGCAGGTCAGCCTGCACGGCATCCCCGCCGCCAAGCTCTGCTTCGAAATCACGGAGTCGCAGGCGATCGCCAGTCGCGAGGTGGCGGGGCGGCTGGTCGAATCCCTGCGGGAGATGGGTTCGAGCGTCTCCCTCGATGACTTCGGCACCGGCCTGGCGACGTTTGATTATCTCAAGAGCTTTCCCTTCGACTATCTCAAGATCGATGGCGCCTTTGTGCGCACCCTGCTGGACTCCCCTGTCGACCAGGCTGTGGTGCAGTCGATCACCTCGGTGGCGCGAACGATGGGTCTGCTGACGATCGCCGAGTTCGTGGAGAACGACCGTATCCTGGAGGCGCTGCGCGGTTACGGCGTCGACTATGTGCAAGGTTATGGCGTGGGCAAGCCGGTGCCGCTGACGGAGTTGTTCTCGTCCTGAGGTGGCGGTGTGCAGGTTTGCCGTCCGCGGCGGGGCATGCGGCCGGCATTGTCGGGCCGGTTTCAGTTTTGGCTGCTCCGGCCGAACCGCGCCCATAAAAAAAGCCCGCGTTCGCGGGCTTTTTTGAATCGCAGCGATTTTCAGCGGGTGCCGAAGATCACCATGGTCTTGCCCTTCACCGAGATCAGCCCCTGTTCTTCCAGTGATTTCAGCACGCGCCCGACCATTTCGCGCGAGCAGCCCACGATGCGGCCGATTTCCTGTCGGGTGATCTTGATCTGCATGCCGTCCGGATGGGTCATCGCGTCCGGCTGCTTGCACAGGTCAAGCAGGGCTCTCGCGACGCGGCCGGTCACATCCAGGAAGGCGAGGTCGCCGACCTTGCGCGTGGTGGCGCGCAGGCGACCGGCAAGCTGGGCGGAGAGGGCGAAGATCAGGCCGGCATCCTGGCGGGCCATCTCCTTGAATTTCTGGTAGCCGAGTTCCGCGACCTCGCAAGGCGTCTTGGCCTTGATCCAGGCCGAGCGCACCGGCTTGTCCTCGAACAGGCCCATTTCCCCGAAGAAGTCGCCGGCGTTCAGGTAGGCCACCACCATCTCCCGGCCTTCGTCATCCTCGATGACGACCGAGACCGAGCCGGAAATGATGAAATAAAGCGTGTCGCCTGCGTCTCCGGCATAGATAATCGTGCTGCGCGCCGGGTATTTGCGGCGGTGGCACTGATCCAGAAACATGTCGATATGTGGAACGTGAGCGTTGACCGGCATACGGGCCATAGCTGCTACCTTTTGGGTAGTTATCATTATTGGGTCCGACCATAGCACAGCTATTGGACGGGGTTAAATGTCCTAGTGTGATGCAGTGCCGGTTTCAGGCGTGCCGGCCAATGACTTGGGTGAGAGAAGGCGATGAAGGCAAGGGTGAAGTGGGTTGAGGATGTCATGTTCGTGACCGAGTCCGGCAGCGGGCATGCCGTGGTCGTCGACGGGGCGCCGGAGTACGGCGGCCGCAACCTGGGGCCACGCCCCATGGAGCTGCTGCTGATGGGGCTGGGGGGCTGCACTTCCTTTGACGTGCTCACCATCCTCCGGAAGGCGCGCCAGGATGTCACCTCCTGCGAAGCCGAGCTCACCGCCGAGCGCGCCGACGCCGTGCCGGCCGTGTTCACGAAGATCCATGTGCACTTCGTCATCAAGGGCCGTGGCCTGCGCGAGCCCCAGGTAAAGAAGGCGGTCGACCTGTCCGCCGAGAAGTACTGTTCCGCCTCCATCATGCTCGGCCAGGCTGGTGTGGTGATCACCCATGACTTTGAAATGCTTGAGGACGGGCCCGGGGCAGACGCATGAAAAAAGGTCTTTTGTTACTGCCGCTGCTGGCCGCCCTGCTGGGCGGCTGCCATGTGTTTTCCGGCACCCGTGTCGAGGAGGTGGTGAGCCAGCCGCCGGTCCCCGCGACCTTGGGCAAGTTACTGGTGGTCGGCATTACCACCACCCCCGCCATCCAGGCGGATATGGAGCAGGCGCTTGCCCGTGAGCTGGGCAAGCAGGGGCGGCAGGTGGTGCTGGCCAGCCAGTGGTTTCCCGGCGAGAAGGCGCCGCTGCGCGATGAGGTCGTGCAGCGGGTGAAGGCCGAGGGCGTGACCGGGGTGCTGGCGGTGCGCCTGCTGAGCTACGAGGTCGCCGATCCGCAGGCGCCCGTGTCGGGCTTTTCGCTGCACGCGCCGGCGCGCGCCCCCGGCGCCCGCGTGGGTTGGGAGCAGGACCCCTGGCTCGACGGCCCGCAGCAGGGCATGGACCTGCCGCAGCGCAAGGCCGCGGTGGAAACCCGTCTTTACGACGTGGCGACCGGCAAGGTCGTCTGGGAGGCGCGCTCGCGCACCTTGCTCAGGTCCGATGCCCGCGAGGAGCTTGAGGGTTTCGTTCATGCCATCCTGATGGAGCTGCGCAAGAGCGGCTGGCTGCGCAAGCCCTAGCGCGTGGCGCTGGCAGCGGCCGGACCACTGCCACAATAAAGAAAGGCGCCTGCGGGCGCCTTTTTCATGGGAGGGCCGGAGCGTGATTCCTGCCTGCCGCCCCTCCGGGGTCGAGGCAAGGCCGCCCGGCGTGACGAGAGGCGGTGCAAGCCGCCTGAAGTCACGGCGGAGCTCGCGCGACGAGCCCGCAGTGTCCGGCTTCACCCTCAGACCCGGTAGGTGAGGGCCGTCATCAGCTTTGAGGTCAGGCCCATCAGGTGCTTGACCGGAGGCGGCAGCTCGGCGGCGCCGGCGGCCATCGCCATCTTCATGTGCTTCTCTTCGTCTTCGTGCATCCGGTCCAGGATGGCGCGGCTGCGCGCATCCTGCGCCGGCGCGCGGCCGAGGTGGTCCTGCAGGTGGGCGCAGACCTGGTTCTCGGTCTCGGCCACGAAGCCCAGGCTCCATTTGTCGCCGGCGGCGCCGGCGGCGGCGCCAATACCGAAGGACATGGCGTACCAGAGCGGATTGAACAGGCTGGTATGCGAGCCCAGCTCGCGCACGCGCTCCTCGCACCAGGCCAGGTGGTCCTCTTCCTCGCGCGCGGCCTGCTCCATCTCGGCGCGCACATCAGGCAGGCGCGCGGTCAGGGCCTGGCCCTGGTAGAGCGCCTGGGCGCAGATTTCGCCGGTGTGGTTGATGCGCATCAGGCCGGCAACGTGGCGGCGCTCGTCCGCGCTGAGCGGTGATTCCGCGTGCTCGTGCGCGGGATTGGGACGTGTGCCTTGCACGGCGCCGGGCGAGATGGTGCGCAGCGCCTTGTCGGCTTCGGTGATGAGGCGGTCAAAGAGGGAATAGCGACGCATCGTGTTCTCCAGAGCCGGGGAGGGCCAGTTCCATGGGAGGCTGGCGAGGGCCGGGCGGGAGCCTTTTCGCCTGCGGGAGATGGACTCAGCCCGGGGGCCAGGCCATGTGGCGGCCACCCAGCAGGTGCAGGTGGATGTGGTAGACGCTCTGGCCACCGTCCGCATTGCAGTTCATCACCACGCGATAGCCCGCGTCGGCCAGTCCCAGCTCCTTCGCAATAGTCGTGGCCGCGCTCACGAGTTCGCCCAGCACGGGCGCCTGCTCGGCGGGCACATCGTTCAGGGTGCTGATGTGAGTCTTGGGGATGACCAGGACATGTGTCGGTGCCTGCGGGAACAGGTCGTGGAAGGCAATGACGCGGTCGCTCTCGAAGGCGATCCGGGCGGGAATCTCCTTGTTGGCGATCTTGCAGAAGATGCAGTCCATGAAGGCACTCTCAGGGAAGGATGGCCCTCATTCTAGCGCCCCCGCGCATTTTTTCCGAAGGCCGGACGCACCTCATTCCCCGATCAGTTAGGGGGAGTGTTCCTGGGGTGGGCTGATCGTGGCGGCTTTGGCGCTTCGGGGCGGGTTGCCTGGTCTGGTGGGGAGTTCCGGGCTTCGTGGGTTGCTGTCCTGGCTGCTGGTGGTTTTCGGGCTTTGGGGTTTGCGGGCTTGGTGGACTGCGGTGGTCTCTTCTCTCTTTCTTTGATTCCATAGCTGACCGCAGTGCGTTTCGGGCTCCGGAAGGGACATGTCCCCGCCTCCGGCAGGAACATATCCCTTCCTCCACCCAAGCGCTTCCCGTTGTGCCCCGGCTGCGCCATCGGCCGGTGGCTGGCGGCTTCGCCTCAAGCCCTTCTACTCAAGGTAAAGGGCTGTGGGTGGCCCTGGGGAGTAAAAAGCTCTCCTGTCGCGTGAGCAGTGGGCGTTGACTGCGCGGGGGAGTCATCGCAGCGTTACCCCGCTTACCCCGCTTACCCCGCTTACCCCGCTTACCCCGCTTACCCCGCTTACCCCGCTTACCCCGCTTACCCCGCGAGTTTCCGGTTGCCTGCTCCGGCGATCTTCAGGCCTGCTGACTTACTGGCCAATTGATCCCTGGCTCGACTGGGATTGAGGCGGAGCCGCCGGCCACCAGCCGATGGCGCAGCCGGGGCCCACGAAAAGTCTTGGGCGATGGGTGGGATGTGTTCTTGCCGGAGGCGAGGACACGTCCCGCCCAGCGCCCGAAACATCACAGGAGGCAGGGTCAGGAGCAAAACCAGCGCCCGAAACATCACAGGAAGCAGAATCCGTCGGGCCAGGCGCCCCTGGCCGAAGCCCGACCTACAGCCTGACCTGCGGCCCGACCGACAGTGCGGCCTGGCCAATTCCCCGTCGCCTGTCTTAATCGTCATGCGTAACGGCGAGGGCGGGCGTATAATGCGCGCCCGTTTCGTCGTTATCCCATTGCCGTCCCATGTCCGAAGCCTCCCCCCGCCGCAAAGCCCTCGCCCTGATTTCCGGTGGCCTGGACTCCCTGCTCGCCGTGCGCGTCGTGCAGGAGCAGGGCATCGAAGTGGAAGGCATCAACTTCTTCACCGGCTTCTGCGTCGAAGGCCACACCCACGCCATCCGCAAGCAGGCCCAGCAGAAGCAGAAGCGCAACAACGCGCTGTGGTCGGCCGAGCAACTGGGGATCAAGCTGCACATCATCGACATCTCCGAGGAATACAAGGAGGTCGTCCTCAATCCGAAGCACGGCTATGGCGCCAACCTGAACCCCTGCCTCGACTGCAAGATATTCATGGTCGGCAAGGCCATGGGCTATGTGAACCGGGCCCGCGAGTTCGCCGCCGACAAGGGCTTTGATTTCCTCATCACCGGCGAGGTCGTGGGCCAGCGCCCCAAGAGCCAGCGCGCCATGACCATGCCCATGATCGCCCGGGAATCCGGCGCCGACGACCGCCTGCTGCGGCCCCTGTGCGCCAAGCGCATGGCGCCGACCCTGCCGGAGCGGGAAGGCTGGGTGGACCGCGAGAAGCTGTATGACTTCCATGGCCGCAGCCGCAACCCCCAGATCGCGCTGGCCGAGGCCTTTGGCTTCACCGACTGGGCCCAGCCCGCCGGGGGCTGCTGCTTCCTGACCGATGAAGCCTATTCACGCAAGCTGACCGACCTCTGGAGCGCCCGCGGCGAGCGCCGCTACGAGCTGGACGACATCATGCTGCTCAAGGTCGGCCGCCATGTCCGCCCGGCGCCAAATTACAAGCTCATCGTCGGGCGCGAGGAGGGAGAGAACAACTTCCTCGAGGGTTATCGCCACGAGTTTGCCCATATCCGCATCCTCAGCCATAACGGCCCCCTGACCCTGGTCGACGGCACTCCCGATGCCGATGACCTTGTCCGGGCCGCGCGCCTGGCGGGCCGCTTTTGCCAGGGCCGTGATGCAGACGAGATTGAGGTGGAGATCGTGGCGAAGGGCGGGGTAAGCCGTCAGCTGAAGGTGGTGCCGATGCGGACCGGGGATGTGCCGGAGGCCTGGTACCTGTGAGCGAGTCTCCCCTGCACCACCTTGATGCGCGCCGCCTGCTCTGTCCGATTCCCGTGATCCGGACCCAGAACGCCATCCGCGGCCTGCAGAGCGGCGACCTGCTGCGGGTCCTGGCCACAGATCCCGGCGTAATGCACGACATTCCAGCCTGGTGCCGTATCCATGGTCATGAGCTGGTGTCTGCAGAGACCGTGGAAGGGGAGTATCATTTGTGCATTCGCGTGGGGCGCGAGCCTCATTCTGGTGCGCTATAAATTATTAATGCCCCTTTTTGGTGCCTCGCGGGGAGCGGAGGTGCCGCCAGCAGGGGGGTAGGCCGCGTAAATCGGCCTGCCAAAAGCTGGTATGACTCTTGCTCCCCAATCGCGCACGGTGTTTGAAAGACAAACCGGGGCAGGGCGGGAAACCGTTCCTCCGCAGGGGTCTTGAGGACGCATTTAAACCAGTCATGCATGCTCCCTGGAGAAAAACATGTCGAAGAAGACTCTTGGTCTGATCAAAGAACACGAAGCGAAGTGGGTTGATCTTCGCTTCACCGATACGAAGGGCAAGGAGCAGCACGTCTCCTTCCCGGCTGGCACCGTCGATGAAGACACCTTTGTCAACGGCAAGATGTTTGACGGCTCTTCGATTGCCGGCTGGAAGGGCATCGAAGCCTCCGACATGATCCTGCTGCCGGACGACGAAACCGCCTTCATGGACCCGTTCTTCGACGAGCCGACTGTCGTCATTACCTGTGACGTCATCGAACCCAACACCATGCAGGGCTACGAGCGCGATCCGCGTTCCATCGCCAAGCGTGCCGAGGCCTACCTGAAGTCCACCGGCATTGGCGACACCGCCTACTTCGGTCCGGAGCCCGAGTTCTTCGTGTTCGACGAAGTGAAGTGGAAGGTCGGCATGGCCGGCGTGTCCCACGAGCTGATCGCCGAAGAGGCCGCCTGGTCCACCAACAACAACTACGAAGGCGGCAACACCGGCCATCGTCCGCGCGTCAAGGGCGGCTATTTCCCCGTGCCCCCGGTCGATTCCGGCCAGGACCTGCGCGTCGCCATGTGCAATGCCATCGAAGCCATGATGGGCCCGGGCCGCGTCGAAGTGCAGCACCACGAAGTGGCTTCCTGCCAGAGCGAAATCGGCGTGTCTTTCAACACCCTCGTGCGCAAGGCCGACGAAGTCCAGGTCCTGAAGTACGCCGTGCTGAACACCGCCCACGCTTTCGGCAAGACCGCGACTTTCATGCCCAAGCCCATGGTTGGCGACAACGGTTCCGGCATGCACGTGCACATGTCCATCTCCAAGGATGGCAAGAACCTGTTCGCTGGTGACCAGTACGCCGGCCTGTCGGAAATGGCCCTGTTCTTCATTGGCGGCGTCATCAAGCACGCTCGCGCGCTGAATGCCATCACCAACCCGGCCACCAACTCCTACAAGCGCCTGGTGCCGCACTACGAAGCCCCGATCAAGCTGGCCTACTCCGCCCGCAATCGCTCGGCCTCGATCCGTATCCCCTACGTGTCGAGCCCGAAGGGTCGTCGTATCGAAGCCCGCTTCCCGGATCCGGTCGCCAACCCCTACCTGGCCTTCGCTGCCCTGCTGATGGCTGGCCTGGACGGCATCCAGAACAAGATCCACCCGGGCGAAGCCGCAGACAAGAACCTGTACGACCTGCCGCCGGAAGAAGACGCGCTGGTACCGACCGTGGCCGAAAGCCTGGAAGTGGCCCTGGCCGCCCTGGCTGCCGACCACGAGTTCCTGCTCAAGGGTGGCGTGTTCACCAAGCCCATGCTCGACGCCTACCTCGAGCTGAAGACCGAGGAAGCCCGTCTGGTCAGCACCCAGGTGCACCCGATCGAGTTCGAGCTTTACTACAGCTGCTGATCCAGGCGGCCCGGACCGGCCGCAGCCGGTCCGGGTAGCACCCTGGACTGTCCTGCCCTGCAAGTCGGGACTTATCCCGACTCACAACAGGCAGGGCGTCCGCTGGAACAGGTTTTACAGGAAGGCCCGCATTTGCGGGCCTTTTTGCATTTCAGGAATCAGGCGATCGCATGGCTTCGGGCAAAGGGCTAAGCTCCCGGGTCTGCTGTGTGGAGGAAGGGCTCATGATGCCCCGTCATTGCTTGCTGCTGCTTGCCCTGTTGCTGCCGACGGTTCCGGCCAGCGCGGACATCTATAAGTACTATGATGGTGACGGCAACCTGGTGCTGTCGGACGCCGTGCCCAAGGAGAATACGGAACAGGTGGAGAGGGTCCGGACGAAGTCCGTCATGACCATCCCTGCCCTGGCGCCCGACAAGGGCCGGCCGCTGCCGCCGAAGGTCGCACCGGTCGCGAAGCCGGCGCAGGGGCAGTACGCAATCGTCATCCAGAACCCGGTGGCCGGGGAAACCTATTTGCGCACCTCCGACCCGGTGCCGGTGGCCGTCAGCGTCTCTCCCGGGCTGGCCGCCGGGCATCGCCTGGAGATGCGGCTTGATGGCCAGGGCAGCGGCGAGCTGACCCGGATCGTCCCGGACCAGCTTGATCGCGGCAACCATACCCTGTCGGTGCAGGTGGTCGATGCGGCCGGCAGAGTGTTGACCTCGGCCGAGGTGGCCTTCCATGTCCAGCAGCGCAGCATGCTGGGCCCCAACGCGCCCAAGCCTGCGGCTGGCAAGAAGTGACCGGGCGGCGGGCCGCCAGGAGTCGTTGAGAGCCCGTCGAACCCCCGGGAGAGTTGCACGGCCGGAATATCGGGGCAGGCGTTGAGACACCCCCGGCCGGGGTGATACCGTACTGCCGGCGTCCGCGTGGCGCGGTGTCGGGCAGCAATGAGGCGGTTATGCGTGGGTTTGTAGTGGGGATGTCGCGTCACGCCAAAGTGGCGGTGATGGTGACCAACGACAGTGTTGCCCTGCTGCTCGCGCTCTGGCTGGCCCTTTCCCTGCGCTATGGCGAACTCTGGCAGCCCACTTCCTCCGCCCAGCTCGCCTGTTTCGTGGCTGCCGCCGCCAGTGGCGTGAGCGCCTTCTTCGTGGGCGGCCTGTACCGCTGGATGGTGCGCTACGTCAGCGCCCAGACCCTCCTGCTGATTTTCCGCGCGCTGCTGGTTTCCGCACTGGTGCTGGGCACCGCCATCCTGGTGCTCAAGGCCGAGCTGCCCCGCTCCACGCCCCTCCTTTATGCCCTTATCGGCACGGTCCTGGTGGCCGGCTCGCGCTTCGTGGCGCAGCGTTTGCTGCGCGAGCGCGAAGAGGGGCAGCGCATTCCCGTGCTGATTTACGGCGCCGGCTCCACCGGTCACCAGATCGGCCTGGCCCTGCACCAGGGCAATACCTACCGCCCCGTCGCCTATGTCGACGATCTTCCTGCCATGCAGAACAGGACCGCCTACGGCCTGCGCGTGTACCCGCCGCGGGAACTGCCGCGCCTGGTGCAGGAATACGACGTCCAGCAGATCCTGCTGGCCATCCCCTCGCTCAGCAACTCGCGACGCCGCGAGATCCTGCTGGCGCTGGAGCCGCTGTCCATCAAGGTCCGGACCGTGCCGCGCATGCAGGACATCGTGGCCGGCCAGGTCAGCGCTGACGAGATCCAGGATGTTGATCCGGCTGACTTGCTCGGGCGCGATCCGGTGCCGCCCCGTCCCGATCTGCTGGGCGCCACCATCACCGGCAAGACCGTGCTGGTCACCGGCGCCGGCGGCTCCATCGGCAGCGAGCTGTGCCGGCAGATCGTGGGGCTGCACCCGGCTTGCCTCATCCTTTTTGAAATCAGCGAGTTCGCGCTTTACGCCATCGAGTCCGAGCTGCGGGTAACCCTGGGTGGCGATGGCGCGCGGCTGCTGCCGCTCCTGGGTTCGGTGCAGAACGAGGAACTGTTGCGCGAGATCATGCAAGGATTCGGCGTGGATACGGTCTTCCATGCCGCCGCCTACAAGCATGTGCCGCTGGTGGAGCACAACGTCATCGAGGGCGTGCGCAATAACGTCTTCGGCACGCGGGCTGCGGCGCGCGCCGCCGTGGCGGCCGGCGTCACCACCTTCGTACTGATCTCCACCGACAAGGCGGTGCGTCCCACCAATATCATGGGCGCGAGCAAGCGCCTCGCCGAACTCGTGCTGCAGGCCATGGCCGGGGAGGCGCGCACGCGCTTCTGCATGGTCCGCTTCGGCAACGTGCTGGGCTCTTCGGGCTCGGTGGTGCCGCTGTTCCGCGACCAGATCCGCAAGGGCGGCCCGCTCACCGTCACCCATCCCGACATCATCCGCTACTTCATGACCATCCCCGAGGCGGCGCAGCTCGTCATCCAAGCTGCGGCCATGGCCGAGGGCGGCGACGTCTTCCTGCTCGACATGGGCGAGCCGGTGCGCATCGCCGAGCTGGCCAAGCGCATGATCCACCTGATGGGCTATCACGAGCGCACACCGCAGCGTCCCGATGGCGAGATCGAGATTGTCTACACGGGCCTGCGTCCCGGCGAGAAGCTCTATGAGGAGCTGCTGGTGGGCGACCAGGCCCTGCCTACCGGGCATCCGCGTATCATGCGCGCCATGGAGGGCAGTCTGGCGGGCCCCGAGCTCGATGCCGCGCTTGAGCAGCTCGACCGCTTTTGCCTGGCGCGCAATGTCCCGGAGATTCACGCCACTTTCGAGAGGTTGCGCATCGGCTTCGTGTCGGCGGGCAACAGCGATCATTTGTCCACTCCGGCAGCGCGTCCCGAGGGACGCGTCACGCGCCTGGCCTGAGCCGGCGCCGCCACCGCAAAGAGAGATACCCGTGTTCGACATCATCCTTGACCGCAAGATCCGCGTCGCCCTCATCGGCTGCGGACGCATCGCCGCCAATCATTTCGGGGCCATCGAGACGCATGCGGAGCACCTGCAACTGGTGGCCGTGTGCGACAACAATCCCGCCGCGCTGGCCGCTGCCGCGCAGCGCTATGGCGTGCCGGGCCATGCCCGCCTCGACGACCTGCTGGAGCAGGAGCGATTCGATCTGGCCATCATCTGCACGCCCAGCGGCATGCACCCCGACCAGGTCGTGAAATGCGCCCGGGCCGGCGTGCACGTGATGACGGAAAAGCCCATGGCCACGCGCTGGCAGGATGGGGTGCGCATGGTGCGTGCCTGTGACGAAGCCGGCGTGCGCCTTTTCGTGGTCAAGCAGAACCGCCGCAACACCACCTTGCAGCTGCTCAAGCGCGCCATTACCGAAAAGCGCTTTGGCCGCATCTACATGGTTCATCTCAATGTGTTCTGGACGCGGCCGCAGGAGTACTACGATGCCGCCAGGTGGCGCGGCACCTGGGAGCTCGACGGTGGCGCCCTGATGAACCAGGCCAGCCACTACGTGGATCTCATCGACTGGCTTATCGGCCCGGTGGCCGACGTACAGGCCATGACCGGTACGCTGGAGCGCGACATCGAGGTGGAAGACACCGCCGTGATGAATGTGCGCTGGCGCAACGGGGCGCTGGGGTCGATGGCGGTGACCATGCTCACCTATCCCAAGAACCTGGAGGGCTCCATCACCATCCTTGGTGAAAAGGGCTCGGTGCGCGTCGGCGGCCTGGCCGTCAACGAGATCCAGCACTGGCAGTTCGAGGATGTGCGCGACTACGATGCCGACATCAAGTCCGCCAACTACGAGACGACCTCGGTCTACGGCTTTGGCCATCCGCTTTACTACAACAACGTGATCGAGGTCCTGCGCGGCCAGGCCGAGCCGGAGACCGACGGTCGTGAGGGCCTGAAGTCGCTGGAAGTCCTGATTGCCGCCTATCTCTCGGCGCGCGACGGCCGCACCGTGTCGCTGCCGCTGGAGTATTGAAATGAGCTTTAGCGTGCATCCCAGCGCCATCGTCGACGAGGGTGCCGTCATTGGCGAGGGCTCCCGCGTCTGGCATTTTGTGCATGTCTGCGCCGGCGCCGTGATCGGCAGTGGCTGCTCGCTCGGGCAGAACGTGTTCGTGGGCAACCGTGTGCGCATCGGCAATAACGTCAAGATCCAGAATAACGTCTCGGTCTATGACAATGTCACCCTGGAAGACGATGTGTTCTGCGGCCCGAGCATGGTCTTCACCAATGTCTACAATCCGCGCTCGGCCGTCTCGCGCAAGGACGAGTATCGCGACACGCTCATCCGTCGTGGCGTGACGCTGGGCGCCAACTCCACCATCGTCTGCGGCGTCACTGTAGGCGAGTACGCCTTTGTCGGTGCCGGCGCCGTTATCAATCGCGACGTGAAACCCTATGCGCTCATGGCCGGGGTGCCGGCGCGCCAGATCGGCTGGATGAGCCGCTTCGGCGAGCGCCTGGCGCTGCCGCTGACGGGCGCGGCCGAGGCCCTCTGCCCCCATACCGGCGAGCGCTATGTGCTGCGCGGTGAAACGCTGACCTGCGAGGGAACCCTGTGATTCCGTTTATCGACCTGGCTGCCCAGCAGCAGCGCATCAAGACAGACATCGACCAGCGCATTGCCGCGGTGCTGGCCCATGGCCAGTACATCCTGGGCCCGGAAGTGCCGGAACTCGAGGCCGAGCTGGTCGCCTTTACCGGCGCAAGGCATTGCGTCGGCGTGTCCGATGGCACCACGGCGCTGCAGATTGCGCTGATGGCGCTCGGCGTCGGTCCGGGCGACGAGGTCATCACCACGCCGTTCAGCTTTATCGCCACCGCCGAGGTCATCGCCCTGCTCGGCGCCATCCCGGTGTTCGTGGATATCGATCCGCGCACCTGCAATATCGACCCGGCGCGCATCGAGACCGCCATCACGGCAAAGACACGCGCCATCATTCCGGTCAGCCTCTACGGCCAGTGCGCCGACATGGACGCCATCAACGGCGTCGCCGCCCGCTTTGGCCTGGCCGTGATCGAGGATGCCGCGCAGAGCTTTGGCGCGACCTACAAGGGCCGCCACTCCTGCGCGCTGTCCACGATCGCCTGCACCAGTTTCTTCCCGAGCAAGCCGCTGGGCTGCTACGGCGACGGTGGCGCCTGCTTCACGGATGACGACGAGCTCGCCACGCGCATGCGTGAAATCCGCGCCCATGGCCAGGACCGCCGCTACCACCATCCCCGCGTCGGCCTCAATGGCCGCCTCGATACCCTGCAGGCCGCCATCCTCCTCGCCAAGCTGAAGATCTTTCCGGAAGAGGTCGCGCGACGCGCCGCCATTGGCGCACGCTACAGCGAGCAGCTTGGCGATATCGCGGCGACTCCGCATATCGAGGCCTGGAATACCTCGGTCTATGCGCAGTACACGCTGCGCGTGCCCAACCGCGAGGCGCTGGTCAAGGCGCTGGCCGGGAAGGGCGTGCCGACGGCCGTGCACTATCCGATTCCCCTGCATCGCCAGCCGGCCCTGGCCGGCATCTCGCGCTGGACCGACTGCACCGGCTCCGAGCGTGCCGCGGCCGAGGTCATGAGCCTGCCCATGCATCCCTGGCTCTCGCAGGAGGACCAGGACCGGGTCTGCGAGGCCGTGAAGTCCTGTCTCTGAGCGCCTGATGAGCCTGCGCGCTTCCATTACCCGCCTGCTGGCGACCAATTTCGGGTTGCTGCTGGTTTCGGTCGCCATCATTCCGCTGTTGACGCGGGTGGTGTCGCCGGCGGACTGGGGGCAATACCAGCTGCTGGTGAACCTGGCGGTGATGGGCGGCAGTGTGATGTTCCTCAAGCTCGATGCGGCCTATGTGGTCGAGACCCTGGCCCGGCGCCGGCGCTGGATTGCGGGGGCGGTGCTGGGGCTTGGCATCGGGACCGGCCTCGTTTTCATGGCCGTGATGGCGGCGCTGGTGGCTCTCAGCGACCGCTATACGGGGTGGTCCCTGCTGGCGGTCGGGGGCGCGCTGCTGCTGTCGTTTTACCAGATGCGGCAGATCATGCAGGCCGCGCATGGTGACTACCAGGGCTACAGCCGGACCAAGGTCTTTGTCCAGTTGAGCCAGCAACTGACCCTGCTGGGGGCGGCGTTCCTGGGCGCGCATTATGGATGGCTCTTCGTGGCCTGGCTGCTGCCGCTGCTGCCGCTTGCCCTGGCCTTTGTCCGGGCCAACTTCCGGGGTCTCCGCCTGGACCGCCTGCGCGTGACCCTGGTTCGCCAGCGCAGCTACGTCCTGTTCAACGCGCCTTCGTCGTTGGTGCACAATTTCCGCCAGACGCTGCCTCTGCTCCTGTTGTTCGCGGTTGCGCCGGCACACGAATACGGCCTGCTGATGATGGCCCTGCGCCTGCTCGACCTGCCGATCTCGGTGGGGGGCGTGGCCTTGCAGCACGTGTTGTATCCGGAGATCAGCCGCCTGTGGGGGAGTGACCGGATCCAGGCCAGGCGCCTCTATTTCACCTGGCTGTTGCGGTTGGGCGGGCTGGCAGTGACTATGGCTGTCGTGCTGCTGCTGTTGCCGGACAGGCTGTATGTCCTTGTCATGGGGCAGCAATGGAGCGGCATGCGTGAGCTCATGCTGCTGGCGGCTTGCTGGAAGCTCATGGAGTTCGTGGCTACGCCGCTGGCGCCCGTCTCCAACCTGCTGGCCATCCAGGGCCGGGTCGCCCTGCTGCGGGTGGTGTTCCTGCTGCTGTCGGTGGGCCTGGTCTGGTGGCTGGGGAAAGACTTCGCCGGGGCCGCCTTGCTGGTGGTGGCTTGCTCGTTTTTCTATTATCTCCTGTCCGTCTTGCTCAACTATCACTATATGTCGCGGCAGGCCCGCTGATTTCACGAGGCATCGATTCATGGTTGGTCCGGTCTATTTGCTTGGCTCCGAGCGCAGCGGCACGAACCTGCTGCGCAAACGGCTGATCGAGAACCAGAAAGTGTTCTACGGGCCGTCGCCCGCCCACTTTCTCTCGAGCCTGTTTTATCGCGAGCCCTATTACGGCGACCTGCATGACGATTCATGCTTCCTTGCGCTGATCAAGGATGCGCTCGACCTTTGCTATGTGCATTTTTCGCCCTGGGATGTCGTGCTCGAGCCGGACGCCGTGAAGACGGGTTTCGATGCGCGCATGCCCCGCCGGTCTTCTGTTTTGCTGGCGCATTACCTCATGACCATCTATGCGGAGGCGAAGGGCTACTCCTCCTATTTCTGCAAGGACAACTTCCTCTACGAATTCCATGAGGCAATTCGTCGCGAGATTCCGGAAGCGCGCTTCCTCTACCTGTACCGTGATCCGCGCGACTATGTGTTGAGTCAGCTCAAGCGGCCGGATGCGCTGCGTGACCATTTGCGCATGAGCCGGCTCTGGGAATACGAACAGAACAAGAGTATCCGGGCGGCGCATACCCTGCGCGCAGAGGGTCGCTGCTATTCACTCAGCTATGAAGACCTGATCCAGGACGAGGAGCGCATCATCAGCGAGATATGCGACTTCCTGGGAGTGGAGTATGGCAAGGCGGACGCCATTGCCGGCGACAACATCAAGGTCCGCGTGAAGGAATGGGAAAACCTCGAAAAATCCACCATCAAGAGCAACTTCGGGAAATATCGCCAGGAGCTGGCGCCGGCCCGGGTGGCGCAGATCGAGGCCATCTGCTGGCAACCGATGCGCTTCCTTGGCTATGTGCCCGAAAACGGGAGCCGGCCCGTGATTTCCGCCTTTACCCGCTTGCGCGTGTTCGGCTTGGCCGCTGCCGGCTGGGTGTTGCGCATGTGGTGGCGCAACCGCCGGGCGGCGGCGGGCGACCCCATCGTCGGTCGCGATCGCCTGCTGCAGCGGCTCGCCGTCAATTACAGAAGCCCCAAATAGGGCGGCCGGGAATGTTGATATGAAAGCCATCCTGGATGGAATCCTGCGGATCCTCTGGCCTGCCTACATGAAATCGGGGAATCCGCACGCGTTTCGCGTCGTGATCAAGTACTGGTTTTTCCAGAAGGTGCTGCGCGTCAACAGCCACGTGCCCTGGCCGGTCCATCCGACATCGGAAGTCCTTGCGCCCCAGCTTATCCAGCGCGGCAATCGCACGCCGGCGCTTTCCATGTGTTGCCATATCGATGGCCGCAATGGCGTGCGGTTCGGCAAGAATGTCTGGATGGGGCATCGCGTCAGCGTGATTTCGCAAAACCATGACCTGCTCGACTATGCCGTGTATACCGCCGCCGCCCCCGTGGTAATTGGCGATGACTGCTGGCTGGGCGCGGGCTGCGTGATCCTGCCCGGTGTCGAACTCGGGCATCATACCGTGGTGGGGGCAGGGGCCGTGGTCACGCGGTCCTTCCCGGAGGGCAACTGCGTGATCGCGGGGAACCCCGCTCGCGTGGTCAAGACGCTGGCCGCCTATGGGAGCAAGACTGATGCGTGAAGGTCGGGATTGCCGGCGGGGGTATCGCTGATGTGCGGTATTGGCGGACAGCTGGCCTGGGGCGCGGGTATCGAAACCGGCGTGCTTGCGCGCCTGTCAGAGGCCATGCGCGAGCGCGGCCCTGATGACGAGGGGTTTCTGCTCGCCGGTCGCGCGGGGGTGCAGGTGGCGGCCGGTCCGGAGAGCCTGCCCGCCATCAAGGCTTCGCTGCCGCCCCTGGCTGCGCTATCCGCGGCCGATGCCTGTCTGGGGCTGGTGCATCGTCGCCTCAGCATCATCGACATCTCCGAAGGCGGTCATCAGCCCATGATGGCGGGCGCCGGCCGTTACTGGCTGGTGTTTAATGGCGAGATCTATAACTATCGCGAACTGCGCCGCGAACTCGAGGCGGCGGGCGGCGTGTTCCGCAGCCAGTCCGATACCGAGGTCCTGCTGGCCGCGCTGGTGCGCTGGGGCGAGGCGGTCCTGCCGCGGCTCAACGGGATGTTCGCGTTTGCCTTCTATGATCGCGAGGCGGGAACACTGCTGCTGGCGCGGGACCGGATCGGCATCAAGCCGCTTTATTACGCCGAGACAGCGGGCGGCCTGGTCTTTGCCAGCAGCATCCGGGCCCTGCTGGCTTCCGGCTGCGTGCCTGCCGCCATCGACTTCGACGGGCTCTGGCATAACCTCAGTTTTGGCGTCGCGCCACGCCCGCGAACCTGCTTCCGGGGCGTCGTTGCGCTGCGCCCCGGGCATACGTTGCGCATCGACCTCGCCACGGGTCGACGCCAGGAAAACGAATTCTGGTTTCCGCATTTCACGCCGGACCGGTCCCTGGCCAATCCGGCGGCCGCCAGCGAGGTCCTGCACGAGGCGATCACTTCCTCGGTCCGGCGCCAGCTCGTGGCGGATGTGGAGGTGGCCACATTTATGAGCGGGGGCGTGGACTCGACCACGGTGTCCGCCATTGCCAGTCGCCATCACGCCGGCATTCGCGCCTTTACGCTGGGTTTTGGCGCCGGCTTGCCGCATATGGACGAGGTCGCAGAGGCGCGTGCCACGGCGGCGATGAATCCCATGCAGCACGTGGTGTGCGAGGTCAGTGCGCATGACTATGTCAGCGACATAGAGAAAATGGTGCTGGCGGCCGAAGAGCCCAATCCGACATTGCCGCCCAACTATGTCATCTCCCGCCTGGTGGCAGAGCATGGCGCCAAGGTGGTCCTGAATGGCCTGGGGGGCGACGAGCTTTTCTATGGCTATGGCTATTACCAGCGCATACGGCAGTGGCGGCAGCTGCGCTGGTTGCGCCCGGTATTGCCGTTGCTGGCGGCCGCGAGTCCCCGGCCCGGATGGGCGCACTGGCTGCGCGCCATGCAGGCGTCCTCGCCCGTGCAGTTCTTTGCCTATGCCCACCAGCGCATGGGTGAGAGAGACAAGCAGGCGCTCCTGCAGCGGCCCGATGGCACCGTTTCCTCCCTGGACGTGCTGGGCTTCACCTATGCCCGTCCCGAGCTGGCCGAGTTGAGTCCGCTCCAGATGCTGAGCTATCTCGATCTCATGCACTACCTGGGGAACCACCACCTCAATCGCGTCGACCAGTTCTGCATGGCATTTTCCATTGAGGGGCGAGTGCCGCTGCTCGATAACGAAGTCATTGATCTTGCCCTGCGCATGCCGGATGAAGCCAAGCTGCGTCACGGCGTGGGCAAGTATCCGCTGCGACAGGTGGCGGCCCGTTATATCCATCCGTCCTGTCTCGACATGAAGAAGAAGGGCTTTGGCTTGCCGGCCGCGCAGTGGTTGCGCGAGGAGTGGCGCGACCTTGCAGATGATGCGCTGGATTTGCTGGCCAGCCAGGGCTGGGTGACGAAGGGGGCGGTGCCGTTGCTGCGGGAGCGTCATTACGTGCAGCTGGTGACGCTGGGCCTTTGGTTGAAAGCCTTCGGTTTTTCCAGGTCATGATGTTGCAGCGCGTGCAGGCCAAGTTGCGCTTCGAGTTGACGCGCGTGCTCAATCGCTGGCTGATGCTGCTGGCGCGCCTGCCGCTGGCGGCGAACGCAGAGGCGGATGCCGGTGAGCTGCTGCAGCAGATGCCGCCCTTGTTCATCGTCGGCGCTCCCCGCACGGGTTCCACGGCGCTTTACCAGATCATCAGCCAGGCTTTCGATGTCGCCTATATCGATAACCTGGCGGCGAATTTCTACGGCAATCTCCCGTTTGCCTTGCGGCTCAGTCGTGCCTCCGGTGGCCAGGGCGCCCATGGGTGTTTCGAGTCGGACCTGGGGCGGACCAGTACCGGCGGATGGCACGCCCCGCACGAGTGCGGCGAGTTCTGGTATCGCTGGCTGAGTCGCGAGGAACATTATGTCGATGCTGCCGACATCACGCCCGACATGGTGGCGAGCCTGCGCCGGGAGGTGGTCGCCGCCACGCGCGCGCTGGGGCGGCCGCTGGTATTCAAGAACCTGAACGTGGGGCAGCGCCTGCAGCTGATCCGGCGCGCTTTTCCGGAGGCGCGCATCCTGTATTGCCGGCGCGATCAGGCCTTTACGGTGCAGTCCATCCTCGCCGCCCGTAACCGCCTGGGGTGGCCTGCCGATGCTTTGTGGAGCGTGCGGCCGAAGGAGTGGCGGGCACTGGAGCTGCTGCCGCTGATGGAGCAGGTGGCAGCGCAGGTGGTGGCGCTCGAGCGCCAGATCGAGGTTGACCTGAAAGCCTTTCCCTCTGATCAGGTGCTGGTGGTGGATTACGAAAGCTGGGCAGGGGCGGAGCCACGTTTGCTGGAAGACCTGGTCCGCTTTGGCGGATGGGCTCGTCGGCCCGGGGCGTCTCGGCTGCCGGTGCAGGGGGGCGGCAATCGCGTGCGCGATCCTGTGCAAATGAAGATGATACGTGACGCCCTTTCTGCCGTACCGGCAGCGGGCAACAGGCAGGAAAAATGATTCTCGAGCCGGGAACGCAATGCATTTTCGAGCAGTCGTGGTGGCTGGAGGCAGTCGCGCCCGGCGCCTGGCAGGACCTGGTGGTCGGCAGCGAGAGCCAGCCGCAAGCGCGCTGGCGCATCACCCGGGAAACCCGCAAGGGTATGCGCTGCATCGTGCAGCCGCCGCTGACCCAGACTGCCGGCCCCTGGCTGGATATTCCGGCCGGGAAAATGGCGACCCGGCTGGCGCTGGAGAAGGATCTGCTGGGTGAGCTGATTGGCAAATTGCCGATGCATGACTACCTTGCCCTCCACCTTCATCCGTCGCGACAAAATTGGTTGCCTTATTCCTGGGCTGGTTTCAGCCAGACTACGCGCTATACCTATGTGCTGCGCGAGCTGGGGGACGAGGAGGCGCTGTGGGCCGGTTTTGCGAAGAATATCCGCAGTGATATCAACAAGGCCGAGAAGCGGGTGACAATCGAGCGTGGCGACGATATCGAGCGCTTTTTCCGCTTGCATGCGCTGACCTTCAGTCGCCAGGGCATCGCCACGCCCTATGACCTGGCGCTGGTGCGCCGCCTGCATGCGGCCGCGACGGCCCATGACGCCATCACGCTGTTCTTTGCCGTCGACGAGCAGGGCCGCGATCATGCGGGGCTGTGCCTGGTGAATGACGGCCACACCGCCTATTACCTCATGGGGGGCGCCGATCCCGATTTGCGCAGCAGCGGGGCCAGCAGCCTGCTGCTCTGGGCGGCCATCCGTCATGCGGCCGCGGCTGGGGCGCAGGTCTTTGATTTCGAAGGCTCCATGATCGAGCCCATCGAGCGTTTCTTTCGTGGTTTCGGGGCCGAGCAACAGCCGTATCACCGCATCACCCGGGCCGGTCGCCGCATGCGCATCATGATGGCGGCGCGCGAGTTGCTGCAGGCGGGGCTCGGACGATGAGCCGCTTGCGCGTTCGCTGTCCTGAGGGGTTTGCGGCGGAACGCCAATATGTGCTCGAGGTGATGTTTGGCGAGTTCCTGGGCCTGGACTGCGTTCTGGCGCCGGAAGAGCGGAGCGATTACCGCGTCGAGCTGCCGGATGGCAGTGCGATTTCCTGGCCCGACCTTTTTTTCGCAGACTCTTCGCGGCCTCTGCTCGATGTCGCCCGCTTGCCAGTGCTGGCCGTGCCGCGCGTGCGTTTCGATACACTGTTGCCGGGCTTCCCCGAGCAGGAGCCGGTTCCGCTGCTCTATGCACAGTCCGGCGCCGCGCCGCTCCTTTGGGGCGAGCGCGTGACCGCCTTTGGTTTTGATCTGGCCGGGGCCATTTTTTTCCAGTTGACGCGCTTCGAGGAGGCGGTCTCCACCGCGGTTGATGGCCATGGCCGCTTCCCCGCCACCGCGGCGCTGGCGGTCCAGGGAGACTGGATCGACCGCCCATTGGTTGATGAGTACATCACCTGCCTGCGCCTCGTGCTGGAGCAGGCCGGGGTTGCCTGCCGCGCCAGTGAATTCCGCCTCTGCGTATCGCACGACGTGGACCTGCCTTTCGCCTACCACGGCACGCCCTGGCGCTACCGCCTGCTGTACCTGCTGTCGAGCTTGCGCGCCGGCGCTGGCCCGGCAGCGCTGCGGGAGCTGGCGTCGGTCATCTGGCGCGGCGCTGCGGCCGATCCCTGCAACACCTTTGACTGGATCATGACCGAGAGTGAACGCCGCGGCCTGACGAGCGCCTTCTACTTCATCACGGACCGCCCCGCGGGCGTGATCGACGGCTACTACGCCATGAGTGATCCGGCGATCCGGTCCCTGGTGGTGACGATGCGGGCACGGGGCCACGAGCTGGGGCTGCATGCCAGCTATGGCTCCTGGCAGTCACCGGAGCAGTTTCAGAAGGAGGCGGCAGTCCTGCACGAGGCCGTGGAGGCCTGCGGAGGCGCATTGTCGGCCTTTGGTGGCCGCCAGCACTACCTGCGCTGGCGTACGCCGGCCAGCCTGCAGGGCTGGGAGAGGGCCGGCGCAGCCTATGACAGCAGCATGGGCTTTGCGGAGGTCGCCGGTTTCCGGGCCGGGACCGCGCGGGAATACCCGTGGTTCGATCTCGCGGGCCGCCGGCGCCTGCGCGTGCGCGAGCGCCCCCTCATCGTCATGGACTGCACCCTGACCGATGACCATTACATGGGGCTGGGGCGTGGCGACGCCGCCCTGGCCTATGCCGCCCGGCTCAAGGAGCGCTGCCGCCTTCATGGCGGTACCTTCGCCCTGCTATGGCATAATTCGCGCCTGGTCCGGCCAGACGATCGCTTGCTGTATACCCGCATTCTCGACGTCTAGGTGCCGGCAAGTCCTTTGAGTGTGCGCCGCTTGCCGGCGCCCGTGCCCGTGCCCGTCGAGGCGCGCTCCTGTTTCGAGGTGGTGTTGTGAAGATCATGACGGTGGTGGGCGCCCGGCCCCAGTTCGTAAAGGCCGCCGCGCTGAGCCGCGAGCTTGCGGGCCGCGCCGGGGTCCGGGAAGTGCTGGTGCATACCGGCCAGCACCACGATGAGAACATGAGCGACGTGTTCTTCGAGGAAATGGGCATTCCGCGCCCGGATCACCACCTCGGCATCCACGGCGGCAGCCATGGCGCCATGACCGGACGCATGCTGGAGGCCATCGAGGCCGTGCTGCAGCAGGAACAGCCCGACGTCATGCTGGTCTACGGAGACACCAATTCCACCCTGGCCGGAGGCCTGGCCGCGGCCAAGCTGCATGTGCCGGTGGCGCACGTAGAGGCGGGCCTGCGCTCTTTCAACCGGCGCATGCCCGAGGAGATCAATCGCGTCCTTACCGACCATCTGGCGACCTGGCTGTTCGCGCCTACCACCACGGCGGCCGACAACCTGCGCCAGGAGGGCATTCCCGAGGATCGCATCCGGCTGGTCGGCGATGTCATGCAGGATGCCGCGCTCCACTACTCGGCGCTCAGCGACGAGCGTGCGACCGTCCTCGAACGCATCGGCGGTGGCGCGTTCATCCTGGCGACCTTGCACCGTGCTGAGAACACGGATGACGAGGCGCGCCTGCGCAATATCTTCGCGGCCCTCTCGCGCATCTCGCAGTCCACGCGCGTGGTCATGCCCCTGCATCCGCGCACCCGGCAAAAGCTGGCCTCGCTCAACCTCGTGTTTCCCAACATCACCTTGCTGGACCCGGTCGGCTACTTCGACATGCTGGCCCTGCTCAAGGGCTGCAGCCTGGTCATGACCGACAGCGGAGGCCTGCAAAAAGAAGCCTATTTCTTTGCCCGGCCCTGCATCACCCTGCGTGACGAAACCGAGTGGGTGGAACTGGTGACGGCCGGCGCCAACGTGCTCGTCGGCGCCGACCCGGACAAGATTCAGGCGGCGGTCACGGCCATGGCGGCGCGTGCGGTCGACTTCCGGGGCGATCTCTACGGTGGGGGACGGGCCGCCGCACGCATCGCCGATATCCTGCTGGCGCACGGTGGAGCCTGAGATGAAGGTCCATTACCTCTGCCTCCAGGCCACCCGCGAAGGCC
>JAJFBF010000144.1 GCA_020697295.1 Moraxellaceae bacterium | reverse complement strand
GGCGAATGATGTGCCCCGGCCTTCGCCTATGATGAAATGGTCGAGCACGCGAACCTCGATAAGCTCCAGAGCATGGCGCAGTCTGTCGGTGATGTGGCGGTCGGCCGCCGAAGGCTCGGCCACACCCGAGGGGTGGTTGTGCGCCAGGATGACGGCGGCGGCATTAAATGCCAGGGCGCGTTCCACGACTTGGCGGGGGTGTACCGAGCAGCTGTCCAAGGTTCCCTGGAAGAGCTCTTCAAAGGCGATCAGCTGGTGCTGGCTGTCCAGAAACAGTACCGCGAAGACTTCTCTTCGCAAGTTGCGCAACCGTCGGCTGAGGAAATGACGCGTCACTTCGGGATTGGCCATGACATCGGAGCGTTCCAGTGTCGTGGACAGATGCCGGTGCCCAAGCTCGAGGGCGGCCAGAAGCTCCGCATACTTGGCGGGGCCAAGGCCCGGTAGCGAGGTCAGTGTCGAGGGGCTGGCATCGAGCAGTTCCCGCAGGCTGCCGAACTGGCCAAGCCAGTCGCGCGCCAGGTCCAGTGCCGTGCGCCCGCGCGTTCCGCTTCTTATAAAGAGGGCCAGGAGTTCAGCGTCAGAAAGAGCGGAGGCGCCGCGGGCGAGCAGCTTCTCGCGCGGCCTTTCTTCTGCAGGCCACAGGCCAGTCTGTAATAGGCATCTTCCGCTTCCTTGCGGGTGAGTTGGCGCTGACTTTATTCCTTGTCGGCGCTACGCATCGTGCAGGGGCGATGGTATCGTTGCGCCCTGTTCCCGTCATCTCCGCCGGATTCATCATGCTTGCTCGACTGGCCAACAAACGCATCGTGCTCGGCGTCACCGGTGGCATCGCAGCCTACAAGAGTGCAGAACTCATCCGCCGGTTGCGCGACGCCGGGGCGGAGGTGCAGGTGGTCATGACGGCCGCCGCGCAGCATTTCATCACTCCTCTGACGCTGCAGGCCTTGTCCGGCAATCCGGTGCATACCGATCTGCTTGATCCGGCAGCGGAAGCTGCCATGGGCCATATCGAACTGGCGCGTTGGGCGGACCTCGTTCTGGTGGCGCCTGCCAGTGCGGACTGCATCGCCCGGCTGGCTCAGGGCATCGCCAACGATCTGCTGACCACCCTCTGGTTGGCCACGCGGGCACGGCTGGCCATCGCGCCGGCCATGAATCAGCAAATGTGGGCGGCTCCCTCCCTTCAGGCCAATCTTGGGCAGTTGCGGCAGCGCGGCGTTGCGGTCTTCGGGCCCGCGGCAGGTGCCCAAGCCTGCGGTGATGTGGGAGAGGGCCGCATGCTGGAGGCGGTGGAGCTGGCCGACCGCTGCGCCGACCAGTTCGACACCGGCGCGCTGACCGGCCGGCATGTGGTGATCACGGCAGGGCCGACTCGCGAAGCGATCGATCCTGTGCGCTACATCAGCAATCACAGCTCCGGAAAGATGGGCTTTGCCGTCGCCGAAGCCTGTGTCGAAGCCGGCGCGCGGGTAACCCTGGTGGCCGGACCGGTCAGCCTGCCGACGCCGGGGCGTGTCACGCGTGTCGATGTGACTAGCGCGCAGGAAATGCTGGCGGCAGTGGAGCGGGCAGTGGCAGGCGCCGACATCTTCATTGCTACTGCTGCCGTGGCGGATTACCGGCCTGCCCAGGTGGCGGGTCAGAAGATCAAGAAGCTGGCCGATACCCTCAGTCTGGAGCTTGTAAGGAACCCAGACATTGTCTCCACCGTGGCTGCCCGCCCCGACCGTCCCCTGGTCGTGGGCTTTGCGGCGGAGACGGAGAAAGTACTCGATCATGCGCGTGACAAGCTGGCGCGCAAGCGGCTCGACATGATCGCCTGTAACGACGTCGCGCGCAGCGACATCGGCTTTCGCAGCGATGACAATGCACTGACCGTGTTGTGGAAAGAGGGCGAGTGTGTCCTCGAAAAGGCCTCCAAGCCGACCATCGCCCGCCAGCTCGTGGGCCTGATTGCCGAGCGGCTGCCAGCGAGCGGGCGCAAGGACTGATGCTCCAGTCCGGTCGCGGGCCGGCTGGCGGCATGCAGAAATGAATTGAGATGACTTCCAGGGAACAGCAGATGAAGAAGACGGTGGATGTCAAAGTGCTGGATGAGCGCATCGGCACGACCTTTCCTCTCCCGACCTATGCGACCGAGGGGGCCGCCGGCCTTGACCTCCGTGCCTGTCTCGACGCACCGCTGACGCTGGAGCCGGGCGACACCCACCTCATCCGCACCGGTCTTGCCATCCATATCGCCGATCCTGCCTTTGCCGGGCTCGTACTGCCGCGTTCCGGCCTGGGGCACAAGCACGGTATCGTGCTCGGCAACCTCGTGGGCCTGATCGATTCCGACTACCAGGGTGAGCTGATGGTGTCCTGCTGGAACCGCGGTGCAACGCCTTTCACCATCCAGCCCGGCGAGCGCATCGCCCAGTATGTGCTGGTGCCGGTGGTGCAGGCGGAGTTCCGGATTGTCGGGGAATTTACGGAAAGCATTCGTGGAGCGGGCGGGTTCGGCTCATCAGGACGGCATTGAGCAGTAACAGTTTCGACAGGTGAGTGATGGCCAGAAAAAGCAAAGATCCGGTTGAGCAGTCGGCCGAAGTTAAGCCAACCAAGAACAAGTCTGCCCGCACGCAGCCTCGCGAATCCACTCTGCTGCGTCAGGTGCTGCC
>JAJFBF010000100.1 GCA_020697295.1 Moraxellaceae bacterium | reverse complement strand
GGAAAGGATCGCACCGGAGGAACCCACCAGGGAGCCGGCGATGATCAGCATGGAGTTGTTCAGCGTGAAGCCGATGCCGGCCGCCGCCCAACCCGAGAAAGAGTTGAGCAGGGACACCACCACCGGCATGTCGCCGCCGCCGATCGGGCCGATCCAGACATAACCCAGGACCAGCGCGAAGGCTGTCATCGCGTAGAAGTACTCGACGGACTCAGTGACGAAGTAAGCCGCGCCGAAGCCCAGCATACCCAGCGCCAGCAGCCCCTGTGCCGGCTTGACCCAGCCGCCCTTCATGGACTTGGCCCACTTCTTCGCGGCCAGCTTGCCATAGGCGAAAACAGAGGCGGTGAAGGTGATGGCGCCGACGAAGCAGCCCACGAACAGCTCGAAGCGGTGGATGGCGTCATGCGAGGAGGAGTGGTTCAGCACCGCGGCGATGGCAATCAGCACGGCGGACAGGCCCACCAGCGAATGCATCAGTGCTACAGTCTCCGGCATCTGCGTCATCGGCACGGTACGGGCGCGATACAGGCCAATGACCGCCCCCAGCACCATGGCGCCGAGGATCAGGCCATAGGCCGGCTTGAGCTCATAACCATTGCCACCCTTGAGGCTGGCGATCAGCACAAAGGTCGCGACCACGGCCAGGGCCATGCCGATCATGCCATAGCGGTTGCCCATGATGGCGGATGCGGGCGAGGACAGGCCACGCAGGGCCAGGATGAAGAGGACGGCGCCAATCAGATAGGCCCAATCCGCGTATTGCGCGAGGTTTTCCATCTACTGGCTCCTTACTTCTTCTTTTTCTTGAACATGTCCAACATGCGTCCGGTCACGGCAAAGCCACCGAAGATGTTGATGCATGCCAGGAAAACGGCAACAGCGCCGAGCACGGTGGTGGCGGTGATCTGGTCAGCGCCGCCGGCTTGGGCGAAGGTCACGGTCTGCAGCATGGCGCCGACCACGATGATGCCGGACAGCGCGTTGGTCACGGCCATCAGCGGCGTGTGCAGGGCGGGGGTCACGGACCACACCACGTAGTAACCCACGAAAATCGCGAGCACGAACACGGTGAAGACGTTGACGAAGGGCACGGCAGCAACATGCTGGGCCACTTCTGCTACCTGGACGGTAGCCTGGGCGACGGTTTCGTTCATCTCGTTCGCTCCTGTCAGGCGGGCTTCTTGTACAGCACTTGGCCACCGTCGACGATAAGCGTCGGCTTGACCATTTCGTCCTCGCGATTGAGCTTCAAGCTCTGCGATTCCTTGTCGTGCTGGGGTTGCAGGAAGTTCAGCAGGTTACGGCTGTACAGCGCGGACGCTTCCGCCGCCACCGTGGCCGGGATGTTGCCGACACCGATGATCTTGACGCCGTTCTCGGTGACGACGTTCTCGTTCAGCTTCGAGCCTTCGACGTTGCCGCCGGAGGACACCGCCATGTCGATGATGATGGAGCCGGGCTTCATCCTGGCGACGGTCTCGGCCTTGATCAGGACCGGAGCCTTGCGGCCGGGGATCTGGGCCGTGGTGATGACGATGTTGGCAGCGGAGGCGGCCTTGTCGACGACCGCGGCCTGGTCACGCACGTACTCCGGGCTCGGGATCCAGGCATAACCGCCGGTGCCCAGCGCCTTGGCCTTTTCCTCGTCGGACATGGGGACGTCCAGCCACTTGCCCCCCAGCGATTCCACCTGCTCCCTGGCCGCGGGGCGCATGTCGGAGGCTTCGACGATGCCACCCAGGCGCTTGGCGGTGGCGATGGCCTGCAGGCCGGCCACGCCGACGCCCAGGATCAGCACGCGGGCCGGCTTGATGGTGCCGGCCGCCGTCATCATCATGGGGAACATGCCCTGGTACTCGCTGGCGCCCATCAGCACGGCCTTGTAGCCGGCCAGCGAAGCCTGGGAGGAGAGGATGTCGGAGCTCTGCGCGCGCGTGATGCGCGGGATCAGTTCCATGGCCACGCAGGTCAGGCCGCGGGCGGCATACGCCTCGAGGTTGTCGTTCTGGTGGGGCGCGAAAGCGGCGAGAACGATGGCGCCCTGCTTGAGCAGCGGCACTTCCTCGGCAGTCGGGGCAGCCACCTTCAGCACCAGGTCCGAGTCCTTGTAGGTATCGGCGGCGGTGGCAGCAATGGTGGCGCCGGCTTCTTCATAGGCCTTGTCGATACAGGACGACGCGACACCCGCGCCCTTCTGCACGACCAGCTTGTAACCCAGCGCAGCGAACTTTTTCACCGTTTCCGGTGTCGCGGCAACGCGCGTTTCGCCCGCAAGGATTTCGGCTGGAATCCCGATTTGCATGGTCAACCCTCACCTTGGCTTGTCAGGTAAATGGATATGCCCGGTCCAGTGCTGGCTTCTAGCCGGCCGGCCGGATCTGCGTCCCGATCGGACACAAAGGCCGGCGATTGTAATGCAGGGGTTACAGCATTGTGAGTAGCAGCCGGGCTAATTTTTTGACTTTTTTGGCCAATTCCCGTCCGAATCCGTGACTGTCCGGACGCACCGCCTCGCCAGGCATTCATAAGGGGCCACATCCGGGGCCGGACCGGCTAAGATTCGCCTCCCGCGACCGTATGCCCTGCCTCATGACCTCACGCTCCGCCCTGGTGGGCATACTTCTGGTGCTGGCTTCCGCCGTGCTCTTCTCGACCAAGTCCATCTTCATCAAGCTGGGCTATCGGGAGGCCGTGGACCCCATCACCCTGCTCACCCTGCGCATGGTGCTGTCCCTGCCCTTCTTCCTGGCCATGGCCCTCTGGGCCTCCCGGGGCGGCGCTGCCACGCCCCTGACCCGGCGCGACTGGCTGGCCCTCGCCCTCCTCGGCATCGGTGGCTATTACCTGGCGGCCCTGCTGGACTTCCTCGGCCTGCAGTACATCAGTGCCGGCCTGGAACGCCTGGTCCTCTTCCTCTACCCGACCTTTACCGTGCTGATCACCGCCCTCTGGCTGAAGCGCCCGGTGACGGGCCGTACCTGGACCGCCATCGCCATCAGCTATGTCGGCATGGCCCTCGTGGTGTGGCCTGACCTGCACCACTCCTCAGGCCGGCTCGCCCTCGGCATGACCCTGGTCCTGGGCAGCTCGCTCACCTATGCCCTCTACCTCGTGGGCTCGGGCGAAATGATCCAGCGCCTGGGCGCCAACCGCTTCACCGGTATTACCCTCAGCATCGCCTGCATTGCCGGCGGCCTGCACTTCCTCGTCGCCAATCCCGTTTCAGCGCTGGAACTGAGCCCGCGCGTCTGGAGCCTGGGGCTGACACTGGCCGTTGTCTGCACAGTATTGCCGGCCACCCTGCTCACCAACGGCATGCGCCATATCGGCGCCACGCGCGCCGCCCTGATCGGTGCAGTCGGCCCGGTGGCCACGCTTTACCTGGGCTATGCGGTGCTGGGAGAAACCCTGGGCTGGATGCAGGCGGCCGGAACGGCTTTCGTGCTCGGCGGCGTACTCATGGTGTCGCGGCAACGCTAGGGCAACGGCCAACGGCGCAGGCCTCGCGCCCCCCTTCCGTCGTCGGCCAGCGTCGCCAGCACGGCGATACTTGATTTTGCAAATGCAGCGCGGCACCTTGGCTGGCACCCCTGCCCGGACCCCGCGACAAGAATGGAGTTGTCATGAAAACCCTGAACGAATGGCTCGACGAATACGGCGAGTCCCACCAGAACAAGGTCAACAAGGCCATCCACTGGATCTGCGTCCCCGTCATCTACTTCTGCGTCTTTGCGCTGCTCCACAGCCTGCATCCTTGGGCGGCCTGGGGAGGCCTGGCGGTGGCCCTCGCCTTCTACATTCCGGTATCGCTGCCGCTGGCGCTTGGCATGCTGGTCCTGACCGTGGCCATGCTGGCGCTGATCCCGCTGATTCCACAGGTCCTGTGGGTCGCGGTCGGCCTCTTCGTGGTGACCTGGATCTTCCAGTTCATCGGCCACAGGATCGAAGGCAAGAAGCCCTCCTTCTTCAAGGACCTGCAGTTCCTGCTGGTGGGCCCGATCTGGCTGCTGAACTTTGTCTACAAGCGCCTGGGCCTGCCGACCTGAAGAGGCCCGCCTGCGCCTGCCCCGGAACGAAAAAGCCCGCATTGCTGCGGGCTTTTTCATGGGCGGGGACCGGCGGCGCCTCACTCGTCCTTGAGGGCGCACTCGAAGCTGGCGGGGTTGTGCTTGCAGCGCACCTTCTTCAACAGGCCCAGCATCTTGGGATCATAGGTGCCATCCTGCAGCAGCTGCAGGCGAGCCTCGCGCATCAGGCGAAAATACTTGTCCTTTTCTTCGGGGCTGAGGTCCATCCAGTAGCGCTCGGGAATATCCTTCTCGACCGAATCGATGAGCGCGTAGGCCTGATCCAGATAGGTAATCGCGAAATTGCGGATTTTCTGGATCTTGTCGTCGAGGTCGGGAATTTCCTTGAGGAACTTTTCACGCCGGAACACCACCGCGCCGGACATCATGACCAGGGGGATCCGGAAAATGCCGCCCTTGTCGCCAAGCCCCCGGTAAAGCTCGAGCGGACGAAACACAATGGCCGGTGCGGCAATGATGTCGACCTGGCCATTATTGAACTTGCCGGAGAAGTTGGTGATGTCCGACGGTACGGGTTGCGCGCCCAGCTGCTGCACCATCTTGGCCTGGGACTTGTCGAAATCCAGCACGGCGACCTTCTTGCCCGCCGCCTTCTCGATGGAATTGATGCTGCGGTCGTTCACCATGACGAATACGGCGCCGATGGGCACGATGCCGCCCACCTGGTAAGGCCCCTCGATCATATAGGGCGCCACCTTGGGATTGGTGTAGAGCACGTTCATGGCCGTGCGCACCTGCGAATAATCCTGCAGTGAGCCCACGGAATCAAAGCTGCCAACGAACTTGTTGAACTGCTTGGCACGGAAGGTGGACAGCGCAACCGCATCGCACTGCCCGGCCTTGAAGTCCTCGGCGGCGACGCGCTCGTCGGTATAGGCGCGGATATCGAGAAACACGTTCCAGCGGCGGGCCTGCAGGACGAGATCCTTGGCATACTGGATGGCGGGCCCGTTGGTGCCGACTGGATCGAAGATGCACACCTTGACGTTAAGTGGCTTGTCGAGAGGCGCGATCCCGGTGGCCTTGGCGAATTCCGCGGCGCTGGGCAGGGTGATGTTGACGCCGTTGACAGTGGCGGTGTTGCCGGCGGCAGCCAGGCCGCTCAGGAGCAGGAGTCCAGCGGCAGCACTGCGCTGAAAGGGGGTCGCCATGCTTGTTCTTGTTGTCATTATCGCATCCTCGCGTGGAGTCGTTCCGCCAGCGGCGCAGGCCTCATGGTAGGCACATCGGCAACACCGGGCTTGACCAAACTGCCCTGTGCTCCCGGCAATCCGGCAAGGCCCCGAGAATGCGGCATGGACCGGAGGCAGGCAAGGCCGGCCACGCCCCAGGAAAACCTTCATGAAGTGTGCTTTGCCCATCTGGCTGATGAGAACGAATGGGAGGCCGCCTGACTCGCCCATCGGCGCCCGCCGGGAATACTTCTACAAGGCAGCCACTCTGGACAGGACATCGATGGCGGTGGCGACGCCAGGAACCGCCAACCCTGGCGCCAGGCATGAAAAAAGCGGCCCGGAGGCCGCCTTTTTCAGTTGAAGCCGAAGTTCAGGCTTCCGGACGCATATGCGGGAACAGGATCACGTCGCGGATGGAGGGGGCGTTGGCGAACAGCATCACCAGCCGATCAATGCCAATGCCCTCGCCCGCCGTCGGCGGCAGGCCGTATTCCAGGGCGCGGATGTAGTCGGCGTCGTAGTGCATGGCCTCGTCATCGCCGGCATCCTTTTCCTTTACCTGCTGCAGGAAGCGCTCAGCCTGGTCTTCCGGGTCGTTGAGCTCGGAGAAGCCGTTGGCGATCTCGCGGCCGCCGATAAAGAACTCGAAGCGGTCGGTGATGAAGGGGTTGTCGTCGTTGCGGCGGGCCAGCGGCGAGACTTCGGCCGGATACTCGGTGATGAAGGTCGGCTGGCGCAGCTGCGTTTCCACCGTTTCTTCAAAGATGATGGTCTGCAGCTTGCCGATACCCCAGATGGGCTTGACCTGCATCTTCAGCTTGTTGCGGATGATGGCCGAGGCCTGCTCCACGTCCCAGAGCTGCTCGCGGGTCAGTTCCGGGTTGTACAGCAGGATGGAGTCGACCATGGAGATGCGGGCAAAGGGTGAGCCGAAATCATAGGTCTCGCCCTGGTAGTCGACCAGGGTCTTGCCCAGCACGTCCTCCGCCAGCGTGCGCAGCATGTCCTCGGTGAGGTCCATGAGGTCACGGAAGTCCGCGTACGCCATGTAGAACTCGATCATGGTGAACTCGGGATTGTGACGCGCGGAGACACCCTCGTTGCGGAAGTTGCGGTTGACCTCGAACACGCGCTCGAAGCCGCCCACCACCAGGCGCTTGAGGTAGAGCTCGGGGGCGATGCGCAGGAACAGCGGCATGTCCAGCGCGTTGTGGTGGGTGGCGAATGGCTTGGCGGCGGCGCCGCCCGGGATCACGTGCATCATGGGCGTCTCGACTTCCATGAAGCCGCGGCCGGACATGAAGCGGCGGATGCCCTCGACCACCTGCGAGCGCACCACGAAGGCGCGGCGTGTATCCTCGCTCATGATGAGGTCGACATAGCGCTGGCGGTACTTCATTTCCTGGTCGGCGATGCCGTGGAACTTGTCGGGGAGCGGACGCAGCGACTTGGTCAGCAGGCGCAGCTCCTCGACATGCAGCGAGAGCTCGCCGGTCTTGGTGCGGAAAACATAGCCGCGGGCGCCGACGATGTCGCCCATGTCCCACTTCTTGAAGCTGGCGTAGACGTCCTCACCCACCGCTTCGCGGGAAATGTAGAGCTGGATGCGGCCCGACATGTCCTGGATGGTGGCAAAGGCGGCCTTGCCCATGATGCGCTTGAGCATGATGCGGCCGGCAATGGCGAAGTAGTGGCGATTGGCTTCCAGTGCTTCATTGTCTTTTTCGCCAAAGGTCTTGTGCAGGTCGGCGGCGACGGCATCACGACGGAAATCGTTGGGAAAGGGAACTTTCTCGGCCACACGGAGGTCCGCCAGCTTCTGTTTGCGCTCGGCCATCAGCTTGTTGACGTCGACCGGGAGTTCCGTGCTCTGCTGTTCGCTCATGTTCTCTCACCTTGGAATTCCG
>JAJFBF010000099.1 GCA_020697295.1 Moraxellaceae bacterium | reverse complement strand
CGGCGTAAACGAGAATGCTCATGTTCAGATCACCTTCGCTTCGTTCTTCAGCTTTTCAACGAGTTCATCAACCGTCTTGACCTTGATGCCGGCCTTGCGCTCGGCAGGCGGCTCGACCTTCAGGGTCTTGATGGAGGCCAGCGCAGTCACGCCAAAGTCGGCCGGGGACTTGATGTCCAGCGGCTTCTTCTTGGCCTTCATGATGTTCGGCAGGGAGGCGTAGCGCGGCTCGTTCAGGCGCAGGTCGGTGGTGACCACGGCCGGCAGGTTGAGCTCCACGGTCTGCAGGCCACCGTCGACTTCACGGGTGACCTGAACCTTGCCGCCCTCCACTTTCACCACGGAGGCGAAGGTGCCCTGCGGCAGGCCAGCCAGCGCCGCCAGCATCTGGCCGGTCTGGTTGTTGTCGCCGTCGATGGCCTGCTTGCCCAGGATGATGAGCTGCGGCTGTTCGGCGTCGACGATGCCCTTGAGGATCTTGGCGACGGCCAGGGGCTGCACTTCGTCAGCGCACTCGACCAGAATGGCGCGATCGGCGCCGAGGGCCAGCGCGGTACGCAGCTGTTCCTGGGCGACGGTGGGGCCAACGGTGACCACGATGACTTCAGTGACAATGCCCTTTTCCTTCAGACGCACCGCTTCTTCCACGGCAATCTCGTCAAAGGGGTTCAGGGCCATCTTGACGTTGGCCAGTTCGACGCCCGTCTTGTCCGCCTTGACGCGAACCTTCACGTTGTAATCAACAACGCGCTTGACAGCAACAAGAGCCTTCATGGAATCCTCGGCTGAGTTGTTCGGATTGAGGGAGTGACAACCCCTGGGCAGGAAGCCCCGCCGGGGCGCCGCTAAGGCAGGAAAAGGCCTGCCCGAAAAGGTGCCGTATCTTGAAGGCTGCCCCGGGCCGGGTCAAGTGACGCAAATCCTCAAAAACACTGGCAAAAGCGCCAATAAAAAGGCCGCCCGAGGGCGGCCTTTTCGCGACCGGCTGGTCTTACTTGCCGTCCTTCTCGTGCAGACTGCGATTGCCCATGCGAACCCCCGAGCTCAGCAGGAATTCGAAGAAGGCGTCCTGATCGGTGATGACGGTCTTGTAGAAGGCCGACTTGCACAGGGCGGCGGCGCCATGCGCCAGAGCCCAGGCCGCGCAGATATGGTATTCCGGCGGCACATCGGCCAGCTTCTGCTCCTCGATGCGGGCCTTGATGATGCTGGCCAGCTTGTCGAAGTTGGAAGCGCGGATGGCGTGCAGCTTCTCGAGCAGCTGGGGCACCGCCTTGTCGGCCAGGAGCTTGGACTCAAGGCGGTCGAAAAGCAGGTACTTGTCGGGATCCTGGACACGAAAGCGGAAGTACTCGCGCATCAGCGCTTCCTTGTCCTTGCTGGGGTCGACGCGGCGGAACAGGTCGGCCAGTTCCTCCTCGTAGCGGATCATGAGGAGCAGGTAGATCTCGTTCTTGGTCTCGAAGTGCTTGTAGATGGTGCCTTTGCCGATGCCGACCTTGTCCGCGATCATCTCGACCGTGACCCGGTCCTCGCCCTGCTCCATGAACAGCTGAAGGGCGCAGTCCAGGATCGCCTGCTCGCGCTGCCGGAACTCGCGGGCCTTCTGCGTCGCCTTCGCCAGATCACTCATCTCTTTCCCCAGGATTGCCGCGGCGCCAACAAAAGCCCCAATGGCATGAATTGTCGTGGCCCGGTGAGCGCCACATCAGATAGTCCAAAGTATAAACAGCCGGCTTGGTGAATGACCAGAAAGTCATCCGGCTTTTCCGTTCCCGCCGGCCGACTGCAGCTCCGGGGCCTTCCTGCCCGCCCCCACCGGGGTCCAGTGCAGCGCCGCCCGCGAGCGTGGCCTCCCGCAAGGCGGAAGCCGGGATCGCCGCCCCAGGCCGGAGGAGCAACATCCTGCCATGATTGAAACTGGCAAAGCCGCCAATTCCGGCAATAATCAGAGGGAGCCCGTCCCGTCGCAGCCAGCGCGGGGCCGGCAAGCATGTTGTGCTCCTTCTTGACCCGGCGTCACCCCCAGACGCCGGGTGCTTTTTGGCCTCCTCCTTCAGCCCACTCCAAACAGGCGCCGGAAATTCTCCGAGGTCTGCTCACCGAGCGCTTCGGGGCTGATGCCGCGCAAGCCTGCCACCGCCCGGGCCACCTCGACCACGTAGGCAGGCTGATTGGTCTTGCCGCGATAGGGCACCGGCGCCAGCCAGGGCGAATCGGTCTCGATCAGCAGCCGGTCATCCGGCACCCGGCGCGCCACCTCGCGCAACTCGACGGCATTGCCAAAGGTCACGATACCGGAAAATGAAATGTAAAAGCCGAGATCCAGGGCCGCCTCCGCGGTCGCCCAGTCCTCGGTAAAGCAGTGCAACACGCCGGCCGGAGCGCCCTCCTCGCGCAGCAGGCGCAGCGTATCGGCGCGGGCAGCGCGGGTATGCACGATGAGCGGCTTGCCACAGCGGCGCGCGGCCTCGATGTGCTTGCGGAAGCGGCGCTGCTGGTCTTCCGGCTTCTCCTGCTCGTAGTGGTAGTCGAGGCCAGTCTCGCCAATGGCGACGACGCGCGGATGCGCGGCCAGCTCCACCAGGCGCTCGATCTCGGGTTCCAGGGCATCGAGGTGCAGGGGATGCACGCCGACAGAGGCCGAGACATCGCCATGAGCCTCCGCCACGGCCAGCACGGCAGGCAGGCTCTCGAGGTCCACCCCGATGCAGAGGAAGTGGTCGACACCCCGCGCACGGGCGGTTGCGAGCGCGCCCTCGAGGTCAGTACCGAGTGCAGCCAGGTCGAGGCGGTCCAGGTGGCAGTGGGAATCTATAAACATGGGTCATGTCCAGCCAGGAAATACAACGCCCCCTTGAACGCAAAAGGCCGGCGAGTCGCCGGCCTTGCGAAAAGGAAAGGCGCCTTACATGGTATGGGTCGGACGATCGGCCTTGAGCGCGCCAGCCAGGATGGTCTCGATCTTGCGACGGGCCTTGTCGCCCTCCTCGCCCGTGAGCTGTATCCCGATGCCGGCGGCACGCATGCCCTGCTGGCGCGGGTTGATCCAGATGACCTTGCCCGTCAGCGGAATGCGCTCGGGGTCGTCAACCAGGGTCAGCAGCACGAAGACCTCTTCGCCCAGCTTGCATTGCCGCGTGGTGGGCAGGAACAGCCCGCCGCCCTTAACGAAGGGCATGAAGGCATTGTACAGCGCCACCTTGTCCTTGATGGCCTGATTGATGATACCGCCGGCACGGGGCATGTTCATGATGAGTTCTCTCGAATCGGCGACTTGTTATTGTGCGGCTGCCGCAGGCAACCGCTTCCATTCAGAAAATGCCGCATCCAGCAGGGAGCTGCCCGCCACATTGCCCGCCAGCAGGCGCTGCTTCTCCGCCAGCCCCTGGCAGAAGGCCAGAACGGCGGCGGGCGACGAGCGCCTGGCGACTGCCCCGATTATAGGCGCCAGATCGCGGTGTTTGACAACCACCGCGCCGGCCGCCTGCCGGGCGATATCCTCGCAGAGGCTGACCAGCGCCGGCAACACCGCCTCCGCCCCCAGCGCATGCCAGCGCTGCGCCACCGCCAGCGCGGCGAGCCGGCCTTCGCTGAGGCCGGCCAGATCCTTGAGCAGGCGCTCGCGTTCCGGGAACCAGAGCGAGTCACGCAGGGTCAGCGCCGCCAGCGGGGCTCCATCGGCCAGGTCCAGCAAAAGGCGCGCAGTGGCCGCGTCGCGAAGCTGCGGCGCCAGCCAGGCCAGGGCCTCCTCTGCCGGTGGCGTGCCGAGCAACAGCTTCTGGCAGCGACTGCGGACGGTGGCCGACAGGGTCAGGGCCTGCGAGCTCAACAGCAGGATCAGGGTCTGGCGGCCCGGCTCCTCCAGGGTCTTGAGCAGGGCATTGGAAGAGGACACGTTCATGAGGTGGGCAGGCTCCACCATGACGATGCGGTAGCCGCCCAGCTGTGATGACTTGACTGCGAAATCGACGACCGCGCGGACCTGGTCGACACCGATGGCCTGCTTGAGCTTGCCCTTGTCGTTGGTCTCCAGGCCCAGCTCCAGCAGGTCGGGATGGCTGCCGGCATTGAGCAGCGAACAGCTCTTGCAGTGGCCGCAAGCGCCCGCCGCGGTCGGCACCTGGCACAGCAACCAGGCGGAAAACGCCTGCGCCAGCCGATGCTTGCCGATGCCGGCCGGGCCGCCTACGAGCAGCGCATGAGGCAGGCGCGACTCCTGCGCCAGCGTGGTGAGCCTTTGCCAGGTGGCCTGGTGCCAGGCGTAAGGGAAAAACGACCAGGGAGCGCGTGCGACCTCGTCACTCATGACACCGCCTCCAGCCAGGCATCGAGCGCCACGCGCAAGGAGGCATGCACGCCGGCAATCGATCGGCTGGCGTCGATGACACGGAAGCGCTCGGGCTCCGCAGCGGCGCGCTCGCGGTAAGTGGCGCGGACACGCTCGAAAAACTCTTCCTGCTCGGACTCGAAGCGGTCCATTTCTGCGCGCGCGCCGGCACGGGCCAGGCCCTGCGCCACCGGCAAATCGAGCAGCAAGGTGAGACCGGGACGAAGCCGGCCCTGGACCATGGCCTCAAGCTCGGCGATGCGCTGGCGCGACAGTCCGCGGCCTCCCCCCTGGTAGGCATAGGTGGCATCGGTGAAGCGATCGCAAAGCACCCACTCGCCACGCTCGAGCGCGGGCATGATGACGCCCGCCAGATGCTGGGCGCGCGCGGCGAAAACCAGCAGCAACTCGGCATCGGGGGCCACCGCCTCCTCGCGCTTTTGCAGCAACAGCTCGCGCACCTGCTCTGCCAGGGGCGTGCCGCCCGGCTCGCGCGTCACCACCAGCGGCAGGCCGCGCGCCGCAAAGTAATCGCGAATGAAAGCGAGACTGGTGCTTTTGCCGGCACCCTCTCCACCCTCCAGGGTGATGAAACGCTGGCTCATTTGGAGGCCTCGGCCACTGGGGCGGATCGGTAGGTGGCCTGCCGCCGCTTCTGGTAGCGCGCAACGGCACGGTTATGCTCGGGCAGGGTGGCAGTAAACTCGTGCGATCCATCACCGCGCGCGACGAAGAATATGGCGTCGCCGGAGTCGGGGTGAAGGGCGGCATGGATGGCGGCGCGCCCGGGCAGGGCAATGGGCGTGGGCGGCAAGCCCGCCATGCGGTAGGTATTGTAGGGAGTGGCCCGCAGCAGGTCGGCACGGCGCAGGTTGCCATCGAAGCGGGGACCGATGCCGTAGATCACGGTGGGGTCTGTCTGCAGGCGCATACCCTTTTGCAGACGGCGGACAAATACGCCGGCAATCCGGGCACGCTCGTCGGCCTGGCCGGTCTCCTTCTCGACGATGGACGCCATGACAAGCGCTTCGTAGGGGGACGCGTAGGGCAGGCCCGGCGCCCGCTGCGCCCATTCTTCCGCGAGGATGCGCTGCTGCCGCTGGTAAAGCTTGCGCAGTACATCGATATCGCTGGCATTGCTGCCGAAATCATAAGTATCCGGAGCGAACAGGCCCTCGGGATGGGACTCGCTGGCGCCAAGGGCCGCCAGCACCGCCGCATCATCGACAATGCCCGAGGCCCGGATGTCGGACCGGTTCGCCAGCAGGTCGCGCAGGTTCCGGTAGCTGATGCCCTCGACAACAGTCAGCCGCGAGGCTTCGCGGGCACTGCCCGCAACGACGAGGCGCAGCACCGACACGGTAGTGTGCGGCGGACGCAGCAGCCATACGCCGGGATAGAGCCGCTTGTCGGTGGCCTGCAGGCGCAACCAGGCCCGCGCCAGGAAGGCATTCGGAATGATGCCGTCACGCGCCAGCTGCTCGGTCATCTGCGTGAAGTTACTGCCGCGCGTCACCTCGAGGCGGTAACCCGCATCGGGCAAGGGCAGGCGCGAATACAGCCCGTGGTACAGCCACAACGCCGGGACGAAGGCGAGCAGGAACAGCAGCAGTGGCCACAGCCAGCGCTTTTGGGCGCCCGCAGGCGAACGCCTCATGGGGCGCACCCCTGTTCCTGCCAGAAATCCTGCCAGTGCCGTGTCACCGGCCCCGGCGTCCACTCGCGTGCGCCCAGCGAGCGCACGGGCCAGACACCGTTCACGCTGTTGCAGAAAAAGACTTCGTCCGCCGCCATGAAATCCTCCGGACCATAAAGCCCCTGCACCACCTTGTGGCCGCGCGCGGCAGCCTCGTGCAGGATGGCGGCGCGCAAGACGCCGCGAACTCCGGCGACCTCGATGCGCGGCGTGCGCAGCTCATCGCCAGAGACCAGGAAGACATTGCTGAAAACTCCTTCCACGACCCAGCCCTCGGTATCCAGCACCAGGGCTTCGTCGGCCTCCAGCATCTCGAGTTCGCGCCGCAGCAACACCTGCTCCAGCCGGTTGAGGTGCTTGTGGCCCGCCAGCGCCGGCTGCTCGGCAAGGCGCAGCGTGCAAACGCCGGCACGGACTCCCGCCTCGGCGTGCAGGGCCGGCGTGTCCGGGAGCGGATGGGCGCTGAAAAGCACGGTGGGGGTCGCGGCAGGATCGGGCCAGTAGCCGCGCCCCCCACTGCCCCGGGTCACGATGATCTTGGCGATGCAGTCGGCAGGGCACTCGGCCAGGAAGGCCGCGAAACGGTCACGGAGAACGGGCAGGTCGATATTGAGGTACAGGGCCTCGCTGCCCGCCAGCAGCCGCGAAAAATGCCCGGCGGCGAACAGCGCCCTGCCCTGCTGCACGCGCAAGGTTTCAAACAGGCCGTCACCATAGGCCAGGCCGCGGTCGCCAGGATGCACGCGACCATCGACAATGCCGTCGACCCATACCGGGAAATGCATCAGATGCGCCGGAAGATCAGCGACCCGTTGGTGCCGCCAAAGCCGAAGGAATTCGACAGCGCCACGTCGATCTTCATGCTTCGCGCCTGATGGGGCACATAGTCCAGGGTACAACCAGGATCAGGATTGTCGAGGTTGATGGTGGGCGGCGCCACGCCGTCGCGGATGGCGAGAATGGAGAAGATCGCCTCGATGGCGCCCGCCGCCCCCAACAGGTGGCCCACCATGGACTTGGTGGAACTGATCGCGAGTCGACGCGCATGCGGGCCGAACACGCCCTCGATGGCCTGCGACTCGGCAATGTCACCGGCCGGCGTCGAGGTGCCGTGGGCATTGACGTAGTCGATCTCGTCGCCATTGAGACCCGCATCATTCAGCGCATTGCGCATCGCCGCGGCGCGCCGCCCTCGGGCGGCGCCGTCATGTGGTAGGCATCGTCGCTCATGCCGAAGCCGGCGAGCTCGGCATAGATACGGGCTCCACGCGCGCGTGCATGCTCGTATTCCTCAAGCACGATCACGCCGGCGCCGTCGCCGAGCACGAAGCCATCGCGATCGCGATCCCAGGGCCGGCTCGCGGCCTGTGGATCATCGTTGCGGGTGGAAAGCGCGCGGGCGGCGCTGAAACCCGCCATGCCCAGCGGCGAGGAAGCCTTTTCGCTGCCGCCCGCCAGCATGACGTCAGCATCACCGTAGCTGATCAGGCGCGCGGCGAGACCGATGGAATGCGTGCCGGTGGTGCAGGCGGTGACCAGGGCGATGTTGGGGCCCTTGAGACCCAGCTTGATGGCCAGCATGCCGGCCGCCATGTTGATGATGGAGCCCGGCACGAAAAAGGGCGACACCTTGCGCGGACCGCCTTCCTGAAGCGCCTCGTGATTGCGCTCGATGGAGGTGAGGCCGCCGATACCGGAGCCGGTGGCGACCCCGATGCGATGGGCATTGCTGTCGTTCACCTGCAGCCCGGAATCCTGCAGCGCCTGGATACCGGCGGCCAGGCCATACTGGATGCACTCATCAAGGCGACGCGCATCCTTGGCGGGCATATAGGGCTCGACATCGAAGTCGCGGATAAGGCCGGCGAAACGGGTCGAATAGTGGGTGGTGTCGAAGTGATCAATGAGCGTAATACCGCTCCTGCCTGCGACGATGCCCTCCCAGGTGGACGATACCGAGTGGCCCAGCGGCGTGAGCATGCCCAGTCCGGTCACGACAACGCGACGACGTGTCATTTCATCTCCTTGTTTCATCTGCCGGCCAGCACGGACCGTAAAAGCCCCTCACTCTGGCGCGACCGCCGCAGCGCCGCAAGAGCCGTGCTGCAAAAAGCCGCCGCCAGAAGTGCAAAAGCCGCAGCCCCCTGGAGTGCAGAGCTGCGGCTTTTCCGACAACAGCGGATTACTTGCTGTTGGCGACGATGTAGTCGATGGCGTTCTGCACCGTGCTGATCTTTTCGGCTTCCTCGTCAGGAATTTCAAGTTCGAATTCCTCTTCGAGCGCCATCACCAGTTCAACGGTGTCCAGCGAGTCGGCGCCAAGGTCATCCACAAAAGAGGCTTCGCTGGTCACGTCTTCCAGCTTCACACCCAGCTGCTCGGCAACGATTTTCTTGACCCGTTCTTCGATAGTGCTCACGCTTTTTCTCCTAAGGTAATCGGTGCTTCCCGGAAACCGCGCTAGTTTATTGAAGCCCCCTCAGGGTGGCAAGCCAGCGGTTCCGGCAAAGGTAAGGGTTTGTTGCAAGTGCAAAAACAGGAAAAACTCCTGTTATTCCATATACATACCGCCATTCACATGAAGTGTGACGCCGGTAATGTAGGACGCCTCAGCCGACGCAAGGAAGCCCACGGCGGCCGCAATCTCCTCCGGCTGGCCCAAACGGCCGGCCGGAATGGAGGCCAGGAGCTTGTCCTTTTGCTCCTCCGGCAGGTCATGGGTCATGTCGGTGGCGATAAAACCGGGCGCCACCGCATTGACCGTGATGTTGCGGGAACCGATCTCGCGGGCGAGCGCGCGCGAGAAGCCCTCGAGGCCAGCCTTCGCCGCGGCATAGTTGGCCTGCCCGGGATTACCGCTGGAGCCCACCACGGAGCTGATGCTGATGATGCGGCCCCAGCGCTCCTTCGTCATGCCTTTCAGGCAGGCCTTGCTCATGCGGAA
>JAJFBF010000033.1 GCA_020697295.1 Moraxellaceae bacterium | reverse complement strand
CAGGGTGAATTCCGCCAGAGGGAAGGTACGCGTCCCGATCAGACGCCACTCCGGCGTGCCCAGTTCGATGTAGAAGCGGCCACTGAGCGCGCGCGGCAACTGGCCACGGAAAATGTCGCCACTGCGCGCCAGGACCAGCGTCTGGTCGGCGCTGGCCTGGGTGGGATGCGAGAAATGCACAGCCAGCTGCCCAGGCAGCGGGGCGGTGGTGGCCTGGCGCAGGCGCACGCTGATCTCGCCCGTCAGGTCATCGATGCGCATCTCGGCAGTCATGCCCAGCCGGGTGGCGCGCGTGTCGCGGCCCAGGTCCTGGTTGATGGCCTTGCCTTCCTTGTACCAGTCGTCTCGCACCACGCTGTCCTGGTTGATGAAGGCAATCCCGACAGTGGTCAATCCGGCCACCACCGCGCTGGCCGGCAGCGCCATGATGAACCAGGGCCAGAACTGGCGGTACCAAGGGCGCGGGGCGGCATCATTCTTCAGCGTTGGCATCGCTGTCCTCCTCCACTTCGGCCGGGGCCAGGAAGCTGCTCTTGCTCTCTTCCCGAACCTTGGGATTGTTGAGCGACTGCACAATGAACACGATGTCGTTCTTGCGATGATCGAGCTCGGCCGGGTCAGCGACCAGCGTCACCGGGAGGGACAAGTATTCGCCCGGCGCGGCTTCCATCGTCATCTCGCGGCTCAGGCGGATGGCCTTGTCGCCGTCGAGTCTGACCGAGTAGCGGTCGGCCTCCTGGGACTTGTTCAGGACCTTGAGCATGTACACGTTCTCGATAAACCCCTCGCCGGTTTCACGGAAGAGCTGGTTGCGGTCGCGCAGGGTTTCCACTTCCAGCGGCACGCGCAGGCCGAGCGTGACCAGGAAGACCGCGGCCATGATGCCGATCATCAGGGCATAGCCGATCAGCCGCGGGCGCAGCAGATGATATTTGCTGCCCTTTTCCAGCATGTTTCCCGTGGTGTAGCGCACCAGGCCCCGCTGGTATCCCATCTGGTCCATGACCGAGTCGCAGGCGTCGATGCAGGCGGCGCACTGGATGCATTCGAATTGCAGGCCATCGCGGATGTCGATGCCGGTGGGGCAAACCTGCACGCAGAGCTCGCAGTCGATGCAGTCGCCGAGTCCCTGGGCGTGGTAGTCGGTCGTCTTCTTGCGACTGCCGCGCGGATCGCCACGGGCGGTGTCATAGGAGATGATCAGCGTGTCGCGGTCGAACATCACGCTCTGGAAGCGGCCGTAGGGGCACATGTACATGCAGACCTGCTCGCGCATCCAGCCGGCGTTCATGTAGGTGGCGCCAGCGAAAAAGAGGATCCAGAACATTTCCCAGAAACCGAGCTGGAAATGCAGCAGCTCCCGGGTCAGCTCGCGCGCCGGCGTGAAATAGGCGACGAATGTGATGGCGGTGATAAAGCCCACCGCCAGCCACAGGATGTGCTTGCTGCCGCGGCGAAGGATCTTGTTCAGGCTGAGCGGCGCCTTGTCCAGGCGCACGCGGGCGTTACGCTCGCCCTCGGTATAGTGCTCGATGATCAGGAAGATCTTGGTCCACACCGTCTGCGGGCAGAAATAGCCGCAGTAGACGCGTCCCGCAAAGACAGTGACGGCAAAAAGGGAGAAGGCGGCCATGATCAGCAGCCAGGACAGGAAGAAGAAGTCCTGGGGCAGGAAGGTCCACCAGAAAATGTAGAACTTGCGCGCAGGCAGGTCGAAAAGCAGGGCCTGGCGGCCATCCCAGGTGATCCAGGGCAGGGCGAGGAAGAGGGTCATGGTGACCCAGATCGTGAGCAGGCGTACGTTCTGGAAGAGGCCGCTGATCGAGCGCGGCTGGATCTTCTCACGCTTTGCGTAGAGGTCGATGCTGTCCTTGCTGACGTGCTTTACCGGGTTCGGTGACTCATCCTTGACCTTGATCTGGCGGTTGCTGGGCAGGTTTGACATGGGGTAGTTCTACTCCGCGGGCGGAGCCTCTCAAAGTGAATTGAGAAAACACGGACGAACCGTGGCTTGTCGATTCGCTCTGCTGCATTCGGATTGCCGTCATCTTGGGCTTTCTGGCCGGGCGCCGCCCGCGGCACTTTGCCGCAGGCGGACCGGTTTATACATCAACGATTGTTTGACAGCGACCAGACATAGGCCGCCAGCAGATGGATGCGCTCCTCGCCGAGGAGGTCCTTCTGCGCCGGCATATGGCCCTGGCGGCCTTCCGCCAGCGTCTGGGTGATGGCGGCTTCGGTGCCACCGTACAGCCAGACCTTGTCGGTCAGGTTGGGCGCGCCCATCAGCGGGTTGCCCTTGCCGTCCGCGCCATGGCAGGCGGCGCAGTTGGTGGCGAAGACTTCCTGCCCGGCCGCGGCCAGGCCGGCGTCGGCCTGGCGGCCAGCGATCGACATCACATAGTGGGTGGCCTTCTTCACGCCCTCGTCGCCGAGGATTTCCTTCCAGGCAGGCATCATGCCCGTGCGCCCCTGGGTCAGGGTCTCCACGATGCGTTCAGGTTCGCCTCCGTAGAGCCAGTCACTGTCGGTCAGGTTGGGAAAGCCCCTGGCGCCGTGGGCGTCAGTGCCATGGCAGGCCGCGCAGTTGTTGGCGAACAGGCGACCGCCAATCTTCATGGCGCGTGCATCCTTTGCCAGCTCCGGGATGGCTACCTTGGCATAGTCGGCGTAGATGGCGCCGTACTGCTTCTGGTAGGCCGCCTCGTCCTGGGCGACTTCCTGCTGCGAGGACCAGCCCAGCACGCCCTGGAACTTCCCGAGGCCCGGGTAGAGGACCAGGTAGGCCACGCCGAACACCAGCGTGATCCAGAACAGGTACAGCCACCAGGCCGGCAGCGGGTTGTTGTATTCGCGGATGCCGTCGTACTCGTGGCCGGTGGTACCGTCCGCGGGCATGTCGGCGGGATTCATCTTGCGCGTCCACATCAGCAGCCAGGCGCAGCCGACGATGTTCAGCACCACCAGGGCGATGATGTAGACATTCCAGAAGTTACTCATTTGCCATTCTCCTGCAGGGAACGCCCGTTCTCAGGCGACAGGATGGGATCGGATTCCAGCGCCGAACGCCCGATGCTCTCGAAGCGCTGCCGGTTGGCCGGACGGTAAGCCCACCAGCACACGCCAATGAAGGCGAGGAAGGCGGCCACGGTGGCGATGCTGTGCATGAGGCCGTAGGACATCATTCCCTCCTGCTCTTGATGGCGGTACCCAGCTGCTGCAGGTAGGCCACGACGGCGTCGAGTTCGGTCTTGCCCTGGACTTCGTAGGGGGCCTTGCTGATCTCTTCTGCCGTGTAGGGTACGCCGAAAGTGGCGAAGGCCTGCAGCTTGGCGGAGGTGTGTTCGCCGGTGAGGGTGTTCTTCGCCAGCCACGGGTAACCGGGCATGTTCGACTCCGGCACCACGTCACGCGGATTGATCAGGTGGGCGCGGTGCCAGTCATCGGAGTAACGGCCACCGACGCGGGCAAGGTCCGGACCGGTACGCTTGGAGCCCCACAGGAAGGGATGGTCCCACACCGACTCGCCGGCCACGGAGTAGTGGCCATAGCGTTCGGTTTCGGCGCGCAGCGGGCGGATCATCTGCGTGTGGCAGACGTTGCAGCCTTCACGGATGAAAATGTCGCGACCTTCCATCTGCAGGGCGGTCAGCGGCTTCATGCCCGTGACCGGCTGCGTGGTTTCCTTCTGGAAGAACAGCGGCACGATTTCCACGAGGCCGCCGAAGCTGATGGCGACCAGGATCAGCGCGGCCATGAGGCCGACATTCTTTTCTACAAGCTCATGCGAGGACGACATTCTTTTTCTCCTCGTTGTTCGGAAGGTCGCGGGCCTCTTCTTTGGCGATCGTCATGTAAACGTTGTAGGCCATGAAGAACATGCCGGTCAGGAAGAACGCACCGCCAATGAAACGACCGATGTAATAGGGGTGGGTGGCATTGAGGGCTTCGATGAAGCTGTAGGTCAGCGTCCCGTCTTCATTGACGGCGCGCCACATCAGGCCCTGCATGACGCCGGCAATCCACATCGAGGCGATGTACAGCACGGTGCCGATGGTGGACAGCCAGAAGTGGGTGTAGATCATCTGGGTGGAGTACATGTGCTTGCGGCCGAAGATGCGTGGCACCAGCACGTATACGGCGCCGATCGTGATCATGGCGACCCAGCCGAGGGCGCCGGAATGCACGTGGCCGATGGTCCAGTCGGTGTAGTGGGACAGGGCGTTCACGGTCTTGATGGACATCATCGGGCCTTCGAAGGTGGACATGCCGTAGAAGGACAAGGCCACGATCATGAAGCGCACGATGGGATCGTCACGGAGTTTTTCCCAGGCGCCGGACAGGGTCATCATGCCGTTGATCATGCCGCCCCAGGACGGCGCCAGCAGGATCAGGGAGAACACCATGCCGAGGGACTGGGTCCAGTCGGGCAGCGCGGTGTAGTGCAGGTGATGGGGACCTGCCCACATGTAGACGGCGATCAGCGCCCAGAAGTGCACGATTGACAGGCGATAGGAGTACACCGGGCGACCCACCTGGATGGGAATGAAGTAATACATCATCCCGAGGAAGCCGGCCGTGAGGAAGAAGCCCACGGCATTATGGCCGTACCACCACTGGATCATCGCATCCATGGCGCCGCCATAGGCCGAGTAGGACTTCCACATCGAAACCGGCAGCGCGGCGCTGTTCACCAGGTGCAGCACGGCGATGGTCAGGATGAAGGCGCCGAAGAACCAGTTCGCCACATAGATGTGCGAGGTCCTGCGCTTGGCGATGGTGCCAAAGAAGACAATCGCGAACGCGACCCACACCACCGTGATCAGCAGGTCGATGGGCCATTCCAGCTCCGCGTATTCCTTGCCCGAGGTGAAGCCCAGGGGCAGGGTGATGGCGGCAAGGACGATGACCAGCTGCCAGCCCCAGAACGTGAACTTCGCCAGCCCGGGCGCGAACAGGGCTGCCTGGCAGGTGCGCTGCACCACGTAATAGGCCGAGGCAAAAAGACCGCAGCCGCCAAACGCGAAGATCACGGCATTGGTATGCAGGGGTCGCAGGCGGCCGTAGCTCAGCCAGGGGATATCGAAGTTGAGGGCGGGCCAGGCAAGCTGGGCGGCGATGATTACGCCGACCAGCATGCCCACGATCCCCCAGACCACCGTCATGATGGTGAACTGCCGGACTACGGTCATCTCGTAGTCTGGCGCCACCGCGTTGGCAGCAGGTGCATGTGTCATAACACTACCTTTGGCTTGGTTGCTGAAAAATGTGAAACGGAAACAGGTGCTTGCCGGCGCAGTGCCGGGGATGGGCCAGAACGGCGGAAGCTGGACCGTGTCGATATCTGCCCTGTCAGGGAAACAGGCTGGTGGGTCCAGGGGGAGGAGTTGACGGCTCTCATTTCCGCGCTTCTCTGGCTTCGGGCAGGACCGTTGCCGGGGCGCCCGCACCGGCAGGATTCTGCGTAAAAGAATTGTATCTGCGGCAAGACCCCCAAATCTTGATGCATATCAAGGAGGGGCAAGGCGGCAGGCCGGCCTGGGCGGTGGAGGGCAGGGGGCATCGGCGGCCTCGGCGCACCAAAATAGAGCGTATGTGAGGCGAAGGCGGCACAAACGCATCAAAAACGAGCGGGCGCGACTATGCCGATTTTCGTATTCCCCGGCAAGTCGACATTTTGTCAGCCTGTAGGGGTTGGTGCGGTTTGTGCATGCACTGTTTTCGAGCCTCAAGGGGCTCCGGAATCCTGCTGTGAGCCAAAAAGGAGCTTGCCGGGCGACGTTGGCGGGATATGCTTCGCCTGCCCGCCCGCAAGCGCTCCCCCAGCAGCTTCCGGCGCCCGGGAACTTGTAACTGAATCAGGAGTTTACCCATGAAGATGATTACCGCCGTCATCAAGCCCTTCAAGCTGGATGATGTCCGCGAAGCCCTTTCCGAAATGGGCGTGACCGGTATGACCGTCACCGAAGTGAAGGGTTTCGGGCGCCAGAAAGGCCATACCGAGCTCTATCGTGGTGCGGAATATGTCGTGGACTTCGTTCCCAAGGTCAAGCTCGAGCTTGCCGTCCGTGATGACCAGGTCGAGCCCGCCATCGAGGCCATCACCAGCGCCGCCGGCACCGGCAAGATCGGCGACGGCAAGATTTTCGTCAGCGACCTCTTGCAGGTGGTGCGTATCCGCACCGGCGAAACCAACGACGACGCCATCTAGGCTCGAAAAAAACACAAGTTTCAAAAAGTCTGGGGGACTTCCATGTTGCGATCCATCGTTCGCGGCAGCGCCTTGCTGCTGTCCTGCCTTGCCACGCCGGCCCTGGCCGCCGAGGCCAGCCTCAATCCCGGCAATACTGCCTGGATCCTGACTGCGACAGCCCTGGTGCTGTTCATGACCTTGCCCGGCCTGGCCCTGTTCTATGGCGGCCTGGTCCGCACCCGCAACGTCCTGTCCGTGCTCATGCAGTGCTTCGCTATTGCCGGCGCGGTGTCCTTGCTCTGGCTGGCCGGTCTTTATTCCCTGGCCTTCGGTGACGGCGGCAGCGCCAATGCGGTCATCGGAGACCTCTCCAAGGCGTTCTTTGCCGGGGTGGGCAAGGACAGCCTGACCGGTGACATTCCCGAGGTCATCTTCGCGGCTTTCCAGATGACCTTCGCCATCATTACCCCGGCCCTCATCATCGGCGCCTACGCCGAGCGCATGAAGTTCTCTGCCATGCTGGTGTTCAGCCTGCTGTGGACGGTGCTGGTCTATGCCCCTGTCTGCCACTGGGTCTGGGGTGGCGGCTTCCTGCAGAAGATGGGCCTGCTGGATTTCGCGGGAGGGACCGTGGTGCACATCACCGCCGGCGTGGCCGCGCTGGTGGCCGCGATTGTGGTGGGGCCGCGCCGCGGCTTCGGCAAGACCGCCATGCCCCCTCACAACATGACCATGACGGTGATTGGCGCCGGCATGCTGTGGGTGGGCTGGTATGGCTTCAACGCCGGCTCCGCGCTGGCGGCCAATGGCTCTGCCGGCATGGCCCTGATGGCGACCCATATCTCCGCTTCCGCGGGCGCCCTGATGTGGATGGCGATGGAATGGAAACGCCACGGCAAGCCGTCCGTGCTGGGGATCGTGACCGGCATGGTCGCGGGCCTGGGCACCATTACTCCGGCATCGGGCTCCGTGAGTCCCGCCGGTGCGCTCCTGATCGGCTTGTCTGCGGGCTACATCTGCTTCTGGATGACCTATCTCCTGAAGCGCAAGTGGAAGATCGATGACTCCCTCGACGTATTTCCGGTCCATGGCGTGGGCGGCATCCTCGGGACCTTCCTGGTGGGTATTCTCTGCGCACCCGGCCTGGGCGTGTTCAGCGGCATGGGCTTCGGCACCGGCAATACCGGCATCGGCCAGCAGTTGGGCGTGCAGGTCCTCGGTATCCTTGTCACCGCTGGCTATACCGCGCTGCTGACCTGGGGTCTGCTCAAGCTGACCGGCCGGCTCACGGGCGGACTGCGCGTGACTGCCGAGCAGGAAAACGAGGGGCTCGACCTCGTCCTTCACGACGAACGCGGCTACGACCTCAACTAGGAGCTTGTTTCAGCAGGTCGGGATTTATCCCGGCATGAAAGAGGCCGACTGTCCTGCGGAAACAAGCGCTATGGCGCCATTTCCGGAAAGCCCCCTCATGGGCGGGGAGGCCCCGTTTTTCGGAGGCTACCCGCGCCTGGAGGTAGTGCCCTGCGTTCTCATCCAGAGGCGGGGCAGGCGCCTCCGGGGCTGGCGGGCATGCATGGCGAGGGCGTGAGCGGAAATGTCAGGCTGCGTGCCAGGATTCGTTATTGCCAAGGGTAGGGGGGTCTTGTAGGGTACGTTGCTCATTGTAGCGGCGGACCGCACAGGCGGTTGCTCGGCCTTGTAGGCGTTGGCGCGCTACAGTGATGGACACGCAGCCAGGTCCTTGCGGACTGGCCTAACCAAGAGACACTACCGGAGAATGAAAAATGGCCGCTTTCCTGTCTGATGAGTGGTTTGCCCAGGTCACTGAACTCACCGCCGCTGCCGGCAACCTCAACGTCCCGCCCGTGCTGGCCGGCCTTGCCCTGAACGTGACGGCGACCGGCCTGCCCAACGGCAACGTCGACATGTGCCTGAACGGTGGCAACTTCGAGAAAGGCCACAACGCTTCCGCGCCCACCAAGCTGACCCTGCCCTCCGACCTGCTGCGCAAGATCTTCCTGGAAGGCGACAGCGCTGCCGGCATGCAGGGCTTCATGAGCGGCCAGATCAAGGTTGAAGGCGACATGAGCAAGCTCATGGCCCTGCAGACCGCGCGTCCGTCCGCCGAGCAGAAAGACCTGTTCAAGAAAGTGCTGGCGCTGACCGCCTGATCTTCACGGAATTAAAAGAGCCCGCTTGATGCGGGCTTTTTTTATGGGCGAGGGTTCTGGCCGCGCTGGTCGGCTTCAGGCCGACCGCAACAGGCGGTCGATAATGCGTTCCAGATCGTCCAGCGTGCGGCAGGCGTGAACCGCACTGCAGGCGCCGGCATAGCGCAGCATTTCCGAATCGCCGCTGCCCCAGCGGTTTCGCTCCTCCGGATTCAGCCAGATAAGCTGCCGGGCCCGGGCATGAAATTGCCGCAGCAGGTCGAGGCGGGCCTCGCCATTGTTGTTGCGGGCGTCCCCCAGGAAAATCAGGGTGCTGCGCCGGTCGACACCGGCCAGTGCCTGCTCTTCCAGATCGGCGAGGGCGCGACCATAGTCGGTACTGCCAAGGCCGTGGCGGTCCATCACGGTATCCAGCGCCGCGGTCACGGGCTGGCGCTCGAAAAGGTCCGTCACCTCATGCAGCGAAGAGGCGAATACAAACGTGCGCAGGTTCGGAATCACTTCCTGCAGGCTGTAGAGGAACAGCAGCAGGAAGCGCGCATGGCGGCTCACGGAGCGGCTCACATCGCAGACGGCCAGCACGCGCGGGCGATCCTTGCGGACGCGGCGCCAGCGGGGATCGATCAGGATGCCATCATGCGCGATGTTGCGCCGCAAGGTGGCGCGCACGTCAAGCAGGCCGCGGTCGGCGAGGCGCTCGCGGCGGCGGTGGCGCGTGATGAGCTTGCGGGCGAGCCGGCGCACCACCGCGATGACCTCTTCCGATTCCCGGAGCAGGGCGAAATCAGTTTCGCGCAGCACCGCGTCGCGGTCCTGCTGGCGCAGCAGGCGGTAGTTTCGCTCCACGGTCTCCTGTATCCGCCGGCGCAGTCGTTGCAGGCGTTCGCGCAGCAGTCCGGCGCGACGTGCCGCGGCCGGCAGGGGACTGGTCTTCAGCGCTTCCAGCTCGCGCTCGAGCTCGTCGAGCCCCATCGCCATCAGCATGCGCCGTCCGAACAGTCCTTTCTGCGTCAGCACCCGGATGCTCGAAAGTTTGCTGTCGACCGCGGCGCGGGCCAGCGCCAGCGCCAGTCCACTGTCGTTTGCATCGAGAAGTTGCTCGCCCAGGGCGGAAGGCGGCACACCGGGGACCGGCTCTCCGTCACTGCCCTGGCCGCCGCCTCCACCACCCTGGCCTTGCCCGAAAAGGAACTCCATTCCCTCCGGCAAGTTGGAGGCTGATGAGGGCGTCGGGGCATGAACCGTCGCACTGTCGAGGCGAAAAAAACGCTCGAAGCAGGTGTCGAAGGTCAGGCGATCCGCAAGGCTCTTGGCCAGCGTGCCGCCCAGGGCGTCCTGGAAGCGCAGGCGGTCGCCATAGCCCACCAGTGCAGTTGCCCGGGCGGCATCGGCAACCTCCGGCGGCGACACGCGCAGCCCGTGGTTGCGCAGCACGTCGATAAACTCGCTGAGCTTGCGATCCATGAGCCTAGCGCCGGGGTGACCGCAGGGCCTTCAGCAGCTCGGGCAGGCGCTCGCGGATACGCTCCACATCGTCCTCGTGCTTGAGCAGCACCGGCAGTGTCTTGCCCACCCACTCCACTTCCAGCGCCTCCACATGCAGCAGGAGTAGGGTACGCGCCCAGTCCAGGGATTCGCTGATGGCAGGCGCCTTGCGCAGGTCCTCCTGGCGCAGCTGTTGCACAAAGGCGACCAGGTTTTCACGTAGGGTCGACGGCAGCTCGGGCACTTGGCTGGACAGGATGCGACGCTCCAGCGCTGCATCCGGATAGGAAATATACAGGTGCAGGCAGCGGCGCTTGAGGGCTTCCGAGAGCTCGCGCTGGTTGTTGCTGGTCAGCAGCACCAGCGGACGTTTCCGGGCCTTGATCGTGCCCAGCTCCGGGACCGAGATCTGGTAGTCCGAGAGCAGCTCGAGCAGGAAGGCCTCGAATTCCTGGTCGGCCTTGTCGATCTCGTCAATGAGCAGCACCGCGCCTTGCTCCGCCTGCAGCGCCGCCAGCAAGGGACGCGGCTCGAGAAATTCCGGTGAATAAAAAATGTCGCCAAACTCATGCAGGCGCGCGACGGATTCCGCCAGACCCTGGGCGCCGCGCAGCACGTCGCCGAGCTGCTCCTTCAGTACCTGCGTGTAGAGCAGCTGCTTGCCGTATTTCCATTCATAGAGCGCCTTGGCTTCGTCGAGGCCCTCATAGCATTGCAGCCGGATAAGCGGGCGCGAGAGCAGGGCGCTGGCCGCCTTGGCGAGTTCCGTCTTGCCCACGCCGGGCGGTCCCTCAACGAGGATCGGCTTCTCCAGTTGCAGGGCCAGGAAGAGCGAGAGCGAAATGCTGTCGGACGCGATATAGCCCTGTGCCTCCAGGCCCGCTTGCAGGTTCTCGATGGTCAGTGGCGCGTCTTTGAAAAGGCTCATGGCGATAAGCATCCGTTGTAGGGGCACGGCAGGACGCTGGACGGCGTCCCTGCACTCACGGCAGCTGCCGCGAGGTATTTGACTTCGGGGCATCGGCTGGTGGCTCCACAGCCCGATGCCCGGTTCGTGGCAATCAGTGCGGCAGCAGCAGCGGGCGGCCATCTCCCGGGTGCGGTACGCGCACGAAGCCAACCCCGAACACCTGCCGCAAGCGCTCGGGGTCGCTGAGGTCTTCAGGCGTGCCGTCCGCCACCACCTGGCCATCCTTGAGGGCGAGGATACGGTCCGCGGCACGTAGCGCGAAGTTGATGTCGTGCGTGGAAAAAATGACCAGTGCACCGGTGTCGGCCTCCTGGCGCAGGCTGGCCAGCAGCGTCTGCTGGTGCGGCAGGTCGAGGGCGCCCTGAGGTTCATCGAGCAGCCAGATGCGCTCCTCCGCGAGTGCATGCTGGTGCATCTGCAGCCAGGTCCGGGCCAGTTGCACGCGCTGCCGTTCGCCGCCGGAGAGAGCAGCGTAGGAGCGCGAGAGCAGGGGGGCCAGCTCCCATTGCGTCACAGCCAGGGCCTGGAGGGTTGCCGGCAACTGACCTTCATGAGGCCAGGCCGCCAGGTCGAGAATGGCGGCGACAGGCAGCGGCAGTGAGTCAGCATGTTGCTGCGGCAGGAAGGCGCGGCGCCGGGCCAGCGTGGCCGGGGCCAATTCGCGAAGCGGCTGTTCGTCCAGCCTCAGGCTCCCGCTGATATGAAGGTCGGGCCGGCTCCGTCCGCCATCCGCGCACAGGTGCAGCAGGGTGGATTTGCCGGCGCCATTTGGCCCGATGATGGCGACGCAGGCTGGCGCCAGCGAAAGCGAGACGTTTGTTAGCAGGGCTTGTCCGCCTGCGCGGCAATTTACTTCCTGAAGGGAAATCATGGTCGTTGGTTGCGCAGGAAAAGGAGGAGGAAGGCGGGCGCGCCGAGCAGGGCGGTCAGCACGCCGACGGGCAGTTCCAGCGGAGCCACCAGATTGCGCGCCAGGCCATCCGCCGCCACCGCCAGCAGGGCGCCCAGGATGAGGCTGGCGGGCAGCAGCTGCCGGTGGCGGACCAGGCCAAGCCTGCGCGCCATGTGCGGCGCCAGCAGGCCGATAAAGCCGATGCCGCCCGACTGGGCCACCGCCAGTGCCACCAGCAAAGAGGCAAGAAGCAGGATCTCGCGCCGGAAACGTGTCACGTCGAGTCCCAGGTGGGCAGCTTCACTCTCGCCCAGTTGCCAGATGTCGAGGGCTCCTGCGCGCTGGCCGACACGCCAGCCCACCGCCGCCAGCAGCAGGATGGCCGGCAGCAGCAAAAACCAGTCGGCCTGGGCAAAGCTGCCCATCAGCCAGAAGCTCGCACTGCGCAGCAGCGTGTTGTCACCCATGCTGAGCAGCAGTTGCACGAGCGCGGCGGCCAGGGCGTTGAGCGCCACCCCGACGAGCAGCAGCGAGGCGCTGCTGCGGCCCAGCCGGCGCCCCATGAACAGTACGAGGCCGAGGGCGGCGGTCGCGCCGACAAAAGCCATGGCCGGCAGCAGCCAGAGGCCGGTCAGGCCGGCGGACATCGCCAGCACCGCGGCCAGGCCGGCGCCCGCCGACACCCCCAGCAGCCCGGGCTCCACCAGCGGATTCCGGAAGAAGTCCTGCAGGAGCAGGCCGGCCAGCGCCAGCGCCGCGCCCGTGAAGAGGGCAAGGCAGACCCGGGGCAGGCGCAACTGCCAGAAAATCTCGCCGGCCAGCGCCGGCTGGTCCGGGAGCTGCCAAAGCAGCGCCACGCCCGTCGCAAACAGGAGCACCAGCAGCAGGAGAGGGACGCGGGGAAGGGGCACGGGAATTTGACAGCAGAAAGCCTGAGGATGCGCCATAGCCTAGCGGCGGGACTCGTGCTAAACCAGTCTTGTTCCGCTTTTAGGAGAAGCTTATGCCGGACGGATATGTGCACCCTGACTTCCGCAAGGTCGCCGACGTATTCCTAGCGCAGCTGCCCGCAGGCCGTCCCGGCGGCGCCGCGCTCTGCATCCATCACTGTGGCGAGCGGGTGGTGGACATCTGGGGCGGTACCCGCGACAAGTCAGGCACGCCCTGGACCGCCGACACCCTGTCGCTGTCCTTTTCGACCACCAAGGGCATCATCGCGACCTTGCTGCACATTCTCGCCAGTCGTCACGAGATCGATTACGACACGCCGGTGGCCCACTACTGGCCGGCCTTCGCCGCCAATGGCAAGGCCCGCATCACGGTGCGGCAATTGCTCTGCCATGAGGCCGGCCTCTACAGCATTCGTCGCCTGATCAAGGATGCCGGCGAAATGCGCGACTGGCCGCATATGCTCGAGTTGATCGAGCGTGCCGAACCTGTGCATGCGCCCGGAACCGGCAATGGCTATCACGCACTGACCTTTGGCTGGCTGGTGGGTGGGCTGATCGAGAAAGTCAGTGGCAAGCCCCTCGCCGAGGTGCTGGACGAGGACATCGTGCAGCCCCTGCAGTTGGGAGGCTGCTTTATCGGCGTGCCGGATGCGGCGCTCGATCGCTGCGCCGACCTGATCGTGCCCGAGCGCCGGCCCCGTGAGCCGGGCGAGAGCCCGCGCCGGCGCAAGCCGGCGCTGGCGCAGCAAATCGTGACCACGGCGCTGCGCATGGGCGGATTCGATCCGGATTCCATCGAGGAGGCCATGGTGCCGCCCGGCATGGGGCGCTTCGACTGGAATCTGCGCGAGACCCGGCAGGCCTGCATTCCCGGTGCCGGGGGCATGTTTGATGCACGCTCGCTGTCCCGCCTCTACGCCTTGCTTGCCAATGATGGCGAGCTGGATGGCGTGAGGCTTCTCGAGCCGGGCTCTGTGCGGCGCTTTACTGAAGTGCAGAGCCGGGCGCGGGGCGCCGTCATTCCGCTGCCCATGCACTGGCGCCTGGGCTACCACCGCGTGTTCACGATGGGGCCGCGCACGCCCCGAGCCTTTGGTCACTTTGGCTACGGGGGCTCCGGCGCCTGGTGCGATCCGACACGCCAGCTGGCAGTAGGGTATGTGGTGAACAGCGGCGTGGGCACGCCCTTTGGCGATACCCGCTTGTGGAAGATCAATACCGCAGCCATCCGCGCCGTCGACAGCGTGCCCGCCCTGATCTGGCAATGGCTGCGGGCCTGATGTCCCGCCGGTCCGGGTACTCACGCGCGAGCGGATCGGCTAAAGGGGGCGACCGGCGCTACACCTTGCCGCGCCTGCCGCCCCCCGAGGCATTAATTGCAGCAGCACTGGTGCGCGCCCCGAAAAAAAGCCCGCAATTGCGGGCTTTTTGACTCTGCTCACTGCCGCACGGAGCGGCCTCAGGCCAGCGGCGTGATCGTGCCGGCCAGATGCGGCTTGCCGGACTTGAAGTCGCTCAGGCTGAAGGAGACTCCGCCTCCTGCGCTGTCGTCCGAGTGGAAGGCGACCTTCGCCGGCAGCAGCACCGGCAGCTTGAACTGCACAGCCACCGTGAAGGCGTCAGGCAGCCTGGACTCCAGCGCCGACAGGCAGCGCGCCTTGGTCCACATGCCGTGGGCAATGGCGCGCGGGAAACCGAACAGCCTGGCCGTAAACGCATAAAGGTGGATCGGATTGCGATCACCCGACACTGCGCCGTAGCGTCGGCCGGTATCGCCGGGAATGACCCACTGCACCACTGCCGGGCTGGCCGGTGCCGCCTTGGGCGCGGCGGCTGACTTGCTTTCGCCGCTGCCACCCCCGCGGCGCAACATGGTGCTGACCGACTCCCACACCACTTCGCCACCGGAGGTGAGCGTGGTGAGAAAATCAAACTGCAGCCCCTTGTCATGCGGGCGCAGGTTAGCCGGGCGCACCGCGATCGTCAGCGTCTCGGACGCCGACACCGGGCGATGCTGGGTGATGCTGTTGCGGATGTGCACCATGCCCATCGCCGCAAAGGGGAATTCCGGCGCCGTCATCAGCTCCATGTGCAGCGGGAAGGCCAGCACGAAAGGATAGGTGACGGGCAGGGTCTCGCGTTGGCTGAAGCCGCAGACGCGGTTGTAGCCGGCGAGGGCGCTGCGATCGATTTTCACATCGCGCATCACCAGCTCGATATCCGGCAGCTCCTTGCCCTTTTTACCGGCGAAGGCGCCGAGCAGGGCGCGCGAATACAGGGCGGCGGTGCTGGACGGGGCCGTGAGTTCACGAACACTCATTTCCACACTCCTGGAAAATCAGTGGAATACAAAAGCAAGCGGACATGCAGTCCGCAGCCAAAGGCAGGCAGGTCGGACTTCAGTCCAAAAACTGCCTGTAGGTCGAGCTTCAGTCGGAGCCGCCTGGCCCGACAATTCCACAAGCCCGACTTCAATCCGACGCAATCAGGACCCGGGCGCAGAGTCCTCTGTGCCCGGGCTGCGTCGGACCAGGTGTCCCCGGCTGACGCACGACCTGCGTGATCAGGCGCCGATCAGCGACTGGCCGCAGACGCGCACGACATTGCCGTTGAGGCCGGCGGAGGCGGGCGAGGAGTACCAGGCAATGGCCTCGGCCACATCCACGGGCAGGCCGCCCTGGGCCATCGAGTTCATGCGTCGGCCGGCTTCGCGGATGGCGAAGGGAATCGCCGCCGTCATCGCCGTTTCGATAAAGCCCGGCGCCACGGCGTTGATGGTGATGTTCTTCGGGCCGAGCACCTTGGCCATGGACTGCACCATACCGATGACGCCGGCCTTGCTCATGGCGTAATTGGTCTGGCCCATGTTGCCGGCGATACCGGAAATGGACGAGACGCACACGATGCGGCCGTTGTCGCGGATCACGCCTTGCGCCAGCAGCGCGTCATTGATGCGCTCCTCGCTCGAGAGGTTGATGTTCATGACCATGTTCCACTGCTGGTCGGTCATGTTGGCCAGGGTCTTGTCGCGGGTGACACCGGCGTTGTGCACGATGATGTCCACGCCGCCGTGGTTGCTCTTCAGGTATTCCGCAATCTTCTGTGGCGCATCGGCAGCGGTGATGTCGACCGCCAGGGCGGAGCCGCCGATCAGGTTGGCCACGACCTTGAGGTCGTCGCCGAGCTGGGGAATATCGAGGCCAACCACATGGGCGCCGTCACGGGCCAGCACGCGGGCGATGGCTTCGCCGATGCCGCGCGAGGCGCCGGTGACCAGGGCGACCTTGCCGGCCAGCGGCTTGTTCCAGTCCAGCTGCGCGGCAGTGGCGTTGGGCGTGACGCGCACGATCTGGGCGGAGACATAGGCCGAACGCGGCGACAGGAAGAAGCGCAGGGTGGATTCCAGCTGGTTTTCCGCGCCCGGAGCCACATACACCAGCTGGGCGGTACCACCCTTCTTGATTTCCTTGCCCATGGAGCGGGTGAAGCCTTCCAGCGCGCGCTGCGCGGTGGCATGGCGGGGGTTGTCACAGGCTTCGGGCGGCACGCCCAGGATGATGACGCGGCTGCAGGCTTCGACCTTGCGCATCACTGGATGAAAGAACTGATACACCTTCACCAGGTCGGCGCTGTCCTTGATGCCGCTGGCATCGAACACCAGGCCCTTGTACTTCTGGTCGTCAGAGGCGGCCGTCTTGCCGCCCAGGCCGAACACCTCGGCATCGGCGCCGCGCAGGATACCGGCAATGGCGTTGCTCAGGGCGCCTTCGGTGGCCGCCCCAAACAGTACGGCACCGGCGATGACCGGCTCGCCCGGGGTGTAGCGGTCAAGCTGGACGGGGCTGGGCAGGCCAAGGTTCTTGACCAGCATCTTGCCGAGGGGGGAATTGGCGAACTGGGTATAGCGGTCACTCATGACGACATCCTTAACACTGAGCGGTGGAGGCATGCCTCCCGTGGGAGGCCCCGGCAGAACGGCCGCCACTCTAGGAAAAGAATGCCGGCGGGGCTAGGGTCGACGGGCGACGCAGAGCCCCTGCTGCCAAAAATCCGACGCAGCGTACCTGAAAGGCACACCTGCCACGGATGAAAACGCTGCGCAGGCTAACAAATCCGCAACGGGCGGGCATTTGCCCCTCCGCCGGGGATGGCTGGCATGTACTGCCAATCCCGGGGGGGCTTTCTATGCTAGGGTGCGGCCCTGTAAATCCAGCAAGGAGTACCTGCCATGTCCACCCTCCGTCGCGTCGCCATCATCGGTGGCAACCGCATTCCCTTCGCGCGCTCCAACGGCGCCTATGCGAAGGCTTCCAACATCGACATGCTGACCGCGGCCCTGGACGGCCTGGTGGCGCGCTACAAGCTCGACGGCGAACGCCTGGGTGAAGTGGCCGCAGGCGCCGTGCTCAAGCTGTCCCGTGACTTCAACATGACCCGCGAAACGGTGCTCAATACCCGTCTCGCCCCGGAGACCCCGGCCTGCGACATGCAGCAGGCCTGCGGTACCGGCCTGCAGGCGATCAACTACATCGCCAACAAGATCGCCACCGGCCAGATCGAGTCCGGCATCGGCGGCGGCGTCGACACGACCTCCGATGCCCCGATTGGCGTCAGTGATTCCCTGCGCACCTTCCTGCTCGACCTGTCCCGCGCCAAGGACACCAATGCCCGCCTGAAGCTGCTCGGCAAGTTCCGGCCCTCCATGCTGGGCCTCGAGATCCCGCGCAACGGCGAGCCGCGTACCGGCCTGGCCATGGGTGACCACCAGGCCATCACTACCGCCGAGTGGGGCATCGCCCGCGACGCCCAGGACGAACTGGCCTACCTGTCCCACAAGAACATGGCTGCCGCCTACGAGCGGGGCTTCTTCAACGACCTGATGAGCCCGTACATGGGGCTGGAGCGTGACGACAACCTGCGCCCCAACTCCACGCTGGAAAAGCTGGCGACCCTGAAGCCTGTGTTTGGCGACAGGGAGAAGGGCACCATGACCGCCGGCAATTCCACGCCGCTGACCGATGGCGCCTCCGCCGTGCTGCTGGCCAGCGAAGAGTGGGCCAAGGCCCGCGGCCTGCCGGTGCTGGCTTACCTGACTACCGTGGAAACTGCGGCTGTCGATTTCGTGCACAAGAAGGAAGGCCTGCTGATGGCCCCGGCCTATGCGGTCTCCCGCATGCTGGAGCGCACCGGCCTGACCCTGCAGGACTTTGACTACTACGAGATCCACGAAGCCTTCGCCGGCCAGGTGTTGTCGACCCTCAAGGCCTGGGAGGATCCAAAGTTCTGCAAGGAGAAGCTGGGCCGTGACAAGCCGCTCGGTTCCATCGATCGCAAGAAGCTGAACGTGAACGGTTCGTCCCTGGCGGCGGGTCATCCCTTCGCTGCGACCGGTGGCCGCATCGTGGCCGCTGCCGCCAAGCTGCTGAACGAGACGGGCAAGGGCCGCATCCTGGTGTCCATCTGCGCCGCCGGCGGCCAGGGCGTGGTAGCCATCATCGAAAGGTGAGGTGCTGGCCGCAGCCATAAAAAAAGCCCGCATTCGCGGGCTTTTTTTTGCGGGCCTCAGTCGGCGCGCTCCAGGCAGGTATTCACGAATCGGACCCGGGGTTCCCCGGCCATGTTGCCGGCTTCGCGGTTGCACTGGCTCATGCGGGCCAGCATGGGCGGCATGTTGGTGATGCCGGCATTGCGCCGGATGCACTCGGCCACGACCTGGTTGCGCTCGCTGCCGTTCACTCCTGCACCTTTCTGGTTGCAGTTTTCGCGTCGTTCACTGGCCTGGCTGGCGGTGGCTGCCAGCAGCAGTACTCCGAAGGTAAGCAATCTGGTCATGGGCGTGTCCTCGCTCTTCTAGTCCTTTTGTCCGGTGATTCCTGCCGCCGGTCTCTGGAGTCTACGCCCAGGGAGGCGGGAGAAAAAGTGCATTGCCTTGCCTCCTGTCAGCTGGTAGCCGGGCGTCAGCGTCTGGATTTCCATTTGAGTCACCCCTGTTCGAGGGGGTCAGGTGTTTCCTTTCTGCAGGCGGGCAAGCAGGCTGGACGTGTCCCAGCGCCTGCCCCCCATGGCCTGCACATCCCCGTAAAAGGTGTCGACCAGCGCGGTCACGGGCAGATCCACTCCTCGCTGGCGGGCTTCTTCGAGGCAGATGGCCAGGTCCTTGCGCATCCAGTCCACCGCAAAGCCATGCTCGTACTCACCGGCAATCATGCTCTTGTGTCGATTCACCATTTGCCAGCTCGCTGCGGCGCCTTGCGAGATCACGTCGATCACGCGTTGCACATCAAGCCCGGCCTGCGCGGCAAAGTGCATGCCCTCGGCCAGGGCTTCCACCAGGCCGGCCACGCAAATCTGGTTCACCATCTTGGTGAGCTGTCCGCTGCCGGATGGGCCCATCAAGGTCGTGGCCCGGGCATAGCTCGCCATCACCGGTCGCACTCGCTCGTAGCTGGCCGGGTCTCCCCCGCACATGATGGCGAGCTGGCCGTTCTGTGCGCCTTGCTGGCCTCCGGAGACAGGGGCATCGATGAAGGCCACTCCCAGGTCGGCCAGGGCATCGGCCAGGCGGCGGGAGAGGGTGGCTGATACGGTGGAGTGGTCGACCACGATCGCACCGGCCTCCATTCCCGCCGCAACCCCTTCCGCGCCCAGGATGACCGACTCCAGGTCCTGATCATTGCCCACGCAAATAAACACCATGCTGGCGCCGCGGGCCGCGGCGGCCGGGGTGGGTGCCCGCCGCCCGCCATATTCGCCACACCACTGCTCCGCCTTGCTGGTGGTACGGTTGAAAACGGTGACGTCAAAACCCTTGCGGGCGAGGTGGCCGGCCATGGGATAGCCCATGGTGCCAAGGCCGATGAATGCGACAGGGATCATGGTGTCAGGCACTTTGCGGTCAGGAAGGAGGGGTTGGGGGCGGGGTGATGCTCCGCCCCAAAGAAAAAGGCCGCAAGGCGGCCTTTTTCAACGGTTGACGGCGCGTCTCAGCGCTTTTCCAGCGGCACCAGGTCACGCTGCACGGCGCCGGTGTAGAGCTGGCGCGGACGCCCGATCTTGTAAGGGCCGCTGTGCATTTCCATCCAGTGCGAGATCCAGCCCACGGTACGCGCCAGGGCGAAAATCACCGTGAACATGGAGGTCGGGATGCCGATGGCCTTGAGGATGATGCCCGAGTAGAAGTCCACGTTCGGGTAGAGCTTGCGCTCCACGAAGTACGGGTCGTTGCGGGCGGCTTCTTCCAGCTTCATGGCCAGCTCGAGCTGCGGATCGTTGATGCCGAGAGCGGCGAGGACTTCGTCGCAGGTCTGCTTCATGACCTTGGCGCGCGGGTCGAAGTTCTTGTACACGCGGTGGCCGAAGCCCATGAGCTTGAACGGGTCGTTCTTGTCCTTGGCCTTGGCCAGGAACTTGTCCAGGTTATCCACCGAACCGATCTCGTCGAGCATCTTCAGCACGGCTTCGTTGGCGCCACCGTGGGCCGGGCCCCAGAGCGCGGCAATGCCGGCGGCGATACAGGCGTAGGGGTTGGCGCCGGTGGAGCCGGTCAGGCGCACCGTGGAGGTGGAAGCGTTCTGCTCGTGGTCCGCATGCAGGATGAAGATGCGGTCCATGGCGCGGGCCAGCACCGGGTTCACCTTGTACTCCTCGCAGGGCGTGGCGAACATCATGTGCAGGAAGTTCTCGGCGTAGCCCAGATCATTGCGCGGGTACACGAAGGGCTGGCCGGCGTTGTACTTGTAGCTCATCGCGGCAATGGTCGGCATCTTGGCCACGAGGCGGATGGCGGCGATACGGCGGTGTTCCGGGTTATTGATGTCCAGGTTGTCGTGATAGAACGCGGACAGGGCGCCCACCACGCCGCACATCACGGCCATGGGGTGGGCGTCGCGGCGGAAGCCGCGGTAGAAGAACTGCAGCTGCTCGTGGACCATGGTGTGGTTGGTCACGCGGCTGACGAAATCGGCCTTCTGCTCGGCATTGGGCAACTCGCCGTTCAGCAGCAGGTAGCAGGTCTCGAGGTAGTCGGACTTCTCGGCCAACTGGTCGATGGGGTAGCCGCGGTGCAGCAGGATGCCCTTGTCGCCGTCGATGAAGGTGATCTTGGACTCGCAGGCAGCGGTAGCCATGAAGCCGGGGTCGTAAGTGAAGTAGCCCTGCGCGAGCACATCCTTCACATCGATGACTTCGGGGCCCATGGTTCCCGAGGAAACCGGCAGATCAATCGACTTGCCATCGATCGTGAGAGTGGCTTTTTTGCCGGACATGGCAATCTCCTGGAGCAGAGGTTCAGTGACCTGGCCCCGCCATCGAGATCTGGCGGCGGCGCTGCCGATGATAAAGAAAGAAGCGGTAGGAAGGCGCGCTAGCTTAATTTGTAGGGATATTTTGTCAATCGAATGGATGAGCGGTTTGACTGAGTTTGAGTCGTAAAATCACAGGCTTGGGGCGGTCGGACGGGGTGGGGCACCCTTTCGGGGCAGGAAATCCCTCAACAGGTGCGTCTTTGCGCCACATGCATCCTTATATACGGGAATTGCATGAGACTTTAGTCGCATGTCCCAGTCGCGTTACCTGTTTGTAATTGAAAACATGGGGCATTATACTTCCCGCCCGGTTTTGTGTTGGCCGGATTTTTCAGTAAAAACGCAGGTATTTCAATGGCTTGCGCCAATGCCTGTCACCTCCCCCTGGTCTCCGCCCGGATCCTTGGTCCTGGGCTCCTCACAGGAATTGCGCTGTGAAAAGTAATCGACCCGTCAATCTCAGCCTGGCTACCGTGCTGGCAGTCAACCTGAAGTCGCCCGTTGCCATTTCTTCCATCCTGCATCGTATTTCCGGTGTCCTGGTGTTCCTGCTGATTCCTGTGCTGCTTTATGTGCTGCAGCAGTCCCTGGATTCACGCGAGGCCTTCGACATCCTCAAGCAGGACTTCCTGGGCACTTTCCTGGGCGGCGGCCTGCTCTTCATCGCCTTCGCCGGGCTGGTGTTCCATTTCATCATCGGCACCAAGCACCTGGTCCAGGACTTTGGCATCGGTGAATCCCTGAACGGCGGTCGCCTGTTCGCCACGGTGGCCCTGGCGCTGGCCGCGGTCGCCATTCTCTGTGCCTTTGTCTGGGTGGTGATGTAAATGAGAAACAGTGCAACGAGCCTGACCCGCTCCGGCATCAGCGACTGGCTGGTCCAGCGCGTCAGCGCCTACATCCTCGGTATCTATTTCGTCGTCGTGCTGGGCTTCCTGGCCTGCAATCCGGGTCTGGCCTTCGAGCAGTGGCACGCCTTCATGACCGCCCTGCCCATGCGCATCTTCACCCTGCTGGCGCTGCTGGCCCTGGTGGGTCACGCCTGGGTGGGCATGTGGACGGTGTTCACTGACTATGTCACCACCCGTCAGATGGGCGATCGCGCCACCTTTGTGCGCGTCGTGCTGCTGGTCGGCATGGTGCTCGCCAACTTCGTATTCCTGATCTGGGGCATCCAGATCCTGTGGGGGAACTGATTCATGGCCAGCAACTTCAAGGCAAGCAACATCCCCACCCTCACGTTTGACGCGGTGATCGTCGGCGGCGGCGGCTCGGGCATGCGCGCCTCGCTGCAGCTCGCGCAGGCCGGCCTCAAGGTGGCGGTGCTGACCAAGGTTTTCCCGACCCGCTCCCATACCGTGGCGGCGCAGGGCGGCATCGGCGCCTCGCTCGGCAACATGAGCGAGGACAACTGGCATTACCACTTCTATGACACCGTCAAGGGCTCGGACTGGCTGGGCGACCAGGACGCCATCGAGTTCATGTGCCGCGAAGCGCCCAAGGTCGTGTACGAGCTCGAGCACATGGGCATGCCCTTCGACCGTAACGCCGATGGCACCATCTACCAGCGCCCCTTTGGTGGTCATACCTCCAATTACGGTGACAAGCCGGTGCAGCGCGCCTGCGCCGCCGCCGACCGTACGGGCCATGCGCTGCTGCACACGCTGTACCAGAACAACCTCAAGGTGGGCACCGAGTTCTTCGTGGAGTGGATCGCCCTTGACCTGATCCGCGACCAGGACGGCGATGTGCTGGGCGTGACCGCCATCGACCTGGCCACCGGCAACATCGCCGTGTTCCAGGGCAAGAGCACCCTGTTCGCCACCGGTGGCGCCGGCCGCATCTACCAGGCCTCCACCAATGCCTTCATCAATACCGGCGATGGCCTCGGCATGGCCGCCCGCGCCGGCATTCCGCTGGAGGACATGGAATTCTGGCAGTTCCACCCGACCGGCGTCGCCGGTGCCGGTGTGCTGCTGACCGAGGGCTGCCGCGGCGAGGGCGGCTTGCTGCGCAACAAGCACGGCGAGCGCTTCATGGAGCGCTACGCACCCAATCTGAAGGACCTGGCCCCGCGCGACTTCGTGTCCCGTTCCATGGACCAGGAAATCAAGGAAGGCCGTGGCTGTGGCCCCAATGGCGACTACGTGGTGCTCGACCTGACCCATCTGGGCGCCGACACCATCCACAAGCGCCTGCCCTCCGTGTACGAAATCGGCAAGAATTTCGCCAATGTCGACTGCACCAAGGAGCCCATTCCCGTGGTGCCGACCATCCATTACCAGATGGGCGGCATTCCGACCAATATCCATGGCCAGGTCGTGGCGCCGAAGAACGGCAACCCCAACGAAGTGGTCAAGGGCTTCTATGCCATCGGCGAGTGCTCCTGCGTGTCCGTGCACGGCGCCAACCGCCTCGGCACCAACTCGCTGCTTGACCTCATTGTCTTCGGCAAGGCCGCCGGCGAGCACATCATCGAGCACGTCAGCCGCGAGCCGGCCACGCACAAGCCGCTGCCGCACGACGCTCTGGAGCAGACCCTGGCGCGCATCGCCCGCCTCGACAACTCCACGTCGGGCGAGTATGCGCAGGATGTGGCCAACGACATGCGCCGCTCCATGCAGAACCACGCCGGCGTGTTCCGTACCCAGAAGCTGATGGACGAAGGTGTCGAGAAAATCCTCGATATCGAGAAGCGCATCGGCAACATCCACCTCAAGGACAAGTCCAAGGTGTTCAACACCGGTCGCATCGAGGCGCTGGAGCTGGAGAACCTCATCGAGGCCGCCAAGGCCACGATGATCTCCGCCGCCGCCCGCAAGGAGTGCCGTGGCGCCCACACCGTGGTCGACTACGAGCGTCCGGTGACCGATGCCGACTGCCCGCTGGGCCGCAACGACAAGGAGTGGATGAAGCACTCCCTGTGGTACCGCGACGGCAACCGCCTGGACTACAAGCCGGTGAAGTTGATCCCGCTGTCGGTGGAATCCGTTCCGCCCAAGCCGCGTACTTTCTAAGGCGCCTTCCGAAGGAATGCAGTCCTGCCGCCATCCCCCGGGAGGCGGACAGGACCGATGGGGGAGGGTGGTGTCGATGCCACCCGACCCGAACAGAATTGAGTGAGGCACACCATGAGCGACGTGCGTATTTTTGAAGTCTACCGCTACGATCCGGACAAGGACGCGGCGCCCTACATGCAGACCTACGAGCTGGACATCACCGGCAGCCGCATGCTGCTGGACGCCCTGATCCAGCTCAAGCAGGTGGACGAGACCCTGAGCTTCCGCCGCTCCTGCCGCGAGGGCATCTGTGGCTCCGACGGCATGAACATCAACGGCAAGAACGGCCTGGCCTGCCTCATCAACATGAAGACGCTGCCGAAGAAGGTCGTGATCAAGCCGCTGCCGGGCCTGCCCGTCATCCGCGACCTGGTCGTGGACATGGGCATGTTCTACGCCCAGTACGAGAAGGTTCAGCCCTTCCTGGTCAACAATACCCCGGCGCCGGCCCGGGAGCGCCTGCAGTCGCCCGAGGAGCGCGAGAAGCTCGATGGCCTCTACGAGTGCATCCTCTGCGCCTGCTGCTCGACCTCCTGCCCCTCCTACTGGTGGAATCCCGACAAGTTCCTGGGCCCCTCGGCCCTGATCTGGGCCTACCGCTTCCTGGGCGATAGCCGTGACACTGCCACCGCCGAGCGTCTCGAGAAGCTGGCGGACCCGTTCAGCATCTTCCGCTGCCGCGGGATCATGAACTGTGTCAGCGTCTGTCCCAAGGGCCTGAACCCCACCAAGGCCATCGGGCATATCCGTAACATGTTGCTGAGCCAGGGCACCTGAGGCCCGCCAGTAGCGGAAAAAGTGATAAATGACCGGCGCTTGATGCCGGTCAAGGCCCGGCAGCGCAGCCGGGTCCAAGGTACAACGCCGTGCCGAGATGGCGAACCAGCCATCCTGTTTTCCGCCAATAACCCCGGCGGGAGCAGCCGTTGTTGGTATCCAGCGGTTAGACTTGGGCTGGATGCAGGTCGTGACGCCTTACCCAGGCATCGCGGGTCATGGTCAAGAGAAGGCGAAACAGCACCCGACCGCACAGGTGAGACGCGGCGGACTTCTCTGAATCGGGAACATCAAAATGCAAGATGGGCAAATGCTGCGCCAGTGGAGTACCTCGCAACTCTCCGCTGAGAACGCTGCTTACGTCGAAGAGCTCTACGAACAATTCCTTGTCTCCCCCCAGTCCGTGCCGGAAGACTGGCGCAGCTATTTCGAAAAGCTTCCCCGCGTCAACGGCATCGCCCAGGACACCCCGCACAAGGGCGTCCGCGAGCAGTTCCTCCTCCTCGCCAAGAACAGCACCCGCTCCCAGGCCCTGCCGACCAGCCGTGTCAGCACCGAGCACGAGCGCCGCCAGGTCGCGGTGCTGCAGCTCATCGCCGGCTACCGCAACCGCGGCCACCAGAAGGCCCGTCTCGACCCGCTGAACCTGATGCAGCGCGCGCAGGTGCCCGACCTTGACCTCGCCACCCATGGCTTGACGCCGGCCGACCTCGATACGGTCTTCAATACCGGCAACCTCGCCATCGGCAAGGAAGAGTGCACCCTCGGCGAGATGGTCAACGCCATGGAGTCCATCTACTGCGGCTCCATCGGCGCCGAGTACATGCACATCGTCAACACCGCCGAGAAGCGCTGGATCCAGCAGCGTCTCGAGAGCGTGCGCGGCAATCCCAATTTCTCGGGCGAAACCCGCAAGCACATCCTGGAGCGCCTGACCGCGGCCGAAGGGCTCGAGAAGTACCTGGGCACCAAGTACGCCGGCGCCAAGCGTTTTGGTCTCGAGGGTGGCGAAGCCATGATCCCGCTGATCGACGAATGCATCCAGCGCGCCGGTTCCTATGGTGTCAAGGAAGTCGTCATCGGCATGGCCCACCGTGGCCGCCTCAACGTGCTGGTCAACATTCTCGGCAAGAACCCTGGCGATCTCTTCGGCGAGTTCGAAGGCAAGATGTTCACCAAGCAGGGCTCCGGTGACGTCAAGTACCACCAGGGCTATTCCTCGAACGTCATGACCCCGGGCGGCGAAGTCCACCTGGCCATGGCCTTCAACCCGTCCCACCTCGAGATCGTCTCGCCGGTGGTGGAGGGCTCGGTGCGCGCCCGCCAGGATCGCCGCAACGATGTGCACGGCCGCCAGGTGTTGCCACTCAGCATCCATGGCGATGCCGCCTTTGCCGGGCAGGGCGTGGTGCTGGAAACCTTCCAGATGTCGCAGACCCGCGGCTACCGCACCGGCGGCACCATCCACATCATCATCAACAACCAGGTCGGCTTTACCACCAGCCGCCCGGAAGACGCGCGCTCCACCGAGTACTGCACCGACGTGGCCAAGATGGTGCAGGCGCCCATCTTCCACGTGAACGGCGATGATCCGGAGGCCGTGTTCTTCGTCACCCAGCTGGCCCTGGATTTCCGCATGGAATACCAGAAGGACGTGGTGATCGACCTCATATGCTACCGTCGCCGTGGCCACAACGAGGCCGACGAGCCTTCCGCCACCCAGCCGCTCATGTACCAGGTCATCACCAAGCTGCCGACCACGCGCGGCATCTATGCTGACCGCCTGGCGAAGGCCAGCGTGCTGCCGCAGCTGCAGGCTGATGACATGGTCGAGGAGTACCGGAAGGCCCTCGAGTCCGGCCAGCATGTGGTGAAGGCGCTGGTGCGCGAGCCCAACAAGACGCTGTTCGTGGACTGGACGCCCTACCTGGGCCATGCCGTGGTCGATGAGTGGGATACCAGCGTCCCGCTCAAGACGCTGCAGGATCTCGGCAGGAAGATGGAAAAGTATCCTGATGGCCTGGTGCTGCAGAAACAGGTGCAGAAGGTCATGGAGGATCGCGGCCGCATGTGGGCGGGCAATCTGGAGTTCAACTGGGGCGCCGCCGAGACCCTGGCTTATGCCAGCATCCTCAACGAGGGCATCCAGGTGCGCCTGACCGGCCAGGACGTGGGCCGAGGCACCTTCTCGCATCGTCACGCCATCGTCTACAACCAGAAGGATGGCCAGCCCTACTGCCCGCTGCAGCATCTCGATCCCTTGCAGCCGCACTTCGAGATCTACGACTCCCTGCTGTCCGAAGAGGCCGTGCTGGCCTTCGAATACGGCTATTCCACCACGGCGCCGCAGGCCCTGATCATCTGGGAAGCGCAATTCGGTGACTTCGCCAACGGCGCCCAGGTGGTGATCGACCAGTTCATCTCCTCCGGTGAAACCAAGTGGGAGCGCCTCTGCGGCCTCACGCTGTTGCTGCCGCACGGTTTTGAAGGCCAGGGCCCCGAACATTCCTCGGCGCGTCTCGAGCGTTTCCTGCAGCTGTGCGCCGAGCACAACATGCAAGTGTGCACGCCCACCACGCCGGCGCAGATATTCCATCTGCTGCGCCGCCAGGCCGTGCGCCCGCTGCGCAAGCCGCTGGTGATCATGTCGCCCAAGAGCCTGCTGCGCCACAAGCTGGCGGTGAGCACGCTCGAGGAGCTGGCCCAGGGACAGTTCCAGACTGTCATCCCCGAGATCGACGCGATCAAGCCTGCGAACGTCACCCACGTCATCCTCTGCGGCGGCAAGGTCTACTACGACCTGCTCGAGAAGCGCCGCGAGCAGGGTCATGACAACGTCGCCATCATCCGCATCGAGCAGCTTTATCCCTTCCCGGAAAAGAAGCTGGCCGAGGCGCTGGCGCCGTACAAGAAGGTGAAGAGCATTGCCTGGTGCCAGGAGGAGCCCATGAACCAAGGCGCCTGGTACTGCAGCCAGCATCACATGCATTCCGTGGTGCGCGAATGGAGCGAGAAGCTGCGAGTGCAGTTTGTCGGCCGTGCGCCTGCGGCGGCGCCGGCCTGCGGCTCTGTTTACCTGCATGCGAAGGAGCAGGCCTTCCTGGTGGAAGAGGCGTTCCGCTGCGGACTCGACATTGTTGGTCAAAAGAACTGACACAAGGAATTCAAAAAAATGAGCATCGAAATCAAGGCACCTGTTTTCCCCGAGTCCGTGGCTGATGGCACCGTTGCGACCTGGCACAAGAAGCCGGGCGAGGCTGTGCGCCGTGACGAGCTGATCGTCGATATTGAAACGGACAAGGTTGTGCTGGAAGTCGTGGCCCCGGCGGACGGCGTCATCGGCAAGGTCCTGAAGAACGAGGGCGACACCGTTCTCTCGCAGGAAGTGCTGGCAGTCTTCGAAGAGGGCGCAGCCGCCGCCGCTCCTGCTGTTGCCGCCGCTCCCGCTCCCGCTGCTGCGGCGCCGGCCGCGACGGCTGCCGCCAGCGACGACGCCCTGAGCCCGGCCGTGCGCAAGCTGGTCGCCGAGCACAACCTGGACCCGGCCAGGATTGCCGGCTCCGGCAAGGGCGGCCGCCTGACCAAGGAAGACGTGGAAGCACACCTGAAGAAGCCGGCGGCGCCGGCGCCCGTGGCCGCCGCCGTGCCGGCCCCGGCCGCCCAGGCCATTGCCCTGGCCGTGGGCGAGCGCACCGAAAAGCGCGTGCCCATGACCCGCCTGCGCGCCAAGGTCGCCGAGCGCCTGCTCGAGGCCAAGCAGAACACGGCCATGCTGACCACCTTCAACGAAGTCAACATGAAGCCGGTGATGGACCTGCGCAAGCAATACGCCGAGAAGTTCGAGAAGGTGCATGGCGTGCGCCTGGGCTTCATGTCCTTCTTCGTCAAGGCCGCCGTGGAGGCCCTCAAGCGCTTCCCGGCCGTCAACGCCTCCATCGACGGCAACGACATCGTCTACCATGGTTTCTACGATGTCGGCGTGGCGGTGTCCTCCGATCGCGGTCTCGTGGTTCCCATCCTGCGCAATACCGAGCGCATGAGCCTGGCCGAGACCGAAAAGACCATCGGCGATTTCGGCAAGAAGGCGAAGGACGGCAAGCTGACCATCGAGGACATGACCGGTGGCACCTTCACCATTTCCAATGGCGGCGTGTTCGGCTCGCTGCTGTCCACCCCCATCCTTAACCCGCCGCAGACCGCCATCCTCGGCATGCACAAGATCCAGGAGCGTCCCATGGCCGTGAACGGCCAGGTCGTGATCCTGCCGATGATGTACCTGGCGCTCTCTTACGACCATCGTCTTATCGACGGCAAGGAAGCCGTGAGCTTTCTTGTAGCCATCAAGGACCTGGTCGAGGATCCGGCTCGCCTGCTGCTCGAAATCTGACACGCCCGCCGGCAGGAGCGCCTTCCGGGGCGCTCCTGCCCAATGAACCTGAAATGGATTGACTCATGGCACAGAGTTTTGACCTCGTCGTCATCGGCGGCGGCCCCGGCGGCTACGAAGCGGCAATTCGCGCCGCGCAACTGGGCATGAAAGTCGCCTGCATCGAGAAGCGCCTGCACAAGGGCAAGCCCGCACTCGGCGGTACCTGTCTCAATGTCGGCTGCATACCCTCCAAGGCCTTGCTGGATTCCACGCATCGCTTCCACGACGCGGTGCATGGCCTGTCGGCGCACGGCATCACCGTGGGCGAGGTCGCCATCGACGTGAAGGCCATGCAGGCGCGCAAGGACACCGTGGTGGGCAATCTCACCGGCGGTATCGCCCAGCTCTTCAAGGGCAACGGCGTGACCTGGCTGCAGGGCAGCGGCAAGCTGCTGGCTGGCCGCAAGGTCGAGTTCACCCCGCTGGAAGGCGCGGTGGAAACCATCGATGCCCAGCATGTGATCCTGGCTACCGGCTCGGTGCCGGTGAACATTCCCGTGGCCGCTCTGGTAGAAGACCTCATCGTTGATTCCACCGGCGCCCTCGAGTTCCAGTCCGTGCCCAAGCGCCTCGGTGTGATCGGCGCCGGCGTCATCGGGCTGGAGCTGGGCTCGGTGTGGAGTCGTCTCGGCGCGGAAGTCGTGGTGCTGGAGGCGGTCGATGCCTTCCTTCCTGCCTGCGACAAGGCCGTGGCCAAGGAGGCGATGAAGATCCTTGGCAAGCAGGGCCTCGATATCCGTCTTGGCGCCCGCGTCACCGGTACCGAGGCCAAGGGCAAGTCCGTCACCGTCAAGTTTGCGGACAAGGACGGCGAGCATAGCGAAGTCTTCGACAAGCTCATCGTGGCCGTGGGACGTCGCCCCTTTACCGATGGCGTGTTCTCCACCGACAGCGGCATCACGCTCGACGAGCGCCGCTTCGTGCACGTGGACAACCAGTGCCGTACCTCGGTGCCGGGCGTCTACGCCATCGGTGACCTCGTGCGCGGCCCCATGCTGGCGCACAAGGCGATGGAGGAGGGCATGATGGTGGCCGAATTGATCGGAGGACACCACGCACAGGTGAACTACGACACCATCATCGGCGTGATCTACACGCATCCGGAGATCGCCTGGGTCGGCAAGACCGAGGAACAGGCGAAGAGTGAAGGCATCGATATCAAGACCGGCCAGTTCGCCTTTGCCGTTAACGGTCGCGCGCTGGCTTCCAACGATGCCCAGGGCTTCGTGAAGTTCGTGGCCGATGCCGCGACTGATCGGTTGCTGGGGATGCATGTGATCGGCCCCGGCGCCGGCGATATTGTCCACCAGGGCATGATCTCGCTGGAGTTTGGCGCCTCTGTCGAGGACCTGCAGCTCATGACCTTCGCGCACCCGACCCTGTCGGAAGTGGTGCACGAGGCCGCCTTGTCGGTGGATGGCCGCGCCATTCACGCCGTGCAGCGCAAGAAGAAATAAGACGGGGGCGAAAGCCCCTGTATTTCCTGCAGGTCGGACTGAAGCCCGACCTACCGATGGTAATCACACAATGAACCTTCACGAGTACCAGGGTAAGCAGCTCTTTGCGGAATACGGACTGCCAGTGTCCAAGGGTTTTGCCGCCAGCACGCCGGAAGAGGCGCGTGCGGCCGCAGAGCGGATCGGCGGCGGCAAATGGGTGGTCAAGGCGCAGGTGCATGCCGGCGGCCGTGGCAAGGCCGGTGGCGTCAAGCTCGTCACCACCCTGGATGAAGTCGAAGCCTTCGCCAAGGCGAAGCTCGGCACCCAGCTGGTGACCTACCAGACCGATGCGCGCGGCCAGCCCGTGCACAAAATCCTGGTCGAGACCTGCACCGATATCGCCAAGGAGCTCTACCTGGGCGCCGTACTCGATCGCGGCACCCGCCGCATCGTGTTCATGGCCTCCACCGAAGGCGGCGTGGAAATCGAGAAGGTTGCCCACGAGACTCCTGAGAAAATTCACAAGGCCACCATCGACCCGCTGATCGGCGCCCAGCCTTTCCAGGGGCGCGACCTGGGCTACAAGCTCGGTCTCAATCATGACCAGGTAAAGCAGTTCGTGAAGATCTTCACGCAGCTCGCAAAGATGTTCGTCGACCTGGACCTGGCGCTGCTGGAAGTGAATCCCCTGGTGATCACCAGCGAAGGCAGCCTGCATTGCCTGGACGCCAAGATCGTCATCGATTCCAATGCCCTGTTCCGCCACCCGCGCCTCAAGGCCATGTACGACCCTTCCCAGGAAGATGAGCGCGAGCGTCGCGCCGTCGAATGGGACCTCAACTACGTTGCCCTCGAAGGCAATATTGGCTGCATGGTAAACGGTGCCGGCCTGGCCATGGCCACCATGGACATCATCAAGCTCAAGGGCGGCCAGCCCGCCAACTTCCTTGACGTCGGCGGCGGCGCCACCAAGGAGCGCGTGACCGAGGCCTTCAAGATCATTCTCTCCGACACGGCCGTGCAGGGCGTGCTGGTGAATATCTTCGGCGGCATCGTGCGTTGCGACATGATTGCCGAAGGCATCATCGGCGCCGTGCAGGAAGTGGGCGTGAAAGTGCCCGTGGTCGTGCGCCTCGAAGGCAATAATGCCGAACTGGGTGCGCAGAAGCTGAAAGAGAGCGGATTGAACATCATTCCGGCGGCCTCGCTGAACGAAGCGGGTGATCTCGTTGTGAAGGCAGTGGGAGTGTAAGAAATGAGCGTACTCATCAACAGGAACACCAAGGTTATCTGCCAGGGCATCACCGGCTCCCAGGGCACCCTCCACACCGAACAGTCCATGGCCTACGGTACCCAGATGGTCGGCGGCGTGACGCCGGGCAAGGGCGGCACCACCCACCTGGGGCTGCCGGTCTTCGATACCGTGCATGAGGCAGTCGCCAAGACCGGCGCCGATGCTTCCGTCATCTACGTGCCCGCCGCCTTCGCCAAGGATTCCATCCTCGAGGCGGTGGATGCCGGCATCAAGCTGGTCGTTTGCATCACCGAGGGCGTGCCGGCCATCGACATGCTGTACGTCAAGGAATACATCCTGCGCAAAGGCGGCGTGCGCCTGATCGGCCCGAACTGCCCCGGCGTCATCACCCCGGGCGAGTGCAAGATCGGCATCATGCCCGGTCACATCCACAAGCCCGGCAAGGTCGGCATCGTGTCGCGCTCCGGCACGCTGACCTATGAAGCCGTGAAGCAGACCACCGACCTCGGCTTTGGCCAGTCGACCTGCATCGGCATCGGCGGCGACCCCATTCCCGGCACCACCTTCATCGATGCGCTGGCACTGTTCCAGAATGATCCGCAGACCGAAGCCATCATCATGGTGGGCGAGATCGGTGGCAGCGCGGAAGAAGAAGCCGCGGCCTATATCAAGGAAAACGTGACCAAGCCGGTGGTGTCCTATATCGCCGGTGTCACCGCTCCGGCGGGCAAGCGCATGGGCCATGCCGGCGCCATCATCTCCGGTGGCAAGGGTACTGCTGACGAGAAATTCGCGGCGCTGGAAGCAGCGGGCGTAAAGACGGTGAAGAATCCGGCGGAAATGGGCAAGGCCCTGGCCGAGCTCACCGGCTGGAAGTAAGCCTTACCGCTGCACATGAAAACGGCCGCTTATGCGGCTGTTTTTTTGCGTGCGTCATAAAGGCTGGCCGCAGAGCGCCACGGGGTCTTTGTGCGCCAGGACGCCTCCGTGCTCTGCGGCGACGAGAGTCGGGAGTGACACTCGTCAGCGCGAACCGGCCATGCCGTCCGGCATTCGGACCTGCCAATGAAAAAGGCCGCCCAGGCGGCCTTTTTCATGTCCGGGCATTCCGGTTGAAGCCGCGACCCGGCGGGCAGGGCGCCTTACAGGCGGGCGGCCAGTTCGGCGCCCTCTCGGATCGCGCGCATGGCATCGAGTTCGCCGGCCAGCTTGGCGCCACCGATGACATGGAAGCGCTTGTCGCTGATCTTGCCTTCGGTATCCACCGGCAGCAGGTCCTTCACCGACTCCTGGCCGGCGCAGAGGATGATGTTGTCCACGTCGAGGATCTGGTCCTCTCCGCCGACGCGGATGTGCAGGCCCAGATCGTCGACCTTCACGTATTCCACGCCACCCAGCATCTTCACCTGGTGGTGCTGCAGCGCCAGGCGGTGCACCCATCCGGTGGTCTTGCCCGGGCCCTGGCCCATCTTCTTGCCTTCCTTGCGCTGCAGCAGGTACACCTCGCGCAGCGGCGGGTGGCGTACCGGCGCGGCGAGGCCGCCCGGCTCAGTCGAGTTCACGTCGACGCCCCATTCGGCCAGCCAGTGGTCCACCGGCTGCGGCGAATGCTCGGCGAGCAGGAACTCGCTGACGTCGATGCCGATGCCGCCGGCGCCAATCACGGCCACGCGGTGGCCGACCTTCTTGCCGTGCTTGAGAACGTCCGGATAGGAGAGGACCTTGGGGTGATCGATGCCGGGGATCTTCGGCGTACGCGGGGTCACGCCGGTGGCGATCACGACTTCATCAAAGCCGCCGGCCTTGAGGTCGGCGTCACCGACGCGCTTGTTCAGCACGACCTTCACGCTGGTCTTCTTCACCATCGCGCGGAAGTAGCGGACGGTTTCGCGGAATTCTTCCTTGCCCGGCACGTTCATGGCCATGGTGAACTGGCCGCCGATGTCGTCGGCCGCCTCGAACAGGGTCACGTCGTGGCCGCGTTCGGCCGCCACCGTGGCGAAGGAAAGACCGGCCATGCCGCCGCCGACCACGGCGATTTTCTTGGCCCGGGTGGTCTTCACGTAGACCAGTTCGGTCTCGGCGCAGGCCTGCGGATTCACCAGGCAGGTGGAGCGCTTGCCGGAGAAGGTCATGTCCAGGCAGCCCTGGTTGCAGGCGATGCAGGTATTGATTTCTTCCGGCTTGCCGGCGGCGGCCTTGTTCACGAAGGCGGGGTCGGCCAGCAGCGGGCGCGCCATGGAGATCAGGTCGGCGTCGCCCGAGGCGATGATGTCATCGCAGATTTCCGGCGTGTTGATGCGGTTGGACGCCATCACCGGAATCTTCAGTTCCTTCCTGATGTTGGCCGTCACCTTGCGGAAGGCCGCGCGCGGCACTGAAGTCACGATGGTGGGGACGCGGGCCTCGTGCCAGCCGATGCCGGTATTGAGGATGGTGATGCCCGCGGCTTCCAGCGCCTTGGCGATGGCGACGATTTCCGGCCAGCTGTTGCCGCCTTCCACCAGGTCGATCAGGGAGAGGCGATAGCAGATGATGAAGTCCTTGCCGACCTCCTTGCGCACCCGCTTCACGATCTCGACCGGCAGGCGCATGCGGTTTTCCAGGCTGCCGCCCCACTTGTCCTTGCGGTTGTTGGTGCGGTTGCAGATGAACTGGTTCAGCAGGTAGCCCTCGGAGCCCATGATCTCGACGCCGTCGTAGCCGGCGAGTTTGGAAAGTTTCGCGCAACGGCCGTAGTCGCGGATGGTGGAGAGGATCTCGCTCTCCTTGATGGTGCGCGGCTTGAACATGGAGATCGGCGACTTGCGGTCGGAGGCCGAGACCACGAAGGGGTGATAGCCGTAGCGTCCCGAATGCAGGATTTGCATGAGGATCTTGCCGCCCTCGGCGTGCACGGCACTGGTGACGCGGCGGTGGTTCACCACGTCGCCAAGGCCGTTCATGGTGCCGCCCAGGGGCAGCAACCAGCCGCGACGGTTGGGCGAGATGCCGCCGGTGATCATGAGGGCGGTGCCACCGCGGGCGCGTTCGGCGAAGTAGGCGGCCAGCTTGCCGTAATTGTAGAAGCGGTCTTCCAGGCCGGTGTGCATGGAGCCCATCACGATGCGGTTCTTGAGCTGGGTGAAGCCGAGGTCGAGCGGCTTGAGCATGTTGGGGAAGGCGGCGGTCACGGGCAAACTCCTGGGGGTCGCAAAGTCCCGGCGGGGACGGTAAACTTAACGGCGTTAAGATACCCGGACGTGCCGTAATGTCAAGACAGCCAGGGCCGACAAAAGCCCCCTACCACCATGGTGACCTGCGCCGCGGCATGCTCGAGGCAGCCACCGCCCTGGTGGAGCAGGAGGGCATTGCCGCCCTCAGCCTGCGCAAGCTGGCGGAGCGGGTGGGCGTGTCCCAGACCGCGCTCTACCACCATTTCCGGGACAAGCAGGCCCTGCTGTGCGCCGTCGGCGAGGCCGCCATCGACCAGTTCGAGGGTGAGATCGAGCGTGGCCTGGCCGAGGTGGAGGGGCTGGAGGCCCGCTTCGAGCGCTTCGTGACCATCTATGTGCGCTTTGCCCTGGAGCACCCGGAGCTTTATGAGCTGCTCTTTGGACGGGTGACCTGGAAGGGAGAGGGGGCCGAGAGCGAGGCCTTCCGTAGCCATGCCCGGGCCTCCTTCCGCAGCTATGCCGAAATGGTCATGAGCCTGCAGATCCAGGGCTGGCTGTCGCCGGACCTCAATCCCTTGCGCCTGGCCCAGGTGTTCTGGGGCACGCTACATGGCGTTTGCCGCATGTATAACGACGGCCTGGCCTTCTCGACGGGAGATGTGGAGGAGATCAGCCAGTATGCGCGGTGGCTGCTGCAGCGCTTGCGTGACTGGAAGGGCTGAGTGGGGGCGGTGCTGGCTGTGCGGGGAGGGCAAGGTTGAGGGGAGGCACCAGTCCGAACGGCAGGCAAAAAAAACGCCTGCCGGGTGGCAAGCGTCGCTGGTTCAAAAGTAGACAACTACTGTGCCACGAATTCATCAAACCCGACCGTTGGTTCAGCGCAATAACATGCAAGGGTGCCAGGAGGCTTCTTGCAAATACGACCTGAAGAGGGGCTCGCATCTGTGGCGGGTTGTCAGGGCAGGAAAACACAATCCTCACCGATCGCGCCTGCCGTAACCAGCTGAGCAAAAAGTAGCATAGGGACAAACCGCCTCATCAAGGATTGTCGGACAATTCAGCCTTAGGGTATGAATGGCTGGTCAGCTTTTGCGCAGTCCTGGTCCTGTTCGGGCGCCAGGATTTTCGGGGCCATGCTTCGATCGGTGCTCAATTTTCAACCCCCGCCCATAAAAAAGCCCGCATCCAGGGAGGCGGGCTCGTCATTCAACCTCGGTTCAGGGCTACGGGATTACCAGCTGAAGCTGGCGCCCATGCTGGCTCCCGAGGGTGTGCCATCCCCTTTGGAGAGTGCCATCCGGACTCGCCATGCCTCATTGATGCGGGCATTTGCACCCACCGCAATTGATTCTGCTCGCATATAGCGACCGGTACCCACACCGATGGCGAAGGTTTTGCCGTCTTCTACATCGGGCACGGAGGCCATGGCCATTGCGGACGCAATGCCGGCGTAGCTGCTGCTCTGGAACTCACGGAGCTGGCGCATGTTGACGGCATCAAAGTCGTTGACGCCATCGGCAACCCCGGACACCACGACCGGGGCGCCCGTCGCCATGTTGCGGAAGGTGACGCCATTGTCGTTAAGCACCATCTCGGTCGAGGTCGTTCCCCCGCTCAGGGTGGTTTCTGTCTGGCCGACAGTCAGTCCGTGGAAGTTGCCCGTGGTCTGGTTGGCGACTTGCAGGCTTGCCTGGGTATTTCCAATCGAAAGCTGGCCACCGCCAGCAGTAGCGCCATTGCTGTCCACGTTCACCGTGCTGGAGAAGGTGGCGGCGCCGGCAACCGAAAGGGTGTTGCCCAGGGTGGTGGCCCCCGAGACACCCAGTGCAGTTCCTATCGTGGCGGCTCCGGTGGTGGTGAGGGTGTCGGTGGCGACATCGCCGGTATTGGTGAGGCCGGCAGTGGTGGTGGCGCCGGTCACGCCAAGGTGCACCGCCAATGGTGGTGCTGCTGGTGGCGCTGCCGAGGGTAGTGGTGGCGGTGCCGGTGGTGTTGATGGTGGTGGCGCCGGTCACGCCAAGCGCACCGCCGACGGTGGTGCTGCTGGTGGCGCTGCCGATGGTGGTGGCGGCGGTGCCGGTGGAATTGATGTTGGCGATGCCTGTCACGTTGGTGGTGCCGCTGCTGAGGCTGGTGGTATTAGCCGAGTTACCAACTGTCACCAGGCCGGTCGTGGTGCCGGCACTGATGTTCACAACTCCCGAACCGCCAGTTCCGTTGTTGATGGACGTGATGCCGGTGTTGTTGGCACCGCTGCTGATGGTGACAGGGCCTTGGTTGTCGGTGCCGGTATTGATCAGGGTGCCATTGATGTTGCCGGTCCCCTCGTTCATTCGGAGGGTGCCATTCAGGTTAACCGTGCTTGCCGTGTTGCCGATGGTGGTGGCTGCCGAGCCGGTGGTATTGATGGTGGTGGCGCCGGTCACGCCGAGTGCACCGCCAATGGTGGTGCTGCTGGTGGCGCTGCCGAGGGTAGTGGTGGCGGTGCCGGTGGTGTTGATGGTGGTGGCGCCGGTCACGCCAAGCGCACCG
>JAJFBF010000032.1 GCA_020697295.1 Moraxellaceae bacterium | reverse complement strand
TTTCAGGCAGGCCTTGCTCATGCGGAAGATGGAATTGAGGTTGGTGTTGATGACCCCGTCCCACTCCTCCTCCTTCATGCGCAACATGAGGTTGTCGCGCGTGATCCCGGCATTATTCACGAGGATGAGCGGCGTCCCTACTTCGCTGATGATGGCTGCGAGGGCGGCTTCGATTGAGGCGGGGGCTGACACATCGAGAACATAGCCACGACCGCTGTTGCCCGCGGCCGCCAGGTAAGCCGTGATGCCTTCGGCACCGGCAGCGGTGGTGGCGGTGCCGACCACGGTCGCGCCACGGCGAGCCAGCTCCAGTGCAATAGCGCGGCCAATGCCGCGGCTCGCGCCGGTCACCAATGCGATCTTTCCTGCCAAAGACATATTCAGTTCTCCTTGATCCGCAAGCGCGGCGACGTAGCGATCAGAGCGCCAGCGCCGCCGCAAAAGCCTCGGCATTTTCCAGCGAGGCACAATCCATTTCCTTGACGATACGCTTGTTGAGCCCGCAAAGAACCTTGCCCGGGCCACACTCCAGCGCCCGGGTCACGCCCTGCTGCGCCAGCGCTTCCATCGTCTGCACCCACAGCACCGGGCTGTAGAGCTGGCGAATCAGCGCCTCGCGCATCGCCTCTTCATCAGGCTCGATGCGCGCGGACACGTTCTGCAGCACCGGGATGAGAGGCGCGTTGAAAGCCACCGTCGCAAGAGAGGCGCGCAGACGCTCGGCCGCGGGCTTCATCAGGGCGCAATGGGAAGGCACGCTGACCGGCAGCGGCAAGGCGCGGCGGGCACCGGCCGCCTTCAGCCGCTCGATGGCGGCCTCGACAGCCGCCGTGGCGCCGGCGATCACGACCTGGCCGGGGGCATTGAAATTCACCGCCTCCACCACGCCTACGGACGCGGCCTGGGCGCAGCACTGGCGCACGACATCGTCATCGAGCCCCAGGATGGCGGCCATGGCGCCCTCGCCCGCCGGCACTGCCTGCTGCATGAGGCGACCACGCTCGGCTACCAGGCGCACGCCATCCTCCAGGGACAAGGCGCCCGCGGCGACCAGTGCGGTGTATTCGCCCAGCGAATGGCCCGCCAGGAAATCCGGAGCCCGCCCGCCGGCCTCGCGCCAGGCCCGGAACACCGCCACGCCCGCCGTCAGCAGCAGCGGCTGCGTATTCTCGGTGCGGTTCATTTCTGCCTCGGGACCGTCCTGCGCCAGCGCCCACAGGTCCTGCCCGAGGGCGGCGGAAGCAGCAGCGAAGGTGGCCTGGATGGCGCCATGCCCGGCAGCGAGATCGGCCAGCATGCCAAGGGCCTGGGAACCCTGCCCCGGAAAAACAAATGCGAGTCTGGACATGCCGATTCCTGTTGGATTTTTCTTTTCGCCGGTGCTCGCTCAGGAAGTCACCCGCGTCACATCATTCAGGTAGTTGTTCTGCTCAGTTCCGTGGTGCTCACGCTTCGACCATGCCGAGACGCGCCTCGATCAGCGCCGGGACATTCTTCTCGACTTCCTTGACCGCCACACGCACGGCCTGGGCAAAGGACGCCACATCCGCACTGCCATGGCTCTTGATGACGATGCCGGTAAGACCGACGAGGCTGGCGCCGTTGTAACGGCCCGGATCCATGCGCTGGCGCAGGCCCTTCCAGATCGGCAGGGCCAGCGCGCCCACCACCCGGTTCAGCCAGCTGCGTCCAATCTCTTCGCGGATCATGCCCGCCATCATCCGGGCCACGCCCTCTGAGGCCTTGAGCGCGACATTGCCGACAAAGCCATCGCAGACCACGACATCGGCCTGGCCCTTGAAGACGCCATCCCCCTCCACATAACCGATGTAGTTGAGCCCGGACTCCCGGAGGAGCTCATCGGTCCGCTTGATCAGGTCATTGCCCTTGATTTCTTCCTCGCCGATGTTGAGCAGGCCCACGCGGGGCCTGGCGATGCCGTCCAGGGCCTCCGCCACCGCCGAACCCATCTGCGCGAACTGCAGCAGGTGCTCCGGCTGCGAGTCGACATTGGCGCCGAGATCGAGCATGTGCACATGGCCGGTCATGGTCGGCAGCGCCGTGAGGATGGCGGGACGGTCGATATTGGCGTGGGTTTTGAGGACAAAGCGGCTGACCGCCATGAGCGCGCCGGTATTGCCGGCAGAGATGCAGGCCTGCACTGTCCTCGCGTGAACGAGATTGATGGCCAGGCGCATCGAGGACTGCTTTTTCTGGCGCAGCGCCACTGCCACCTTGTCATCCATCGCAACGACTTCGAGGGTGTGCAGCACGGACACGCGACTGCGCTCCGCCGGCGGGAGCCGGGAGAGGAAGGGAGAAATCAGGGCTTCGTCACCGACCAGCGTCAAGCGCAAGGCGGGCGTTTCACGCAGCACCGCCAGGGAGGCGGGCACCGTGACGCGGGGACCGAAGTCCCCGCCCATGGCATCGACGGCAATCGCGATGCTCATAGATAGCTACGGCTTATTCTTCGTCTTTGCTCGCGAACAGGGCACGGCCGCGGTACAGGCCATCCTTGGTCACGTGGTGGCGACGATGCACTTCACCGGACTCCTGGTCCACCGACAGGGTGGGGCCGGTCAGGGCGTCGTGCGAGCGACGCATGTCGCGACGGGAACGGCTCTTGCGGTTTTGTTGAACGGCCATGGTCTACTCCGGCACAAATTTCGTTGGATTACTCTTTTTCAGTGCCGCCCTTCAGGGAGGCCAGCACCAGAAACGGGTTGGGACGCGCGGGCGCCTCGGGTTCTGCTTCTTCAACCGGCTCTACCGGAAACGCCTCGCACTCCTCGTGCGCGGGCACCAGCGGCAACGCCAGGATCAGCTCGTCCTCCAGGGCTGCGGCGAGATCGAGGCAACCGTTCTCGTCGATCACCAGGAAGTCTGCATCGTCGGGCAGGCGGTCGGCCTGCTCTTCGCTGCGCAGGAGCCAGAGGTGGACACCGACATCGAGGTCGGTGGACACAGGCTCCAGGCAACGCTGGCAGGTCAGCTTCACGGTGGTGGCCATACGGCCCTCCACCACGAACAGGCCCTGCTGGTCGCGATGCAGACGGACATTCACCGTCACTTCGCCCTCGTCGTCGACGGCCCCTTCCAGCAGACGCGCATAGACGCGCAGCGGATGGATCTGCTCGATCACCGCTTCACGGTCCGCCCATTTCTGGACGTCAATAAACTGAGGCAGGGTACCGACTGACATAGGCGCGGGATAATACGGACTGGCCCGGGGTGTGTCAAAAGAAAAAGCCTTGTTTTTCATATACTCTGCGACTTCCTTCCCAGAGGCCTCCGCCATGCCCGAGACCTGCCCGCCCCTGCTCCTGGCCTCCTCCTCCCCGGCCCGCCACGAGCTCCTGCAGCGCCTGCAGCTCCCCTTCGCCAGCGCCAGCCCCCATATAGATGAAACAGCACATCCGGGAGAATCAGTGCAGAACCTGGTCCTGCGCCTGTCCGAGGCCAAGGCCCGGGCGCTGGCAGGGCGGCACCCAGGCCACCTCATCATCGGCTCTGACCAGGCCCTCTGCCTGGACGGGGAGATCCTGGGCAAGCCCGGCACCCCCGAACGTGCCCGCCTCCAGTTGCAGCGCCTGTCCGGGCGAAAGGTCACCTTCCATACAGGCCTCTGCCTGCTGAATACCATCAACGGCCATTGCCAACTCACCCGGGAGGAATACAGCGTGCACTTCCGGGACCTCGATGCAAGCAGCATCGCCCGTTACGTCGACAGGGACGAGCCCTGGGGCTGTGCCGGCAGCTTCAAGGCCGAAGGCCTCGGCATCACCCTCTTCCGGAGTTTTGAAGGGCGCGATCCGAACAGCCTGGTCGGCCTGCCCCTGATGGCGCTTGTGGACTTCCTGCTGGCGGAGGGGTTGCAACTCCCCTGACCGGGCACAGGCACAGGCTTTGCAGGGATACTGTCGCTACTCTCCGTCACGCCGCATTCATCTTCCTGCAAGACGACGGGGCCAGCGTTTGTATTTCTCTGCCAAGGAGCTTGACGCTATGAGCCATTCGACACTTCCTTCCGCCAACCACGCCGCTTCCGCCCTCCTCCACCTCGGCCTCACCCTCACCAGCGTAATTGCCTGCCTGTTCTTCGTGGTGCACTTCAGTCCGCTCATGCACGGCGGCGAGGCACTCTTGTATGCCATGGGACTTGCTGGCGCCGTACTGATCCTGCACAGCCTGCTGCGGCTCATGCGCGAACTGGCCTCGCCCCTGCCTGCGGCGAGGCGAGGCCCGCTCAAGCACTGAGCCCCGCGGCAACCTGACCGTGGCGTGCAGGGAACGCAGCCGATGCCAAAAAAAAACGCCCCATCCGGGGCGTTTTTTCTGGAGCGGAATCAGCGCATCCGCGGCTCGGACACTGGCGCCAGGCGGGCCGCCACCGCATCCCCCATGCTGGTGCCCAGCTTGCGGATCAGGCCTCCCAGGGCATCCGGATGCTCGCTGTAATCCACCACATGCTCGGCCTGGACCACGGTACGGGCGACGGAGTCCACGGACCCGAAGCCATCCGCCAAGCCGAGCTCCACGGCCTGCTGCCCGGTCCAGAACAGACCACTGAAAATCTGCGCATCATCTTTCAGGCGCTGCCCCCGGCCCTGCTTCACGGCGGCAATGAACTGCTGGTGCACGGCCAGCAGCAGGTTGTTCACATGGGCGACTTCCGCCGGCTTCATGGGCTCGAAGGGACTCAGGATGGCCTTGTGCTCGCCGGAGGTCAGGGTGCGGTTCTCCACGCCCAGTTTCTGCATGAGTCCCTCCACGCCGAAGCCCTGCATGATGACGCCAATGGAGCCAACAAGGCTGCCCGGATTCACGTAGATCTGGTCAGCCGCGGCGGCAATATAATAAGCGCCGCTGGCCCCCATGTCGGTGATCACCGCATACACCTTCTTGTCCTTGTGCAGCCCGCGCAGTCGGCGGATTTCGTCATACACGTAAGCCGACTGCACCGGGCTGCCGCCCGGGCTGTTGATACGCAGCAGCACGGCCTTGCTTCGCGGCGCCTCGAAAGCGGCCTGCAGGCCGGCGATGATGGCATCGGCATTGGCTTCCGACTCATCGGCAATCTCGCCACTTACCGTGACCATGGCGGTGTGCTCGCCAGCAATGGAGCCCGTCTCGACGCCATTGTCGCCAAACAGCATCCAGACCAGGCCCAGCAGATAGGCAAAGGTCAGCAGCTTGAAGAAGATGCCCCAGCGGCGGGCGCGGCGCTGCTCCTCGACCGAGGACATCACCACTCTTTCAAGCAAATCCCACTCCCGGCCACGGGCCGCGCCAGGCTCTCCCCCGACGGGGGGCGCAGCAGGACGAGACTCATTACCCCAGGGATCATCCGCCATATATATCTCCTTGCCAGGGAGCCTGCGGCCCCCGCCTTGAAAAACCGTTGATGCTTGCAGGCGCGAGTGTACCGGATTGCCCGGTCCGCATCCGCCGCAACGCTCTGCGTTAAACCCAGAAGTGGGCGCCGCGCTAGAGCCGGGCCAGCAGGCCGGCCAATTCCGGCAGGTCGGCCACGATGGCGACCGGGTCGTGTAGCGCCAGCGCTTCCACCGCATGCACGCCATGGGCAAGGCCCACGCTGCGCATGCCGGCCCGGGACGCCATCTCCAGATCAAAAGTGGTATCACCAATCATCAGCGCTGACTCCACGGGATACTCCAGCTCCGCCAGAATCTGCCGCAGCATCAGGGGATCGGGCTTGGAGGCGGTCTCGTCGGCACAGCGGGTCAGATGAAAGACATCCTCCAGGCCGGTCATGCCCAGGACCCGATCCAGGCCCAGCCGGCTTTTGCCGGTCGCAATGGCCAGCAAATGGCCGGCACCCTGCAGCTCCGCCAGAAGTTCGCGGACGTGGGGAAAGAGCTCACTGCCGCCCCCCGTCCCGCCCAGGAAATGTCGGGCATACGCCTGCCGGATGGCCTCGCGCTCGCCACTTTCCTGCGCAGGGAACAGCCGCTGTATGGCCTCGGGCAAGCCGAGACCGATGATGCCGCGCACGGCCTCATAATTTGGTACGACCAATTTCAGGTCATTCGCCGCGGCCTGCATGCAATGCACGATCTGGCGCTCGGAGTCCATGAGCGTGCCGTCCCAGTCAAAGATGAAGAGCCTAGGGCTGGGCATGGCGCAACTGCTCCAGGCCGGCTTCAAGATCCGCTTCCAGCGGGCAATGAAGCTCCAGAGGCTTGGTAGTACCACCCATGCGGATACGCAGGTCACGCGCATGCAGAAAGAGACGGGTAATGCCAAAGGGACGCATGCGCTTGTTGAAGTCGTCGTTGCCGTACTTCTCGTCACCTACGAGCGGATGGCCCAGATACTGGGCGTGCACACGGATCTGGTGGGTTCGCCCGGTCTCGGGTCGCGCCTCGACAAGCGTGGTATTACCAATTCGCTCAAGCACACGGAACTCGGTGGCCGCCTCCTTGCCGTCACGGGACACCCGGACAATGCGCTCGCCGCTGGGCAGGCTGGTCTTGTCGAGGGCCGCGGTGACCCGATGCGTCGCCCCCTTGAGCCGGCCCGCCAGCAAGGCGACATAGACTTTTTCCATGCGCGCCTCGCGCAGGTGGGTGTGCAGCTCCCGCAGGAGGCTGCGCTTCTTGGCGATCATGAGCAGGCCGGAGGTGTCGCGGTCGAGGCGATGCACCAGCTCCAGGAAGGGCGCCTCGGGACGCAGCACGCGCAGGGCCTCGATCACGCCCCAGGCGACGCCGCTGCCGCCATGGACGGCAAGCCCGGCGGGCTTGTCGAGCACCAGCAGGCCGTCATCCTCGTAGACGACGCGGCTGGCCAGGTCGCGCGCGACGCCCGGGGCGGGCTGGGCGGCGGCGGCCGGCTCGGGCAGCCGCAGGGGCGGCACCCGCACCACATCGCCAGCCTGCAGGCGGTAGTCGGGGGCAATGCGACCCTTGTTCACCCGGACCTCGCCCTTGCGCAGGATGCGATAGACCAGCGTCCGGGGAGCGCCCTTGAGCTGGGTCAGGAGGAAATTGTCGATGCGCTGGCCCGCCACATCCTCGGGAACCGTCAGCAGTCGTACGGAAGCTTGCGCTCCTTGATCGGATGTCATGAAAAACCGTTTAGCAATCAATAGTCTGGCTGGGAAATCAGTGGCCGGATGGCAATCCTGCTGCTATATTACCCTGTCGCTTGCAGAACCGGCCGCCCGGCCCGCCCCGAGGGGAGCGCCAGAAGGGCCGCCGATTGTACAGAAGGTCAGTACGGGTGTCGCGAGTGGTTGCCCTGTAACAAGAACCAGCAAAGCCCGTTGCCGCTGCTGAAAAGCCGGCGCCGGGGGCAACCCTCCCGCCTCACTCGCCTTCTGTGATCTGCACGCGTCGATACCTGCAGGTACAGCACCTTGCCGGGCCGCATGCCGCTAGCGACATGCCGACCCGCACCTCATGCACCTCCTGCAGGGTTAGCCAAACTGGCTTGCGGCCACCGTCCACCGCTCATGCACCGCACAGGCGGGCGACGCGTAACACGGCCAACAGCCAACAATCCGGGGCGGCTTGTCCGCCCGTTGCCACCATTTGCACCAAGGCAAATGGAGCGCCACCGGATAGCGGAACGAATTCAGGGACATGCCCAGGCAGTCCCGTGCCGGAGTGGGTCGCGTACCGCGCGACAGGCCATAAGCCGCAGACTCCGGCACTGTGATGAGCGTATTTTTTGTTGCTGCGGGTTCAGAGCGCCTTGCTCGCCCGCGGTATCGCGGCAACTCCCATTGGGGCTGCCGTGGACGTCACGACGTTGCCCGCTACCGGGGGTGTTCTGTGCCGATGTGCCGGAGCCCTTTGGGTAGAACATGAAACGCATGCTGATTAACGCCACGCACGCTGAAGAAAAGCGCGTCGCGATGGTAGATGGACAACGCCTTTACGATTTCGACCTCGAGCACACCGCTCGCGAACAGAAAAAAGCCAACATCTATAGAGGCAAGGTCACCCGCGTCGAGCCCAGCCTCGAAGCCGCCTTCATCGATTACGGCGCTGAGCGTCACGGCTTCCTGCCGCTGAAGGAAATTGCCCGCGAATACTTCAACAAGTCGCCCAAGGAAGCCGGCGGCCGCATCACCATCCGTGACGCGATCAAGGAAGGCCAGGAAATCATCGTCCAGGTCGAGAAGGAAGAACGCGGGAACAAGGGCGCCGCCCTCTCCACCTTCATCTCGCTCGCTGGCCGCTACCTGGTCCTGATGCCCAACAACCCGCGGGCCGGCGGTATTTCCCGCCGCATCGAGGGCGAGGAGCGCCAGGAACTCAAGGATGCCCTCAACGCCATCAATATCCCGCAGGACATGGGCGCCATCGTCCGTACCGCAGGCCTTGGCCGTAGCGCCGAGGAACTGCAGTGGGACCTGGACTACCTGCTGACGCTGTGGACCTCCATCAAGACCGAAAGCGAGCGCCGTCACGCGCCCTTCCTGATCTTCAAGGAATCCAACGTCATCATCCGCGCCGTGCGCGACTACCTGCGCCAGGACATCAATGAAGTCCTGATCGATGCCGAGCCGGCATTCAACGAGGCGATGAGCTTCGTCGAACAGGTGATGCCGCACTACAAGCAGAAGCTCAAGCTGTACCAGGACTCGGTGCCGCTGTTCAACCGCTACCAGATCGAGAGCCAGATCGAGACCGCCTACCAGCGCGAAGTGAAGCTCCCGTCCGGCGGTTCCATCGTCATCGACCCGACCGAGGCGCTGGTGTCCATCGACATCAACTCCTCGCGCGCCACCAAGGGCAGCGACATCGAGGAAACGGCGCTCAACACCAACCTCGAAGCGGCTGATGAAATCGGTCGCCAGCTGCGCCTGCGCGATATCGGCGGCCTTATCGTCATCGACTTCATCGACATGACGCCGGTCAAGCACCAGCGCGCCGTGGAAGATCGCCTGCGTGATGCGCTGGCCATGGACCGCGCCCGTATCCAGATGGGTCGTATCTCGAAGTTCGGCCTGCTCGAGCTGTCGCGTCAGCGCCTGCGTCCGTCGCTGGAAGAAACCACCGGCCTGGTCTGCCCGCGTTGCAACGGCACCGGCGTCATCCGTGACGTGCGCTCGCTGGCCCTGTCCATCATGCGCGTGATCGAGGAAGAGGTGCTCAAGGAGCGCTCCGCCCAGATCAATGCCCAGGTGCCCATTTCGGTGGCGACCTTCCTGCTCAACGAGAAGCGCGGCGCCCTCGCCCAGATCGAGGCCCGTAGCGGCGTGCGCATCGTCATCCTGCCGAACGAGCATCTGGAAACGCCGCACTACGAAGTCACGCGCCTGCGTGATGACCAGATCGAGGAAGGCGACGAGGATACCGCCAGCTTCAAGCTGGTGGAGCGCATCCAGCCGCCGGCGACCGAGGACGTGCTCAATACCGTCGAGCCCGAGCCCCGCCGCCAGGAAGCCGCGGTGAAGATGATCCAGCCGTCGAGCCAGGCGCCGGCCGCCCGCACCCCGGCACCGGCAGCCGCCGCCCCTGCCGCCGCGCCCACCCCGGCGCCGCAGCCGGTGGTCCAGCCCAGCAAGCAGGGCTTCTTCGCCTGGCTGAGCAACCTCTTCATGCCCGAGGACAAGCCGGCCGAAGTCGTGGTGGTGTCCAGCGCCAAGCGTCCCGATGGCCGCCAGCGTCCGCGCAATGAGCGCAGCGAGCGCGGTGACCGCAATGGCAATCGCCAGGGCGGTCGCAACCGTGGCGAGCGCAGTGAGCGTGGCGAACGTCCCGACCGAATCGAAACCGTGGGCCAGCGCGAATCGCGTGAAACGCGCGAGCCCCGTGGCGAAGGTCGTCAGGGGGGCGAGAATCGTCGCCCCGTGAACGAGGGCCGTCGGGCGGAAGTCGACAACAAGCCCGAAGGTGAACAGCTGGCGCCGCGCGAGCCGCGTGCCCCGCGCGAAGGCCGTGAGCCGCGAGCCCCGCGTGAAGGTCGTGAGCCTCGTGAAGGTCGCGAACCGCGTGAGGGTGGCGAGGCTCGTGAGCCGCGCGAAGCTCGTGAGCCCCGTGAGCCGCGCGCTGAACGCGCCCCGCGTCCGGAACGCGAGCAGCGCCCCCGTCGCGAGGAAGCGGACGCACCCGTCGTCGAGGCTCCGGTCGAAATGGCCGCCGAGGCACAGGTTGAGGGTATGCCGGTGGCGGAAGTCGAGCCTCGTGTCGAGGGGGATCGTCCCCGTCGTCGCGGCCGTCACCCCAATCGCCGCCAGCGCGGTCCGCGCGAGCGCGACCAGCAGGTGCTGATCGAGGAAGGCCTGTTGGCTGCCGACGGCAGCGAACTGGCCCCGGCCGTCGTTGCCAGCGAAGCCGTTGTGGCCCAGGTGATTGCTGAAACCCTGCCGCAGGAAAACGAAGCGGCTGCTGCCGCGACGTCCGACCTGCCCCGCCCGGCCGAGATTGCCGTGGCCGAGGCAGCGCCGCGGACAACGGAGGCCGCACCCGCAGTGGAAGCTCCTGTCGTGGAAGCAGCGCCTGTCGTGGTGCCTGGCGCCGCCGTGGTGACGCTGGGCAATGCGCCCCGCGAGGAAGCGCCGGCCATCGAAGCGCCGACCTATACGCCGCGTGCGCCTGGCCGTGCCACCAACGATCCGCGCGAGCGTCGTCGTCGGGAGCGCGCTGAAGCCGCAAATGCAGGCCGCAACCAAGGCGCCCGGCCTGCTCCTGTAGCTGCTCCTGTAGCTGCTCCGGAAGTGGCGCCTGTGGTAACGGCCCCTGAAGCCTCCGTGGCACCGGCCGTCCAGGCTCCTGCCGCCGAGGCACCGGTGGCGGAAGCGCCGGCGCCTGAAGCCGGTTCGCAGGAAGCGCCGGTGCGGACAACGCCGGAACACTGAGCGACACGGTAGAAAATAAAAAGGGCGGTCTGTGACCGCCCTTTTTTATTGCCGAAAATTGTCGGGGAACGATGCAGGCACGACTCCTGGACCCTATCCCTGCAGGTCGGGAATTATCCCAGAATGCCCTGCCGGGACAGGCTCTCAGGGGTTCGCTTTTGGCAGGGTCGGCGCTTCGGCGTACAGCTCATCGATGAAACCCAGGATCGCCGCACCGGTCTCCTCCGGCGCCTCGGCCATGGGCGTATGTCCGATGCCCGGCAGGTATGTCAGGCGGCTGCCGGCGATATAGCGCTGGAATACCCTGGCGTTCTCCGGGTGCAGCACACGATCCCGCTCCCCCCAGAGGATCAGGGTCGGCGTTTTGATATCCGCCAGGCCCAGAGTGAGGAAGCCCACATCCGGCAGCAATACCTCATGGAAGATCCGCTCGTGCAAGGCACTGTCACTGATCGCGCGCTCGGCCAGGTAGTCGACGATGGGCTGCGGCATGATCGGGCGACGCGCCATCACGAAATCGAGCAGGCGAGCGAAATCTTCGGTCTTTTTCGGAATCAGGAAGTTGTTGCCCTTCAACACCTGCTGATCGAGCTCGGTGGCCTTGTAGTGAACCCCGGCGGCATCGATCAGGGTCAGGCTCGCCACGGCCTGCGGGCGCAGCAGCGCCATCTGCCCCACGATTCCTCCCCCCATTGAATTGCCGACGAGATGGACCTGCCCCACCTTCAGGTTCTGCAGCAGGAGGAAGAGTCGATTGGCCTGGGCCGTGTAGCCGTAGTCGGCAGTGGCGTTGCGCGCGCTGCGACCAAAGCCGGGCAGGTCGGGAATGAGGATACGATAGCCGGCGTCCCGGAACAGCCGGGCCAGGAACATCCAGCTGGTGCCGCTGTCCCCGAAGCCATGCACGAACATGATGGTGCGGGCAGCCTTGTCCCGCTCATTGTCGAGGTAGAACACTTTCTGGCCATCCAGCACGGCTTCATGGCGCTTGAGGCCGGCAATGCCCTCCTGTGACTTCAGCATCTCCTCGACCAGGTCGCGGTCATAGGCGGACGCCAGGGCAGGCAGGCAGGTAACGAGGCAAATCAACAAATACTGCAGAACACGCATGGGGCACTCCGGATTTCTTGTTTTTATTGCGGGCTTTCTGTTTTTGTTGCGGGTTTAGCGCCTGTTTCAGCCGGTCAGGATTTATTCCGACTGACAATATGCAGGGCGCCTTGCTGCAACAGGCTCTTGAAGCGTGCGGTATCGACCTGCCCTTCAATTGCCGCCGTAGACTTGCGGCTCCATCTCGAGCTCGACGCCGAAGCGCTCACGCACCGCCTGCTGGATGGCTTGCGCCACGCAAACGACATCGCCGCCCGTGGCGCCGCCATGATTGACCAGCACCAGCGCCTGTTTCTCGTAGCTGCCGACCGGGCCGATGCGCCGACCCTTCCAGCCGGCCTGTTCGATCAGCCAACCGGCGGCCAGCTTGGCGCCCTCCCCTTGCGGATATGACACAAGCGCAGGCCAGTCCGCCTTCAGCGACTCCAGTTGCGCGCGCCCTACCACGGGATTCTTGAAGAAGCTGCCGGCATTGCCCAGCACATCGGGAGAGGGCAGCTTGCGACTACGGATGGCAATGACGGCGTCGGATACCTGTCGTGGCGTGGGGCTGTCGATATGCCGGGCCACCAGTTCCTGGCGGATGTCGCCGTAGTCGATCCTGGGCGCCGGGGTCTTCAACAAGCGGAAGCGCACACGGCTGATGATGAAGCGGTCACGTAACTCCTGCTTGAACACGCTGTCACGGTAGCCGAAACGGCATTGGGCGTGCGTGAACTCATGACGGCAGCCGGTGGCAATCTCGATGGCCGTCAGCGAGTGCAGGCGGTCCGTGACCTCGACGCCATAGGCGCCGATGTTCTGGATGGGCGAGGCGCCCACCGTGCCCGGAATCAGGGACAGGTTCTCAAGGCCGAACCAGTTGCGGGCCAGGGTGTATTGCACGAAGTCATGCCACTTTTCGCCGGCCGCGGCCTCGATGAGGTAGTGCTCCGCGGTTTCGCCGAGGCACTGTATGCCGCGCATGTCAGGGTGGATGACCAGACCGGCAAAGTCGCCACCAAAGATCACGTTACTGCCGCCCCCCAGGACCATGAGGGGCAGGTTACGGGCGGTCACCGACCTCAGCAGCCTTGCCAGCTCATCCTCGGAGGCCGGCGCGGCGAAATACCGGGCCTTCGCACGAATGCCGAAGGTGTTGAAGGCCGCGAGGGGAAAGTTTTCCAGGAATCGCATGTCAGCACCCGCAGCCCAAGACGCCCTGGCGCCTGAGGAGGTCGCGCAGCAGCGCGGTGCTGCCCTCCTCCACCAGGTCGAGCACGATTTCAAAGCCGGCTTCGCCGCCGTAATAAGGATCGGGCACGTCCTGGCCTTCATGACCCGGCAGGTAATCAAGGAAGAGCGCCGTCTCGGCCGCGAGGTGACCGCTCTGGCGTTGCAGGCGGCGCATCTCGTCGAGCACGGGCGCCTCCATGGCCAGCAGGAGATCGTAGCGGGCGAAATCCTCTGCCTCGAGCTGGCGCGCCACCATCGTGTCCATGCGATAGCCGCGCAGTGCGGCCTGCCGGCGCGTGCGGGCGTCAGGCGCCTCGCCTGCATGATGCCCGGTCACTCCGGCCGAAGCCGCACTGAACATCTCGCCCCAGCCGGCCTTCAGGGCCTGGTCGCGGAATACGGCCTCGGCCGTGGGCGAGCGGCAAATATTGCCGATGCAGACGAAGAGGATGCGACGGGGGGGAGGCATGGGCCTATCCGGCCAGGAGCGCGCGCACGCGCTCGAGGTCTTCGGCGGTATCCACGCCGGGCGGCAACTCGACCGCAGCCACATCCACATGGATCTTCACGCCATGGTAAAGCGCGCGCAGTTGCTCCAGCGCCTCGAGTTGCTCGATTTCCGCCGGCGGCCATTTCACGTAGTCGTTCAGGAAGCCTGCGCGGTAGGCGTAAATCCCGAGATGGCGCAGGTAAAGCCCGCTGCCCGGCAGGCTCTCGCGCGAAGCGGCGAAAATATCGCGGGCCCAGGGTAGCGGCGCACGACTGAAATACATGGCATAGCCGCGCACGTCCCGCACCAGCTTCACGATATTGGGATTAAAGAGTTGTGTGGCATCGGCCAAAGGCTCGGCCAGGGTCGCGATGCCCGCTTCCGGGGCGGCGGCAAGATTGGCTGCCACCTGATCGATGACGGCGGGCGGAATCAGCGGTTCGTCACCCTGCACGTTGACGACGATGACATCATCGGCCCAGCCCTGTCGGCGCGCGACTTCCTGCAGGCGATCGGTGCCCGAGGGATGGTCGGGCGAGGTCATGACGACGGTGGCGCCGATGGCGCGGGCCGCCGCCTCGATGCGCGCATCATCGGTGGCGATGAGTACTTCCTCGGCGCCGCTCTGGCAGGCTCGCGCATACACATGCGCGAACATGGGCTTGCCGGCAATGTCGAGCAGGGGCTTGCCGGGCAGGCGGCTGGAGCCGTAGCGGGCGGGAATGACAACCTTGAAACTCATGGTGATCTCCTCAGCCCAGCCGTTCTTCGACAGTGAGGCGACGGGCCTCCTCTTCCAGCATGACCGGAATGTCATCGCGGATCGGAAAGGCCAGGCCATCACCACGGCAGACCAGTTCCAGCTTGCCGGCGTCATAATGGAGCGGGCCCTTGCAAAGCGGGCACACGAGAATCGCGAGCAGTTTCTTATCCAGCATTTGTCTTCGTCCTGGCGAGGGCAGCAAGCTGCCCGAAAAGGCGTTCATAAAAAGCGGCGGGCAACTCCGCGCGAACCGGCACATACCAGCACTGGCGCACCGGGAGGGCCTGGCATTTCACCTGGTCCTTCTCGGTCATGACCACCGGCAGCTCGTCACCGAAATCGAGATCGGCCGCGACATAGGCATGGTGATCCGGAAAGGCGTGCGGAATCACCTCGTAACCGGCGGCGCGCAGGGCCACAAAGAAGCGGTCCGGATTGCCGATGCCGGCCACGGCATGGACACGGCTGCCCGGCAGGGGCAGCACCCCGCCCTCGCCTGCCCGCACCGGCGCCCAGGCATCGAGCCGCAACCGCATGTGCTGCGCCCCCGGCCAGGGCTCGCCCTCGCCATTGACCACCACGTGATCCACCCGGCCAAGGCGGCTGACCGGCTCGCGCAAGGGGCCGGCCGGGAGCAGCCAGCGGTTGCCGAAACCGCGGGCGCCGTCGATCACGGCAATCTCGATATCCCGCGCCAGCGCGAGGTGCTGCAGGCCGTCATCGCACAGCACGACATTGCAGTCGCTGCTGGCCAGCAAGTGCTCGACCGCGCGCGTGCGCCGCGGATCCACCACCAGGGGCACGCCGGTGCGGCGAAACAGCATGACAGGCTCGTCACCCGCCTGAGCCGGCGTCGTGGCCACCTCCAGCAGCAGCGGATAGGGGGCATGCCCGCCGTAACCGCGACTGACCACGCCGGGCCGGAAGCCGCGGACGCGCAATTCGGTGATGAGGGCTTCGGCCAGGGGAGTCTTGCCGGTGCCGCCGACGGTGATGTTGCCGATCACGATCACCGGCACGGGGAAGCGCCGTACCTGCAGCAGGCCCAGCCGGTAGAACAGGCGCCGCAGTCCGCTGACCGCTCCGTAGAGCAGGCTCAGGGGCGCCAGCAGCATCAGCCAGGCGCGGCCCTCGTACCAGGCGCGGGCCAGGCGATCGCTCACACCGCCCCCGGCGTTGCGGCCTCATCGTCGGCGAAGTTGCGGCTGTGCAGCTGTGCATAACTGCCACCCCGGGCCAGCAACTCGGCATGGGTGCCGGTCTCGACGATACAACCCTGGTCCATGACCACGATGAGGTCGGCTTTCTCGATGGTGGAGAGGCGATGCGCGATGACGAGCGTGGTGCGACCCTTCATCACCTCTTCCAGTGCGGACTGGATGTGGAATTCGGACTCGTTGTCGAGGGCGCTGGTGGCCTCGTCCAGGACGAGGATGGGCGCATCCTTGATCAGCGCACGGGCAATCGCGAGGCGCTGGCGCTGACCTCCCGAAAGCTGGACCCCGTCCTGGCCCACGCGGGTATCGTAGCCCAGCGGCAGTTGCATGATGAAATCGTGGGCATAGGCAGCGCGGGCCACGCGCTCGACGTCTTCTCGGGTGCGGTCGCGGAAGGCGCCGTAGGCAATGTTGTTGAAAATGGAATCGTCGAAGAGCACGACCTTCTGGCTGACCGTGGCGATCTGGCGACGCAGGACGTCGAGGCGATATTCCTCGACCGCATGGCCATCGATGCGAATCTCGCCCTCGCCCGGCTCGTAGTAGCGCTGCAACAGGTTCACGAGGCTGGTCTTGCCGGAGCCGGAACGCCCCACCAGCGCCACGGTCTGCCCGGGCCGGACATGCAGGCTGATATCCCGCAGCACGGGATTGCCCTCCTGGTAGGCAAAGCCGACATGGCGAAACTCGATGTCACCCTGGAGGCGTGCCGGGGCCAGCGTGCCGGTGTCGCTCTCGGGCGGCATGTCGAGCAACTGGAAGACATCCGTCGAGGCGGCGATGCCGCGCTGGATCTTCTCGTTGATATCGGTCAGGGCACGCACCGGCTTCTGCAGCATGCCGGCCGCGACGATATAGGACACGAATTCGCCAGCCGTGATGCCCTGCATGAGCGCGGGCTGCAGCGCGATCCAGATCACCCCGCCCATGGCGACGGCAAGCAGGAGTTGCACCATCGGCGTGCTGATGGCGGCGGTCACCACCATCTTCATGCCCTGGCGCAGGTTTTCGCGGGAGGCCTTGTCGAAACGCTCGCGCTCGAACTTCTCGCCGCCGTAGTTCTTCACCACCTGGAACGCCAGGATGGTCTCGTTGACGACATGGTTGACGTCGCCCATGGCATTCTGGATGCGCGAGGACAGCTTGCGAAAACGCTTGCCCGCCGCCCGCACCAGCAGTGCCGCCATGGGCGCGATGACGAAGAGCGACAGCGACAGGCGCCAGTTCATATAGAACAGGTAGCTGAGCAAGGTGATCACGATAAAGCCTTCGCGAACCATGGTCTTCAGCGCATCTGTGGCGGCGGCGGCCACCTGCTCGACATTGAAGATGATCTTGGCGGCGATGTGGCCCGGCGAATTCAGGTGGTAATAGGCCGCCGGCAGGACCAGCAGCTTGTCGAAGAGTTCCCGGCGCATCTCGTAGACGATGCTGCGCGAGACCAGGGACAGGAAGTAGTTGCCGATAAAGGAGCCGATGCCGCGCATGGCCACCACGGCGATGACCAGGACCGGGAACCAGTTCATATGCTCCTGGTTACGGTGCTGGATGGCGTCGATGATGTACTGGATCAGCTTGGCGCTGGCTGCCTCGGTGAGACCGTTGAACAGGAAGCCGAGGGTGCCGATGAGGAAGAAGACCCAGAACTTCCGGGTATAGCGCAGCAGGCGACGATAGGCCTGCGCACCTGTCAGGGAACCACCGGCGGGAGAAGTGCTCATAGGGAAGACCGTGGGGAAGCGCCGCGCGGGCAGGAAGCGACCCGCGACAGCTGGATTATTTTGCCGCTTCGGGCTGGCGGGTGCTGATGCTGAGGCTCTGGAAGCCCATCTGGCCTGCCACGTCCATGACCGTCACCACGGCCTGGTGCGGCGTGTTGCCGTCGGCGGAGATGAGAAAGGGAATCTCGTGGTTTCCCTGGCTTGCCTTTTCGATGGCCGAGCGCAGGCTGGTGGCCTGCCGGCTGGCCAGCACCTGGCCATTGACGGCAAAACTGCCGCTGGCGCTGATGGAGACTTCGACATTGCTGGCCGATGAATTGGCCGCCGCCTCGCCCCCGGCCTCGGGCAGGCTGATCTGCAGCTTGCTCGGACGCAGGAAGGTCGTGGACAGCATGAAGAAAATGATCAGGAACAGCAGGCAGTCAATCAACGGCGTGAGATTGAGCTCCAGCGGATCCTCGGCGGGACGACGGAATTTCACGCCGTGGTCTCCCGCGGCTTGGGCTTGGGCTTGGCGGCGGGCTTGGCAGCCGGCTCGACATCCACCTCGCGGTCACCGTGCACGATATCGACCAGCTTGATGGCCTGCTGCTCCATCTCAACTGCGACCGAAGTGATGTGACGGGTGAAATAGCGATGCATGACCATGGCCGGAATGGCGACGACCAAGCCGCCAGCGGTCGTGATCAGGGCCTTGGAAATGCCCCCTGCCAGCAAGGCGGGGTCATTGAGGCCCGTTGCGGTGACGGCCATGAAGGCTTCGATGATGCCCACCACGGTGCCCAGCAGGCCCAGCAGCGGCGAAATCACGGCGATCGTGCCCAGCAGCGACAGATAACGCTCAAGGCCATGGATGACGTGGGAGGCGGCCTCCTCGATGCTTTCCTTCATGATCTCGCGACCATGCTTGGAGTTGAGCAGGCCAGCGGCCAGGATTTCCCCGAGCGGCGAGCTTTCGCGCAGCTCTTTCAGCTTGGCGGCGTCGAGCTGGTTACTCTTGATCCACTGCCAGACCCGGGCCAACAGGTCAGGGGGCGCAACTCGACTGGTTCGCAACGTCCAGGCCCGCTCAAGACAAATGGCCAGGGCCAGGGTTGATGCCAGCAGGATCGGCAACATCAGCCAGCCACCGGATTTGATCAGCTCCCACACAATCGCGCACTCCAGTCAGAGGCAAACCGGAGACTGTCCGGCCTGAAAACCAAGCTACTTTACCGATTTAACCCTAGCGCGCCAAGCAGGGCGAAGCCGCGCCAATTCGCAAAAATTGCAGGGCTGTCATTGGCTTGCCAATAGTGCCCCGAAACGCGCCGGTACTCCTCCAGGCGTATTCCTCCCCCACCATCGAAATGGAGTGTGAACGCACCGCTCGCCGCCGTGTTCCGCCAGGGGATGGCCGCCGCGTCGAGGCACTCCAGTACTGTCCGGCTGGGATGGCGAAAGGTATTGCGATACCCCGCGGAAGCCAATGCCCAATCCGGGTGTACCGCCGCCAGGAATGCGGCTGAAGTCGAGGTGCGACTGCCGTGATGGCCCAGCACGAGCACATTGGCCCTCAGCGCGCCCGGATCGAGGCGCGACAGCAGCGCGACTTCGCCCGACCGCTCGAGATCACCGGGCAGCAGGATGCTGCTGCTGCCTCGCCGGATGCGCAGCACGCAGGAGCGGTTGTTTTCTCCGCGGGCATCCCGGAGTTCATCGGCATCCGGATAGAGGATCGCAAAGTCCCATCCATCCCAAGCCCAGTGCTGTCCGGCCTCGCAGCGCTGCCAGGACAGCCCCGGTGGCAGCGCCAGCGCGGCCGGTCGCACGCCCAGACCCTGGCCTACCGTCACTCCGCCGAGTACCGAGGCGGCGCCACCGGTGTGATCAAGATGGTCATGGCTGAGCACCAGGGCATCGAGGTGATAGATGCCTCGCCGGTAAAGGACGGGCAGCACATGCCGCTGTCCCGCGTCGGCGCGCGGTCCCATGGCAGGGCCGGTGTCATAGAGCAGCCGGTGGCCACTGGTTTCGACCAGAACCGACAAGCCCTGCCCGACATCAATGACGGTGACGCGCATCTGCCCACCCGACAGCGCCGCCGGCGGCCACCACAAGGGCAGCAGGAAAGCCGGGGCCAGCAGGCGCAGGCGCAGGCTGGCCGGCTGCAGCAGGCAGACCACGGCCAGCGTCAGCCAGAGCAAGGCGCCCAGGCCGGAAAGACTGAAGGGCACGCTGGCCAGCGGCCAGGCCGCAAACTGCTCCATCAGCGCGTCCATGATCTCGACCAGCCCGGTGGCGCCGCTCCAGAAGAAGCCGGCGCCGGCCCCCAGGCCCGTCAGCCAGCACAGGAAGCCCAGCAGGCCCAGTGGCACGACCCCGAAGGTGACAAGGGGGACCGCGACCAGGTTGGCGAAGGGCGACACCCAGCTGATGCGATCAAAAAACCAGAGCGTGAGCGGCAACAGCAGCAGGGTAACCGCGAACTGCAGATGCAGGGCCTGGCGCCAGGCCGGTATCTCCCCCTCCCCCACGCCGAAGAGCATCAGGACGGAGACGGCACCGAAGGACAACCAGAACCCGGCCGCGTGCACGGCCAGCGGCGACCAGGACAGCACCGCGACCAAGGCCAGCAACAACACCTGGAAAGGCGGCAGCCGGCGCCCGGCGAAGTGCGCCAGCACCACCACCGCGACCATGACGAGCGTACGCTCGGTCGGCACCGAGAAGCCGGCCAGGAGGCTATAGGCCAGCGCCACGCCCAGGCCGGCGAGCATGACCGGTCGCTGCAGCGGCCAGCGCAGGCCGAGCCGCGGCCACAGCCGCAGCAGGCGCAGCAGCAGCCACGCCGCCACTGCGGCCAGCATGGTGACGTGCATGCCGGAGATCGCCATGAGATGGACGACGCCGGTGATGCTGTAGTTCTGCCAGGCCGCCTCGTCGACCAGGCTGCGATCGCCACTGACGAGGGCGAGCAGCACGCCGGCGGCGGGCCGCTCCGGATAGCGGCGACTGAACTCCTGGCGCAGGCGCAAGCGCAGGCGGTCCATGGAAAATCCCCGGGGCGGCTCGCACTGAATCGCCCGCACCGAACCGGTGGCGGTGACCCCCTCGGAAAGCAGCCAGGCCTCAAAGTCGAAACCGGCGGGATTGGCGGCGCCGTGCGGCCGCTTCAGTCGTACTTCCAGTCGGCAATCACTGCCCGGCATGGGCAGGCCCGGCAGGGATGAAAACAATTGCCAGCGCCCGTGCCCGGGCAGGAAAGCTCCCTCCCCCTCCAGGCGCCACTCCCGCGGCCGGAAACGAAAGCGCGCCCCGCGGGGCTCCGCCGCCTCGGGCAACCCCTCCACCTCACCGCGAACCAGCAAGGAGCGGCCCTCCCATGCGGCGGGAATGCGCTGCTCCAGCGCCTGCCGCGCGCCCTGCGTCGACCATGCGCAGGCCAGGCAAAAGGCAAGGCCGGCCAGCAGCCAGGGGCGGCGCGCGCGCGACCAGGCCAGCAGGAACGCCAGGGCTAGCCCGAGCGGCAGTGCGAGTGGCGGCAACACCGGCAGCAGCGGCAGCAGGAGCAGGCCGGCCGCCATGGCGGCGAGCAGGAGTCCCATCGCACATCCTTGTGGCGGGAAACAGGGAGGCGGGATTCTAGAGAGAGACGTGCGCGAGCGCTGGCGGACTTTGTCCCGGCGACGTGAAAGGCATTGACCTGACCTGACCGATTGTCAAAGATGGCGCACTTTTTCCCGGTTGCGCTCCATGCCCAAACGCCTTATCACCCGCTATCTGCCCGCCCCGGAGCGCATCATCCATCATCCGATGCTGCGCTTCATGAGCAAGCGGCTGGCTGAGCCCGGGCTCTGGCACCTGCACCGCCGCTCCGCGGCCGGCGCCATGTTCTGGGGACTCTGGTGCGCCATGCTGCCGATGCCCTTCCAGATGCTGCCGGCGGCGGCACTGGCCATCCTCTTCCGCGTCAACCTGCCGCTCACCATGCTGCTGGTCTGGATCAGCAATCCCCTGACCCTGCTGCCACTCATGTGGGTGGCTTACTGGCTGGGCAGCACCCTGCTTGGCCTGCCCATGGCCAGTGGCGCGGAGCTGGGGCAATTCCTCAATGAACTGACCCGGGTACTCGGGAACTGGATGGGCTATGGCCAGCCGGTGACGACCCATCTCGCCCGCTACCTGGAACCCTTTCTGCTGGGCACCATGGTGCTGGGCCTGCTGGCCGGCAGCCTGGGCTATGTCCTGATGCGCCTTTACTGGCGCTGGCATGTGCTCAACGCCTGGAAGCGGCGCCAGCGGAAGCGACAGCAGGCGACGCCCGTCGCCTGAGGCAGAAAAGGAAGGCCGCGGCTGCCGGTCAGGCCGACAGGTCGGCGAGGCGGCCGTGGTCCATGCGCAGGATGCGATGGGCCTTGCCCGCCAGCGACGGGTCGTGGGTCACGATCAGGAAGCTGATGCCCAGTTCCCGATTGAGCTCGACCAGCAGCGCCTGGACATCCTCTGAGGTGTCGTTATCGAGGTTGCCGGTAGGCTCGTCCGCCAGCACCACGGCGGGCTCCGTCACCAGTGCGCGCGCCAGGGCCACGCGCTGGCGTTCCCCCCCCGACAGCTCCGCCGGCTTGTGCCCCAGGCGTTCGCCCAGCCCGACGCGCACCAGCATGCGCGTGGCGCGCGCCTCCGCCTCGGCAATGCTGCCCTTGCGCAGCAACAACGGCATGCAGACGTTTTCAAGGGCGGTGAATTCGGGCAACAGATGGTGGAACTGGTAGACGAAGCCGATGTGGCGGTTGCGCAGTTCGCCGCGCTGGGCCTCCTTGCAGCGGCTGAAGTCCTGGCCGCAGATGCGCACTTCGCCCGCGCTCGGCGTGTCCAGGCCACTCAGCAGGTGCAGGAGCGTGGTCTTGCCGGAGCCGGAGCTGCCGACAATGGCGACGAACTCGCCGCGGCGCACTTCCATGTCGATGCCATGCAGGATCTCCAGCACCTGGGGGCCTTCTTCGAAACGCTTGACCAGCCCGCGGGCCTCGAGCACCGGTTCACTCATAGCGCAGGGCCTCCGCCGGCTGCACGCTTGCCGCACGGCGGGCGGGATAGCGCGTGGCGCCCAGGCTGAGCACGAGCGCGGAAATGCTGACCTTGAGCACGTCACTCCACTCGAGTTGCGAGGGCAGGTAGTTCACAAAATAGGCGTCGAACAGGCGGACATTGAAAAGCACCTCGATGCCGCTGGCGATGTCACCGATGGTCAGCGACAGCAACACGCCCAGGCCGACGCCCAGCGTGGTCCCGACAATGCCGATAAGGGCGCCCTGCACGATGAAGATGCGCCGGATCACTTCCGAGCTCGCGCCCATGGTGCGCAGGATGGCGATGTCCGCCTTCTTGTCGGTGACCACCATGACCAGGCTGGACAGGATGTTGAAGGCCGAGACCACGACAATGAAGCCGAGCAGCAGGGCCATCATGGCCTTTTCCATCTGGATGGCGCTGAACAGGTTGCCGTGGGTAAGGGTCCAGTTGGTGGCATAGAGCAGGTCGGGATGGCGGGCCGCCAGGCGAGCGCTGATTTCAGGCGCGGCAAAGAGATCGTGGAACTTGAGGCGGACGCCCTGGACCTTGTCGCCGATGCGCAGCAGGCGGCCGGCATCGTGGATGTTGACGTAGGCGATCATGCCGTCGATGTCGGCACCGACCTTGAACACACCCACCACCGTAAAGCGCTTGAAGCGGGGAATCACGCCCGCCGGCGACAGCGAGGCCTCGGGCAATACCAAGGTGACCTTGTCGCCCTGGCCCACCCCAAGATTACCGGCGAGTCCCGCGCCCAGGATGATGCCGAACTCACCGGCGCGCAGGTCCTCCAGGCGCCCGGTCACGAGGTGCCGGTGCACGATGGACACCTTCTTTTCCGCCTCGGGCTCGATGCCGGTGACCAGGGCGCCGCTGACCAGTCCACTCGCGGCAATCATGCCCTGCAAGTGGTTGTAGGGGGCCGCCGCCTCCACCCCGGGCTCGCGACGGGCAAATTCGGCCACGCGCTCCCAGTTGCGGAAGGGCTCATAGGCATTCAGCGTACCCTGTGGCACCATCCCGAGGATGCGGTTCTTGAGCTCACGATCGAAGCCGTTCATGACCGAAAGCACGGTGATGAGCACCGCCACCCCCAGCATCAGGCCGATGATGGAGGTCAGGGAAATAAAGGATATGAAATGATTGCGGCGCTTGGCACGTATATAGCGAAGGCCGATAAACAGGGAGACGGGCTTGAACATGCGCCGCATTAAACCACACTTGGCAAAAAGCTGAACAAGACAGTCAGCTGATACCTGATAACAAGACGAGGGCCGCCATGAGCGCCGCACCCGACACCCCCAGCGACAACCCCAGCGACCGCCGCGCCGCCACCCGCATCAACTCGACCCTTTCCCTTATCTACCAGCGCATCAGCGCGGTCGAGGCCGGCTACGATCCCTACGATGCCTGCTTTGCCCTGCCCCGGCACTTCACCCTGTCCGTCGAGCTCGCCCGCATAGAAGAACAGCACCAGGACGCGGTGAACGCCCTGACCCGGTCGCTTCCCGGGGTCGATGAGCTGATCAGCATGTTCAACCGCAAGTTGGGCCTGCTGACCGAGGCCCTGGAGGGCGGCCTGAGCCAAGTGACCTCGCCGGCGCCGCAACGGGTCAACCTCTCCGAGAGCGGGCTCTCCTTCCATGCCGCCGAGCCACTGCTGCCCGGCCTGCACCTGCACCTGGGCATCAGCAACTCCGCCCGCGGCTACCATATCGCCGCCACCGGTCGCATCGTGTTCTGCGAGGAAGAGGACCTGGAGGGCTACCGGACCGGCGTGGCCTTTGTTTCCCTGCGCGAGGAGGACCGCAATACCCTGGGCCGTGACGTGATTCGCAAGGTCAAGGAAATAGAGGTGGTGGAGGACTTCCTGAACCCAGAAAACGGTTGAATACCGACCGTCAAGTCACTAGAGTCATTGAAATTTCCATAACAACTACAAAGGATTGGGGACCCAAGATGCGCGCCAAGTCCAGCACCTGCGCCCTCCTGCTTGCCTTGTGCCAGCCCTTCGCCGCTGTCGCGGCCCTGCCCGAGGCGGGCATGAGCATGAAGGCGGTCGAGGCCCAGTTTGGCCAACCCCTGCGCAAGGATGCCCCCGTCGGCACCCCCCCTATCACCCGCTGGGAATACAGTGACTCCGTGGTGGTGTTTGAACGCTCCACCGTCGTGCACAGCATGAATGTGCAGCGCAGCGGCAGCCCTGCCCCGGCCGTTCCGGCCGCCAAGCCGGCACCTGCACCCGTACCGGCGGCGAAACCGGCGCCCGCCCCGGCGGCTAAGCCTGTTGCTCCGGCAGCGCCTGTCGCCGCTCCCGCGACAGCAGCCCCCGCAACGCCGGCTCCTGTAGTGCCCGCCTCGACAGAAGCAGCGCCTGCCCCGGCTAGCCGCGAAGCCGCCGAAGCCGACGCCATGAGCAAGGCCGCCGCCGAAAAGTCGGCAGCCGGCAGCACCACGACAGGCGAAGCGACTACTGGCGCGGCCCCGGGTACGGCAGCTCCCGCCAACGAAACCTATACTTTTGATCCTGAGACTGGCCGCATCATCGTCAAGTGAGGCGAGCCGGAAACGAAGGGGCCGACATCATGTCGGCCTTTTTCGTTTGCGGCGCAAGGAAGCCAGTCAGGCCTGGATCGCCCTCCCTACCCCCGGCGCATCCGATTGCCCCCGGGGGCAGGGATGACAGCGGCCGGCTTTTGTGGGGGAATGCGCGCATGGCAGTCGCCTGCCATCTGTCCTGGAGGAAGGAATGCGCCTGATCGGCCATCGCGGTGCGCGCGGCGAGGCACCTGAAAATACCCTGAGCGGCTTCCGCTATCTGCGCGAGCTGGGCGTGCGTGCCGTTGAGCTCGATATCGTGGTCAGCGCGGACGGCGAGCTGGTCGTCATCCACGACAGCTTCATCGATCGTACGACCCTGGGCCATGGCCGCGTGGGCGAGCTTACGACAGCGGAGCTGGCGGCGGTCAACGCGACCCAGCGCGCCTTTCCCGACTGGCCCGAGACCGAAGGCATCCCGACGTTGCGCGCGGTCATGGAAGTATTGCGGGACTTCGAGCACATCCAGTTCGAAGTGAAAGCCCGCAGCGAGGATGAGTCACTGTTCGTGGCGGAGAAATTTCCGTCGCTTTGGCGCGAGTTCGGCTTTGGCGACCGGGCCTGGACCACCTCCTTCAATCCCCACTACCTGGAATACGTACGCCGGGCCGCGCCAGAGATTCCGCGCGGCTTCCTTTTCGAGCTGGACTTCAGCCTGGACCCGGTGGCCATTGCCCGCGCCCTTGGCTGTGGCGCCCTCGGGCCCCACCAGGAGCGCTGCAGCCCCGAACTGGTCCGGCAAGCCCATGAGGCGGGGATGCTGCTCTCCACCTGGACCGTCAACAGCCCGGCACGCATGCGTGAACTGGCGGCCATGGGGGTGGACAGCATCATCACCGATGTGCCGGCCCTGGCCCTGCGTGAAGCCGCGGACCTGCTCCGGAATTGAGGACAGCGTCCCCCTTCCTTTTTCTGAGAATCTCAGTCGAATGACGCAGGGCTTATCCACAGAACCTGTGGATAAAGTAGTGGAAAAGTTTGCGGATTACCGGCGTGAGACGCGCCAGGCAAGCCTTCTGACAAATTGCTGCTTTTTTGAGCAAAACAAAAATTGTATATTTTTCAATAAGTTGCAAATAAGCAACCCAATACAGCGGTAACACAAAAATCTTTCGGCCAGTTCCCCGGTAAGGAGCCACTCGCTGTGTACAAGTATGGTGCAGGAAAAGCGTCCGATCGTTCCTGAGCTTGAGTATCGGAAACAGCGCCAAGCACTTGATTCAGCATGGCTTTGAGCGCGGCGCCCTCTCCAGATCGTCCCTAACCTCCCCTCATTGGCCTAGGCCTGCACCACGAAGAGCTGCTCCCGCAAACGGTGCAGCTCGTCGCGCAGGCGGGCGGCCTCCTCGAACTCCAGGTTGCGCGCCTTGGCCAGCATCTCGGCTTCCAGGCTTTTGATATGGGCCGCCAGGGTCTTGGGATCGTGCGGCGCAGCAGCGTAACCCTTGCGCTTTTCCGCCACCTTGCCGCGGGCCTTGCCCTTGGCGGCCACCGCACCGTAGGCGCCCTCCATGATGTCGGTGATGGCCTTGGTGACGCCGCGCGGCGTGATGCCGTGCTCCTGGTTATAGGCCATCTGCTTTTCACGGCGCCGCGCTGTCTCGTCGATCGCGCGCTGCATGGAGCCGGTCATCCTGTCGGCATAGAGGATGGCCTTGCCGTTGAGATTGCGCGCGGCCCGGCCGATGGTCTGGATCAGCGAGCGGTCGGAGCGCAGGAAGCCTTCCTTGTCGGCATCGAGGATGGCCACGAGAGACACCTCGGGCATGTCCAGGCCCTCGCGTAACAGGTTGATGCCGACCAGCACATCGAAGGTGCCCAGGCGCAGGTCGCGGATGATCTCGACGCGCTCGACGGTCTCGATGTCGGAGTGCAGGTAACGCACCTTGACGCCGTGCTCGGCCAGGTAGTCGGTGAGATCCTCCGCCATGCGCTTGGTGAGCGTGGTCACGAGCACGCGCTCATTGATCGCCACGTGCTTTTTGATTTCCGAAAAGAGATCGTCGACCTGGGTAGTGGCCGGGCGCACCTCGATGGGCGGATCGACCAGGCCGGTCGGGCGCACCACCTGCTCCACCACCTGGTCGGCCACCTTCAGCTCGTACTGGCCGGGTGTCGCCGACACCAGCAGCATCTGCGGCGCAATGTGCTCCCATTCCTCGAACATCATGGGCCGGTTGTCGAGCGCGCTGGGCAGCCGGAAGCCGTAATTGACGAGGTTTTCCTTGCGCGCGCGGTCCCCCTTGTACATGGCGCCCAGCTGCGGAATGGTGACGTGGGACTCGTCGACGATGAGCAGGGCATCGGGCGGCACGTAGTCGAACAGCGTGGGCGGCGGCTCGCCCGGCTGGCGGCCGGAGAGGTGCCGGGAGTAGTTCTCGATGCCGTTGCAATAGCCCAGCTGCTGCATCATCTCGAGGTCGAACTGCACGCGCTCGCGCAGGCGCTGCTCCTCGATCAGCTTGCCGTTGTCGTGGAAGTACTGCAGGCGCGGCGGCAGCTCGGCGCGGATATTCTCGATGGCCTTGTGGATCTGCTCCATCGGCGTCACGTAGTGGCTCTTGGGATAGATGCTGACGCGCGGCACGCGGCGCAGGACCTCGCCGGTGAGCGGGTCGAACCAGGCGATGTTCTCGACCTCCTCGTCGAACAGCTCGATGCGCACGGCATCGTTCTCGGATTCGGCCGGAAAGACGTCGATGACATCGCCGCGCACGCGGTAGGTGCCCCGGAAAAACTCGATGTCGTTGCGGGTGTACTGCATTTCCGCCAGCCGGCGCAGGATGACGCGCTGGTCCATGCGATCGCCGCGCGTCACGTGCAGCAACATTTTCATGTAGGCGTCGGGATCGCCCAGGCCGTAGATGGCGGAAACGGTGGCGACGATGATGGCGTCGCGGCGCTCGAGCAGGGCCTTGGTGGCGGACAGGCGCATCTGCTCGATATGCTCGTTGATAGAGGCGTCCTTCTCGATATAGGTATCGGAGGACGGCACGTAGGCTTCCGGCTGGTAGTAATCGTAGTAGGAGACGAAGTACTCGACGGCATTGTTCGGGAAGAACTCGCGGAACTCGCCGTAGAGCTGGGCGGCCAGCGTCTTGTTGTGCGCGAGGATGATGGTCGGGCGCTGCACCTTCGCAATGACGTTGGCCATGGTGAAGGTTTTGCCTGAGCCGGTGACGCCGAGCAGGATCTGGTGCGAGAGGCCGTCGTCGATACCCTCGCAGAGCTTGCGGATGGCCTCGGGCTGGTCGCCGGCGGGCTCGAATTTCGATTCGAGCCGGAAGGCGGTCTTCGGCTCCAGGTATACGACGTTGTTGCTCATTGCACACCTCAATGAAAGACCTTCCAGTCTACACCGGTCAGGCGCTGGCGGCCTGATTCCGGTGGCGGCCTGACTCTGTGGCGGCGCGGCCAGGGCGGCGCCGCGTGCCGGGGCATCTGCCTCGGGCAAGCGACGGCCGGCAAGCGTGGCGGCCGCCGTTGCCAGGCGGAAAAGGACAGGGCCCTGCAGGATCAGCCCGGTTCCTGCCCTGGCGGGATCCGCCCCTGCGCTTCTGCGCCGGGGAACCGCTCCCGACCCGGGCGATTGGATGCAGCCGGGCTGCCGTTTGCCAAGGCGATGGCGCAACCGGACTGCCTCAGGCCCAGGCCACGACAAGCGCTTTTGCCAACGGCTCCGCTGCCTCACGCGCCCTTCAGCAGAAACACAATATATAGATGCGCACAGACTGGCTCCTGATGACAGGAAATCTGATAAACGTGACGTAATATATAATTATTATTATATAACCATATGTTTTAAATTACATTTTTTGATTTTCATCAAGGTTTTGCGTCCTTTTGAAAGAGACGCTTGTGCCCCCTAGGGTCTCACCCGAAAACACTATATATTGTGTCCCAAAATACAGCTTCCCCCTGACTTTGCGGCCCTGCCCATCCGCAAACGCCACCCCCACTCCAAGAACAGGCCAGGTCACTCCATGGATCCCGTACACCTGCACGTCGTTGCAACCCCGGAAACCCCCGAAATCCCCTACCAGGCGGCCTCCCTCGACATCTGGGACAAGAAATACCGCCTGAAGGCCAAGGATGGCACGCCCGTCGACGCCACCCTGGACGCCACCTATGAGCGCGTGGCCCGTGCCCTGGCCGATGTCGAGGCCACCCCCGAGGCGCGCGCGCACTGGAACAAGCGCTTTTTGTGGGCGCTGCAGCACGGCGCCATCCCGGCCGGCCGCATCACCTCCAATGCCGGCGCCCTGGAGCACAAGCCCGCCACCTCCACCATCAACTGCACCGTCTCCGCCACCATCCGCGACTCCATGGACGACATCCTGGAGAAGGTGCACGAGGCCGGCCTCACGCTGAAGGCCGGCTGCGGCATCGGCTACGAGTTCTCGACGCTGCGCCCCAAGGGCGCCTATGTCAGCGGCGCCGGCGCCTACACCTCGGGCCCGCTGTCGTTCATGGATATCTACGACAAGATGTGCTTCACGGTGTCCTCGGCCGGCGGTCGCCGCGGCGCCCAGATGGCGACCTTCGACATCGGCCACCCGGACGTGATGGAGTTCATCCGCGCCAAGCGCGAATCCGGCCGCCTGCGCCAGTTCAACCTGTCGCTGCTCATCACCCACGACTTCATGGAAGCCGTGCGCGACCACGCCGACTGGCCCCTCGCCTTCCCCATGACCACGAAGGAAATCGAGACCGACCAGGTCGACCTGCGCGATCCCGCCAAGGTGATCTGGCGCGACTGGCCGCTGCCCAACCACTACCACGTCAGCCCCGAAGGCAAGACCGCCTGCCGCGTCTACAAGACCATTCCCGCGCGTCGCCTGTGGGACCTGATCATGGCCTCCACCTACGATTTCGCCGAACCCGGCTTCATCCTCATCGACAAGGTCAATGAGATGAACAACAACTGGTTCTGCGAGAACATCCGCGCCACCAACCCCTGCGGCGAGCAGCCGCTGCCGCCCTATGGCGCCTGCCTGCTGGGCTCGGTGAACCTCACGAAATTCGTGCGCGAGCCCTTCACCGACCGTGCCCGCTTTGACTGGGAGCAGTACCGCGAAGTGGTGGCCGTGTTCACGCGCATGCTCGACAACGTGGTCGACATCAACGGCCTGCCGCTGCCGCAGCAGGTGAAGGAGATCATGAGCAAGCGTCGCCACGGCATGGGCTTCCTGGGCTTGGGCTCGGTGATGACGATGATGCGCATGAAGTACGGCTCACCGGAATCGCTGGAGTTCACCGAGCAGGTGACCCGCGAGATGGCGATCGCCGGCTGGGAGACCGCGCTCGAACTGGCACGCGAGAAGGGGCCGGCACCGATCATGGAGCAGGACTTCGAGGTCACCGTCGCCATGCTGGCGCAGCGTCCGGAAATGGCGGTGGACGGCTACAAGGTCGGCGACACGGTGAAGGGCAAGGTGCTGCACGCGCGCTACAGCCGCTATATGCAGAAGGTGGCCACGGTGGCGCCGGAGCTGGTGGAGGCGCTGGCCGAGACCGGCGCCCGCTTCACCCACCACAGCTCCATCGCGCCCACCGGCACCATCTCGCTGAGCCTGGCCAACAATGCCTCCAACGGCATCGAGCCCAGCTTTGCGCACCACTATGCGCGTAACGTGATCCGCGAAGGCAAGAAGTCGAAGGAAAAGGTGGACGTGTTCTCCTTCGAGCTGCTGGCCTACCGCGAGCTGGTGAATCCGCGCGCCATGCCCTACTCGGATGTGGAAGAAGAGAAGCTGCCCGAGTATTTCATCACCGCCGACGACATCGCCCCCAGCGGCCATGTGGATGTGCAGGCCGCTTCGCAACGCTGGATTGACTCGTCCATTTCCAAGACCGCCAACGTGCCCACGGACTATCCCTACGAGAAGTTCAAGGACATCTACATGTACGCCTATGAGCAGGGCCTCAAGGGCTGCACCACCTTCCGCTTCAATCCGGAGGCCTTCCAGGGCGTGCTGGTGAAGGAGAAGGACCTGGAGAACACCACCTACCGCTTCACGCTGGCAAGTTCTGATTGCCACGGCCTTTAACCCCGGATACCGAGAGCTACGCATCATGAGCATCAAGATCGAAAAGAAAATCGTCAGCTACGCGCTGGCGGACAAGAACGAAGCCGCCCAGGCGGTCGCACCGGCCACTGCCGCGCCGGCCGAGGACATCGTGCACATGCACGAGCAACTCAAGCGCCCGGAGTCGCTCATCGGCTCCACCTACAAGATCAAGACGCCGACGTCCGAGCACGCGCTCTACGTCACCATCAATGACCTGTTGCTGAATGCCGGCACCCGTCACGAGGTGCGCCGGCCCTTCGAGATCTTCATCAACTCGAAGAACATGGACCACTTCCAGTGGATCGTGGCGCTGACGCTGATCATCTCCGCCGTGTTCCGCAAGGGTGGCGACGTCACCTTCCTGGTCGACGAGCTGCACAGCGTGTTCGACCCGCGCGGGGGCTACTTCAAGAAAGGCGGCAAGTTCTGCCCCTCGCTGGTCAGCGAGATCGGCGACGTGATCGAGACCCACCTCAAGCACATCGGCATGATCAAGGACGAGGGCCTGGACGAGCACCAGCAGCGCCTGATCGCGGACAAGCGCGCCGAATACGAGCGTCGCGCCAGCAGCGGCACGGCGGCCGGCGAGGGTGATGCGACCGGCGGGCACTTCCCCGACAGCGCCAAGCTCTGCAACAAGTGCAACACCAAGGCCATGATCATCATGGACAACTGCTTGACCTGCCTTAATTGCGGCGACAGCAAGTGTGGCTGAGAGGCTGTCCCGGCAAGGCATTCTGCGCTTGGCAGGTCGGGCTAACTCCCGACTTGCCGGGATGGGCACCAGGCGCCTGTACCGGCGGGACGCTCAGCCTTGTGGGTGTCGGGATGAGCCCCGACCTGATCGGTCAGACCGTGTCGGGCTAAAGCCCGACCTGCAGAGGCAACCGGATGGCGCCCGGCGCGCCCCCGCACCGGGGCTCACCCCTTGGCCGGTGGCCGTGCCCGCAGGATGGACAGGCGATGAGCCTGCATTGTGCGACCGCGCCAATCCCGCGTAGTCTGGCTCTTTCTCGTGACTGTGCGGACAAGACGACGATGGCCCTGTGGAAACGCATGATCGGCCTGCGCCAGGCCAACCCCGAGTGGTTCTGCAGCCACGAAGGCTGTAACCACCTGGGCGCCGCTGACACCGTCAGCATTACCTATCTGGGAACAGCGGGCTTCGTCATCAAGGGCGCGGGGCGCACCCTCGTCCTCGACCCCTATGTCTCGCGCCCCGGCGTCGTCGACACCCTGGCGCGACCGCTGGTGCCGGATACCGCGCTGATCCGCGCCACGATTCCCGAGGCCGACGATGTCCTCATTGGCCACGCCCACTACGATCATATCCTGGATGCGCCCGACCTGTGCCGGCAGACGGGCGCGCGCCTGATCGGCTCCGACTCGACCATACAGGTCGGCCGCGCCGCCGGGCTGCCCGAGTCGCAGTTGCGGGCCACGGCCGGTCGCGAAGACATCGCCAGCGGCAGCTGGACGGTACGCGGCCTGCCCTCGCGGCACGGCCGCGTGTTTGGCCGCATTCCCTTTCCCGGCGACATCACGGCGCCGCCGCCCTGGCCGCCGCGGATGGCGGACCTGAGGCACGGTCTGGTGCTGAACTGGATCGTGGACACGGGCGGTCTGCGCATCGCGCATATCGACAGCGCCGACTTCATCAACGAGGAACTGGCAGGACAGCAAGTGGACGTGGTCTGCCTGTGCGCCATCGGTCGCCAGGCCCGGCCGGACTTCGTGAAGGACGTGGTGCGCCTGCTCAAGCCGCGCTGGATCATCCCCTGTCACTGGGACACGATGCTGACGCCGCTGCATGAGGAGCCCGACCTGATCCCGGGCGTGGACCTGCCGGGACTGCTCAACGAGATCCTGGCTGCCGGCTGCGAGCCGCTGCTGACGCCGATGCTGGGTGTGCAGCGCTTTCCGGCGCGCCTGGAGCTTTGCCCGCTATAGGGCGGCGGGTTGCAGGTCGGGCTTCAGCCCAACATCAGAGGAGAGCAGTCGGGCTGAAGCCCGACCTACAGCCCGACGGGGGATTGGCCATTTCAGGCTCCCCCCCGCTCCCGCCTTCCGGTATCATGCCACCGCCCTTTTCCCTACCCCCGTCCAACACGAGGTTCCGCCGTGGACATCCGTCTGTCTGACCGTGTACTGAGCATCAAGCCCTCCCCCACGCTGGCCGTCACCAACAAGGCCGCCGAGCTGAAAGCCGCGGGCAAGGACATCATCGGCCTC